>JAKOWL010000101.1 GCA_029781535.1 Pseudomonadota bacterium
AAGATCTCCGGAGCAAAGTATAGGCTTTTTCCGAACCGATCCAGCCCGTTATAGCACAGACGGGGATGTATATGGGGATCAGGAGGAAGCAATCGCCGCTTCTAAAAACACCGATTTCGCAAACGCCAATGCAAACCCGCTCATACCAGCCTATCCGGATCTGCGTGCTGTACTGACAGAAGTCTCCGTTACGCCTATGCAAGCACAGCTGAACGATTCATGGGCATCAGGGCAAGCACGTGTCATGAAAGCCGTCTCCTATTCAGCGGGCAGGGATGCCGCTTTTAGCCGAGAAGCATCTGGTTTTACACTGCAGACAGGGCTGACCGCGGAGCAAATGGCCCAGTTGCTGGATGAAACGGATAATGCCAATTTTACAGTCACTTTAAACTTGCAAGCAGAAAATAGGGGCCAGGCAACGGCTACCAATGTCAATATCACATTTGATGTCTGGTTGGGAAATGAATTTCTGTATCGAATATCATCCGGTATAACCTCCCGCATACAGCCAGGTGAAGTATTACCCTCCAAAGCCGCTGCGGTAACTAATTCTATCTACCAACGTCCATTGCTGTTAACAGGCAGACAGCTTTTACGTATCGCAGCAGGTGAGCCCTTGTATTTTACCATCAATCTGGATAATACTACCGGAGGCGTTTCGTTCCAGAGCGAAAATGGATTACTCAGCGGCGGTGGCCTGAGGAGTTATCTTTATAAGCTCAGCAGGCAAAGCGCATTTGTATATATCGAAGGTGCTAAGCCGGATGCCATTCGCTTTGCCGGCGGGTATTGGACACTCGAGCAAGTATTGCAGGTATACGGGATGCACAAGCAGCTGGATGGTTCCTATACCCTGGGCCAATCGGTTTATCATCTGCAGAACCTTTTGTCCAAACGTCATCTGCAGATTGATGACGCAACTATACTTACACCAGGCAGTGCAGTAGCAGTGTTCAAAGATCAGCCCCAGGAGATCACGACGACGCCAGCTTATGCGGGAATCAGCCCGACAGGCTTTGTATATCTGATCACACGCCCAGGGCAATCAATACAATCAGCCACGGTAGAATGGGCAACTGAAAATGGGGCAAACGGGAGCTTGGCATTGCAACCACTAGGCTATGGGTTGTGGCGTGTTCGTGTACAAACATTAACCCAGATAAAGACCATGAGTTTGCATGCAGAGATCGATCATGAGCAAACCTTGATTATTCCGCTCAAGCAATGAGCATGGGATGCGGTTAATGCGCGGCAATATTACAGGTGTATGCCCTATGATGCTTATTGTCAGACTTTGTCACATTGTGCTACAATACATCATAATACACAATGAGCAATTGTGAGCTCATCGAGAACCTCAGGGTATCCGATATGATGCAGGAGTTGACGATGATGGCGACGCCCACCCCATATCGATGGTTAAATGTACCCAATCTGCTGACGGTATTGCGTTTCCTGCTTGTTGGTGTCTTTGTGGCGTTCTTTTTTATTGCGCCTTTGCATGATTGGGCTGTATGGATTTTCTTGCTGGCAGGCGCCACCGATATTGCGGATGGC
>JAKOWL010000119.1 GCA_029781535.1 Pseudomonadota bacterium
ATGGTGGAATCGAAAAATATGGCGTGAAGTACAACTACCTGGGGACGTCGGTGCCAGTGGACAAGCTTGTGGATGCGGCCATCGAAACTGGCGCTCATGCGATTTTGATATCCACGATTATCAGCCACAACGATGTCCACCGCGCCCAGATGAGAAAGCTTGCAGAACTGTGTATTGAAAAGGGAATTCGAGATAAAGTGATCCTGATTGCAGGTGGCACTCAGGTGAACCGGGAAATGGCAAAGGAAACTGGCCTTGATGCAACCTTTGGACGAGGTACAAAGGGTTTGCACGTGGTTAACGCCATGGTAAAAGCATTACGCTCGATGCGGTGAACTTGGTGGGGGTTTTGTGACTATTGAGGTCCTGACCATTGAAGTCGGATCTACCATCACAAAGGTGATTGGGTTTGCACGCCTGCCAGGCGGCGGTTTTTCGGCGATTGCCAGGGGATTTGCACCGACGTCCTTGGCGGATGTTGGGATTGGGGTTGATCAGGCGCTGGCGGACTTGAAGCAGCCTTGGGATCAGGCCGAGATTTTTATAAACAGCTCTGCTGCTGGTGGCCTGCGGATGACTGTTCATGGGCTAACCGCGTCAATGACCGCCAGAGCCGCCAAGGAAGCGGCCCTAGGTGCTGGTGCAATCGTCAAGCTTGTAACAGTTGGACCGCTAGATGCTTATCAACTTGATGATATTAAACGCATTTCTCCAAATCTAATCTTGCTTGCCGGTGGGGTTGACCACGGTGAAAGGCATACCGTCCTTGAAAATGCCCATAAATTGGCAGACATGGGCTTAAACATCCCAGTTTTGTATGCTGGTAACGTTGATTTACAGCGCCCCGTGGTCGAAATCTTTGGGGCGGGCCGCGTTGAAATCGCTGAAAACATCTTTCCAGAAGTCGATGTGCTGAATATAGAGCCGCTAAGACGCTTAATTCATGAGGCTTTTAACAGGCACATAATCCACGCACCTGGAATGGAGCGTCTTGGTCAGATAACGAAACATCCAGTGTTGCCTACGCCTGGGGCTGTG
>JAKOWL010000126.1 GCA_029781535.1 Pseudomonadota bacterium
ACCAATTTGTCACTCAATCTCGATGCTTTGGATGATGAACTCCGTTCCGGACTCCATGTAGTAATCACTTTGCTTACAGGCGGGGCATGCAATTTCGTCAGCGTCTACAAAATCGTGCAAATCAATGCCAAACTGTTCTCCGCAGTTGTTGCATACCAAAATTAAAGGCTCCGGCATCACATACAATTTGGCTTCTTCAGCAATGGTATCCTTGCTAATATAGGCAAAGTAACGACGCAGCCAGTCCTCTTGCACATCGCGCAGCACACCAATGCGTAAGTAAATAGCCTTAATCTTTTTTGCCTTATTTTTCTCGGCATATTTTAAAGCAATCGATAAAATGTTTTTTGTGACCGGGAGTTCATGCATAACTATTCATCATCCTGCGCCATGGCAGCACGCATGGCGTCCACTTCCGCTTTTTCAATTGCCATTCGGTCAAAGTTGTCATAGGGCAGGCGGTGTTCAGGAATACTCAGCTCGTTGTCCGGTTTACGCTCCAAAATCAGAGCGTCCTGGGCACAAGTGGTTACACATAGGCCGCAGCCAATGCACAGCGCAGGATTGTATTCCACTTTGCTCTCATCTTCCGAATTCTTCCTGTGGGCGCGCATGGGGCAACGGGTGATGCAAATGCCGCACTGTATGCATTTGTCCATATCTTTTACACATTTGTAGTTGCCCCAGCGGTCAAAGGTTTGTTTGCCGGGCTTAGGTCCGCTGCGAACTGAAATTTTGGCAGCCATCAAAATACCACAATGGCAACCTGCACAAGAGCACATGGAGCTGGGCTCAATGGAATGGCCGGTCATCAGGAACAGCCCCAGTTCATCATTCTCTTTAACAATATTCAGTGCTTCTTCGGTGGTGATTACCCTGGTGTTGCCAATGTTCTGGTCCAGATAGAAACGGGCGGAGTCGCCAAAGAACATGCAGCGGTTTAAGGTTTCTCCGCACTTGCAGGGCTTGCCAAAGCGGGCTACCTTGCGGCAGGCGCAGTCGGTAATAACAATCAAATACTGTTTTTTTATAACTTCCACCATGTCGTCCATGGGCAAAATTTTGCCGTCCTTCACGGTATCTTTGCGAATGGGTACCACACGCGAAATGGGCAAACGGTAATCGAACAAAGCCTCGCCCATGCCGTTCTTGTAATAGTAGCCCATGTTTTTTGCGTCTTCGCTATCAATGCGATCTA
>JAKOWL010000136.1 GCA_029781535.1 Pseudomonadota bacterium
CCAGAAGAAGCAAGGGCGGTTCTGCCAAACAGTTTGAAAACTGAACTTGTGATGACCGCCAACCTCCGCGAGTGGCGACACTTCTTCAAGTTGAGAACATCTAAGGCAGCCCACCCGCAGATGCGGGAGTTGACAGTGCCGCTGCTGGCTGAGTTCAAAGAGAAAATTCCGGTTGTGTTTGATGATTTGGAGGTGGAATAAATGAGCACTATTCTTGATAGCGGCGAACGCAGAGAGTTCCCGAGCGGGGCGGTGCGGGACATAGCAGTTGGAAAAGGCCGTTGCGATCTACTGCCCCTTGATGTGATTGCCTACTACTACATGGACGAAATCCTTGAATATATCGACGATTACATACATCAAGGCAATCCGGCAAGCCTGTGGCGCGCAATCGAAGAGTTTTGCGCTATGGAAGAATGGGATTGCTACACCATGCTCCTTGAAGTGTCCAAGCAATTTGAAGATGGGGCACACAAATACGGTGACAGAAATTGGGAAAAGGGCATCCCCCTGCACTGTTACATAGACTCTGCGGTGCGCCATTACCTCAAGCACCGCAGAGGTGATCGGGACGAGCCGCATGATAGGGCTTTCGTTTGGAATTTGCTGTGCGCCATGTGGACGCAGAAGCATAGGCCTGAAATGATTGACTTGCCATTTGCGAAAAAGGTGGATAGCACATGAAGTTAATCTACATAGCTCACCCTTTCGGCGGCAAACAAGAAAACGCCCAGCGCGTCGAAACCATCATCAAAAAGCTACTCGCCGTGTTGCCCGACAATTATACGTTTTATAGCCCACTCCACGCGACAGGGTTCCTCTATAACATAATGCCTTATGAGCGAGGCATGGAACACTGCTTTGAAGTATTAAGCCGCTGTGACGAACTATGGCTGTGCGAAGGATGGGAAAACAGCAGAGGCTGTCGTATGGAAAAAGAATATGCCGAAAAACACAATATTCCGATTTCCTATGTAAAGGAACATAACAAATGTTTGACATTGCTCAAATCAAATCCCGCATTACCTGCCTTGACTACGCCCAGCGAATAGGTTTGCCCGTGCGCAAGGATGGCGACCGATGCTGCTCGCCCCTGCGCCCAGGCGCAGACAACAAAACAGCCTTTATAGTGCATGAAGGCTATTGGCATGACTTTGTGTCCGGGCAAAGTGGCGATGTAATAGACTTATGCGCACTGACGCAGTTTAACGGCGACCGAGGACAAGCCATCCGCGAGCTTGCGCGGTTGACAGGTGTGCTCAACACCAAAGACTATACAGACTGGAAGGAACGGGTGCAGAGCCGAGTATCACTTATCCAAACATGGCACGAAGCCCTGCGCCCGCAGGACAGAGAATATCTGCGCAGTCGGCGCATAACGGACGAAACCATCAATCGTCTCCGCATAGGCTACACTGGCATGGGTGTGAGCGTAATTGTCCGCGGCGAGGAAAAACACAACTTCGCCGCCGGGCGCATTGCAATACCCGCCTACAAAAACGGTTATGTAATCGGCTGGGTAGCTCGCGCTTTGCGCCCAGAGCAGCAGCCAAAATACCTCAAGCCGCCCATTGATGAAATTACCGAATACGAGCCGTGGGGCTTGCACACGCTTGACCGTCAGAGCGACACGCTGTATATCGCTGAGGGCGCGTTTGACGCACTTGCACTCGATCAAAGCGGATTGCCCGTGCTTGCCACGATGGGCGGTTATTTTGGCCGAGAAACGCTTAAATCCGTGCTCGCCATTGCCAAAGACTACAAGCAAGTAGTACTTACCTTTGACAATGATGAAGCCGGACGCAAGTTTACCCGCGACTTCGGTGAGATTCTGTTCAACCACCGCATACGCTTCGCTGTCGCGGAAATTCCGAATAAATATAAAGACATTTCGGATTATTATGCAGATGGAAACGAGATAAGAGACTTAAAATTGCAGGATGGAATACAGTTTCTTGCAAAATCCTGTGAGAGTAAGGATGAATTCAGGGCGTTCGCGTACAAAGCCGCCCGTATGCTCGATAAGGCCGAAATCGCTGAGTTGATTTCGGTAATTGAGAAGGAGGATCGATACAACAAGGCGTGGCTCAAGGAAGTCCAAAATGCGTGTTATCGTGCCCCGCCTGAGCCTGTGATTGTTGATGAGATTATCGAGCGGCACCGATTACTGTACATTGCCGGAGCGGGATTCTATGAGTATCTGCCCTGTGGCAAGTGGACACTTCTCAAAGATGAGGTGATTCATGACTACATATCTGACGCGCTTGGTTCATTTACGTCCGGCGGCAAGCTCGAACCCATCACAAAGCTCCTGCGCGCAATGCTGGTGTCTACGCAGGAGTTCGACCGCAAGCCTGTAATGAATTTTATTAATGGTACTTTGGAGATTGACACTGGTATTTTCCGTGAACATCGCGAAGAAGATTTCTGTTCTATTCAACTCCCATACGCTTATAACCCCAAAGCCACCTGTCCGCGCTGGGAACAATTTTTGGAGGAAGTCACCGCTGGCGACCCTAAGCGGCAGGAAGTTCTCCAGTTTATCGCCGGATATGCCCTTCTCAATGATTGCCGCTTTGAAAAAATC
>JAKOWL010000141.1 GCA_029781535.1 Pseudomonadota bacterium
AAGCCAAATAAAAATGATAACCAGAGTATCCGTTTATCCCGTGTAACGGCAAAAGCACCCCAAAGCAGTACCACCGCAGGGAAAAGATACCTTTCGTGCATCCGTGCACCTAGTACAAACATTGTCACAACAATAAATGCACCTACCAAAAACAAGTCCCGTGGGCGACGATGGCGCAAGTATAGCAATGAACCCGCGACCGCTATGACAATCGCCACAGATCCCCAATCCTGCCAGCTGATTAAAAACGGAACATTGCTTTGAGGAACCCAGTTTCCACCCAAGAGTGCAAATAGGTTATAGGCATTAACAGACGCATATGGATATGAGGATAAAGTATCAAGATACTTATCGATGATAAAATTCCAAGGATGATGGATGATAAACGGCAAAGCAAGTGCAATAAACAGCGCAGCGGCTGCACCAATGGAAATGACCAAGCTGGTGAGTGTTTCCCGAAATGCCGCACTTCCGCTATCCTTTCGGGTTTTAATGGCATCTATCAAAACTCCGGTTATAAATAGCAACCATATGGGCGATAACATCAAGGCTTGAGGTTTTACCAAAACGCCCAATACCATCACAAGCGTTGCTGATAAAATCTTTCTCTTTGTCATCAAGAAAATCATGCTCAGCAGGATCAGCGCAAGCACCATATCCACTTGTCCCCAGATAGCCGAATCAGCGATCGTCACCAGACCAAACCAGCAAATCATCGCCAAGCCAAATGCTGCGGTTTTTCCCAACCGACCCTTTGCCATGTGGTACAACAAAGCGCCCGCCAAGAGGTCTGCAACAATAGCCGGCAGTTTAAACAATAAGTATGAACTCTGGCCTTCCAACCCCAAAATGCGGGCAATACCCCCCAGCATCCAAAGCACATACATATACCCTGGGGGATAATCTGCAAAGATAAAGGCTTGTTGCGTGGTATCAAAATAAAAATCCGGCGGCCCGACATCCACAAGCCGAAAGCCCCAAAATTGGAATGTATGCAAATCCCCGCTGTAACCCACTATTGTATAGGCCAATACCAACCGAAGTATCAACGCGAGCGCAATCGCACCCCAGTAAATTCCTTTGAAGCTGGAATCCTCGATTAGCTCAAGGCTATTTCTACGCATAAACAAAGCGTATATGAGCATAAAAACAGCTGCTGATACCAAAGTGAGCCATGGTACAAGATCCAGAAGCTCAAGTTGTTCAATCCAATCAAGAAAAGGCTTCCAGAAGCTAGTTTGTTCCGGCTTTTGCTCTCCGAAGGATAGCACCGACTTCCCCGGTGGTGCTTGTCCAACCTTTGTAAGAACTACATCATCAAAATAGGCACTCCCTTGTGCCAAGCTCCCGTACATCCCTAGCCTGACCAGAACAGTCAAGGTCGTCTGGTCGTTTCCCGTACGTCCATAAACTGTATAATCCTGCCATTGTCCCTGCGTGTCGGTAATTTGCTGAAAATAGGCACCGCTGCCCAGTACCGATATACTAGCACCACCCACCGTCGCCGGTGTATCCAAACGGATTCTTCCGGATAGCTTGTAAATCGCTCCCGGTTCAACAGATGCTGTTTGTTCTACACGCATATCATTGGGTGTTAGCGCTTGGAGCCATACAACTTTATTGCCATCCTCAAGCGTTACTTGAGATATGGAACAACCCTCGCAAGGCCATTCCCAGCCGGAAGCGGCCCAACCCTCTGGCAGCTTTTGATCTGCCTGTTGCTGTTCAAAGCCAGCATTGTTAAGCAGGTTATCCTGTGCGTGAACTGAAAAAAATGGTAGCATCCCTACCAATACAACAATCAACCATAACCAGCACTTGCGCATAGATGCAATCACCTCGCGTTGTTTGGCGCTTTCGGCAAGGCTGCTTGAAAAACCGGAAATAAGCGCTTGAAGCGGGGTATTCCACAAACCCTTGCAGAAATCCTTTTTGATACAGATCCCAAGCTGTGTATCTATTTTTAATCAAGCCATGCAATCATTCAAATCAAAGGCTCCTGGAATATGCAACACGGATGGCAATGTCTTATTTTCAAAACGAATTTCAATAACATCAAACCTGCACGGTGATTCTTCTAAATGCGTTTTTTGCAAATAATCCTGAGAGGCCAGTGCAATTCGTCGGCATTTACGCCGATCTACCGCTTCTCGGCCCAGCCCAAAAGCATCGGATGTACGCGACTTGACTTCCACAAAAATCAGTAATTTTCCGTCGCGAGCGATGATATCCACCTCACCTTGTCGCGTTCGGTAATTCGTGTCCAAAATCTCCAAACCTAAGTTCATCAGGTATGCTTTGGCAAGCGCTTCACCTTGGATTCCTTTGCGGTTCACCATCAGCCTCCGTTTCTTTCCGGAAAACGCGTTAAAAAGCAACGCCGGTGT
>JAKOWL010000180.1 GCA_029781535.1 Pseudomonadota bacterium
GTGGTCTTGGTGGACGTGTGGATCTGACCAGTGAGTTTGGCAAGGGCGCATTGTTTGATATCCATTTGCCTGTGACACTCTCTGTCGCACAGGTTTTGATGGTGCGTTCTGGCAATAATCATTATGCATTGCCTGTCGCTATGATTGAACTCGCGCAAAAGATCAAGCGCGCAGATTTGATTGAAGCCTATAAACATGGGCAGATCCAATGGGCGGATAAGCAGTATCCGCTGCATTATTTATCCAAGCTGCTGGATCACCAGGAGCATCAGCCAGAGGATCATGCATATGTGTCCGTGCTGCTGTTGCGTAGCGGTACATATCATCTGGCATTGCATGTGGATGAGGTGATAGGTAACCAGGAGGTGGTCATGAAGCCGATCGGGCCGCAGCTTGCCAGGGTGCCAGGCATTACCGGGGCGACTGTGGCGGGGGACGGGCAGATTGTGCTGATCATCAATCCTGTTCAAATCGCCAATCGCGAGATATTGTCGGTAGGCAGTGTCGTCGTCAAAGGCGCGATGGCTGAAGCCCCGGTGGAGTTGATGAAGCTAAGTGCTTTGGTAGTGGATGATTCATTGACGATGCGTAAAGTGTTAGGACGCCTGCTGGAGCGTGCCGGATTTGACGTGGTATCGGCCAAAGATGGGATGGATGCAATGCAGTTGCTGCAAGATTTCGTGCCGGATGTCATCTTGACGGATATTGAAATGCCCCGCCTGGATGGCTTTGGTTTGTCACGCAATATCCGCGATGATGTGAGAACGGCTAAAACCCCCTTGATCATGATTAGCTCGCGCACGGCTGACAAGCATCAAAATGCGGCGCGCGAAATTGGGGTGAACGCCTTCTTTGGCAAGCCGGTGCAGGATGAGGAGTTGCTGAGTAAAATCAATGAGTTGATTGCAACTACACATACGCATCACTGATAACTGTTCATTTGTATTCCAGAAGCCGCTAATTTTTTAGCGGCTTTTTTGTAATTTTGCCGCGCAATTTTTTGCTGCGCAGGTAAAATATGACGTATGGAATCATCCCTGCAAGCCACCGGAACAGCACCCAAGTTCGTACACTTGCGTTGCCATAGCGAGTATTCCATTCTCGATGGTATCGTACGTATTGATGACTATGTGACGGCTGCAAAATCTGATGAGATGCCAGCCTTGGCGCTCACGGACTTGAACAATCTGTTTGGCGCAGTCAAATTTTATAAAGCCGCCCGTGGCAAAGGCATCAAGCCTGTGCTTGGCTGTGATGTGTGGCTGGAGAACCCGTTAAAGCGTGAGCAGCCATTCAGGGCTTTGTTGTTGATACAGGATAATGCCGGATATCGCTTGCTGTCTGAACTCTTAAGCAAGGCATATCTCGAGAACCAGCATCAGGGCAGGGCTGAGATCAAGCCGGAGTGGCTGCAGGCAGACAGCAATGGTTTGCTGATGCTGATTGGCGGCACTCACAGTGAGTTTCAGGCCGCCTTAAGGCTGGATAACATGGCTTTAGCCGAGAAATCGGCAAGTTTCTGGGCTAGTGTATTTCCCAATCGCCTGTATATCGAAATACAGCGAGCGGCGGCTCCACAAGCGCAATCACAACAGGAGCATCTGGTGTCGATGGCGGTGCAGGTGGCCTCAAAACTGGATCTGCCCGTGGTAGCTACGCAACCGATTCAGTTCATTACCCCAGATGACTTTAAGGCGCATGAGGCGCGGGTATGTATCGCCGAAGGCTACATGCTGGCGGACTCGCGACGTCCGAAAAACTTCAACGAAGAGCAATATTTTAAGACGCAGGCGCAAATGCAAGCGCTGTTCGCCGACATGCCTGAGGCTTTGCAGAATAGTGTGGAGATAGCCAAGCGTTGCAATCTGACGCTGACGCTGGGCAAGAACTATTTGCCGGATTTTCCTACACCAGATCAGCAAAGTTTGAACGACTATCTGATTGCGCAATCCCAGTTAGGCTTGGTGGAACGTTTGGCCGAATTGTATCCGGATGAAGCCAGGCGTATTGAAAAGACACCGGAATATGAAAAGCGTCTGGCTTTCGAGTGCCAGATCATCAACCAGATGGGCTTTGCTGGGTATTTCCTCATTGTGGCGGATTTCATCAATTGGGCGAAGACCCATGGTGTGCCGGTGGGGCCGGGTCGTGGTTCCGGCGCAGGCTCGCTAGTAGCATACAGTTTGCGCATCACTGATCTGGATCCGTTGCGTTATAACCTGCTGTTCGAGCGCTTTCTCAACCCTGAACGTGTTTCCATGCCTGACTTCGATATCGATTTCTGTCAGGAAGGGCGCGACCGCGTCATCGACTACGTCAAACAGAAATATGGTCTAGGTAGCGTTTCACAAATTGCTACCTTCGGTACCATGGCAGCCAAGGCGGTGATCCGCGATGTGGGGCGTGTACTGGACTTGCCATTTAACTTTGTGGACGGTATTGCCAAGCTCGTCCCATTGGAGCTTGGGATCACGCTTCAATCTGCGCTGGAGAAAGAACCGCAACTGCAGGAACGCCGTGAAAAAGAAGAAGAGGTGGCAGAGTTGCTGGAACTGGCCTTGCGTCTGGAAGGTTTGGTACGCAATGTTGGCATGCACGCGGGCGGCGTGTTGATTGCGCCTGGCAAGATCTCTGATTTTTCACCTATTTACTGCCAGCAGAATGGTGAAAGTCTGGTCAGCCAGTATGACAAGGATGATGTCGAGGCAGTTGGGCTGGTCAAGTTTGACTTCTTGGGATTGCGAACGCTGACTATTCTTGCGATGGCGATAGAGAGCGCCAATCGGCAACGTGCCCAGGAAGGGCTTCCTGCCTTGAGTTTGGAAGCCTTGCCTCTTGATGATAAGGCGACTTTTGATTTGCTGAAGAGAGCCAATACGACGGCGGTGTTCCAATTAGAGTCGCGCGGCATGAAGGATATGCTCAAGCAGGCAAAGCCAGACTGTTTCGAGGACATCATCGCTTTGGTGGCGCTATATCGCCCAGGCCCGATGGACCTGATACCGGATTTCTGCCGGCGTAAACATGGTAAGCAGCGCGTCGAATACCCGCATCCTTCCACAGAGCCTATCCTGAAAGAGACTTATGGTATCGCGGTCTATCAGGAACAGGTGATGCAGATTGCCCAAGTAGTCGCTGGTTACAGCTTGGGTGGAGCCGATTTGCTACGCCGTGCGATGGGTAAGAAAAAGCCGGAAGAGATGGTCGCGCAGCGCGCGATATTCAACGAAGGCGCGGCCAAAAATGGCCTGAGTGAGCGGCAGTCGAATGAGTTGTTTGACTTGCTGGAGAAATTTGCAGGATATGGCTTCAATAAATCGCATGCTGCTGCTTATGCATTGGTGAGCTACCAGACAGCATTTCTCAAGATGCATTATCCGGCAGCATTCCTGGCTGCTACTATGTCGGCCGACATGAACAACACAGATAACGTGCATATGTTCTTTGATGATTGTGCGCAGAATGGTGTGGAAGTCTTGGCGCCGGATATCAATCAAAGTGAATTTCGTTTTAAACCTTTAAGCAAGGACCAGGTACTGTACGGGCTTGGGGCTATCAAAGGTACCGGCTTGGCAGCGATTGAACTGATTGAGGCGGCGCGTGTTGAAAGTGGCCCATTCAAGGATCTGTTCGACTTCTGTGCACGGCTGGATCTGCGCAAGGTGAATCGCCGAGTGATCGAATCGCTCATCAAGGCCGGAGCGTTCGATAAGCTGGAACCGAATCGTGCCGCCTTGCTTGCCGGTGTCAGCTTGGCGATTTCTGCTGCAGAGCAAAGTAACAGTCAGGCCGGTCAGAATTGTCTTTTTGGGGATGTGGTGACACAGCAGCACAGCTTGCCGGAAGTGCCTGCCTGGTTGCCTGAGCAAGCTTTGCAGGAAGAGAAGTCTGCGCTGGGATTCTATATGAGCGGCCATCCGTTCCTGGCGCACAAAGCCAGCTTGGCCGCCTTTATCAAGGGCTCGCTGGCAGATTTGGCGCCACAAGAACAGCCTAAGCTAATCGCCGGCGTAGTGATGGGGGTGCGTATCCGCATGACGCAACGCGGCAAGATGGCAATCGTGACATTGGATGATGCGGCTGCCCGGGTGGAAGTGGTTGTTGGCGCGGAGCTGCTGGCACAATCTGGCAGCTTGATTAGAGAAGACCAGTTGCTGGTTATTGAAGGGCGCATCAGTCACGATGATTTCACGGATGGGATTCGGGTGAGCGCGCGGCAAGTATATGATCTGGCTGGGGCGAGGAGCCAATATGCCAGTTTGCTGAAGATCGCCTGTAATGGCCAGTCAGATGCCGCAAAGCTGAGCGCGATCCTGCAGCCTTATCGTTTAAGTGACGGTGAAATAAGGCGCTGTCCTGTAAAAGTCGAATATCATAATGCACATGGACATGTCAGCTTGATGTTGGGGGACGATTGGCGAGTAGCATTGCATGATGATTTAATCGCGCAATTGGAACACTGGCTTTCGAAAGATAATGTGAAAATCATTTATAATTAGCAGAGTTTATTAAGGTTATTGCCGCATGAAAATTAGCTATTTAGATTTTGAGCAATCCATTGCTGAGCTGGAAAAACGTATTGAGGCTTTGCAGGTCTCGCATGATGAGCATGATGCGTTGGATATCAGCAAAGAGCTTGATCAGCTGCAAAAGAAGAATAAAAAACTGCTGGAAGATACATATCGCAGCTTGACCGCATGGCAAGTTTCGCAAGTGGCGCGCCATCCTCAACGTCCTTACACGCTGGACTATATTCAAGCACTGTTCACTGACTTTAATGAATTGCATGGCGACCGGTTGTTTGCAGATGACCCGGCTATCGTCGGCGGCATTGCGCGTTTCGAAGGTATTCCTGTCATGGTGATTGGGCAGCAGAAAGGCCGTGATGTGAAAGAACGTCAGTACCGTAATTTTGGGATGCCTAGACCTGAAGGTTACCGCAAGGCCCTGCGGCTCTACCGCTTGGCCGAGAAGTTCAATTTGCCGATCATCACCTTTATCGATACTCCTGGCGCGTATCCCGGTATCGGAGCAGAGGAGCGTGGACAAAGTGAGGCGATTGCCAAGAACCTGTACGTGATGAGCGAGTTGAAAACGCCCATTATCGGTGTGATCATTGGTGAGGGTGGTTCAGGCGGTGCGTTGGCATTAGGGGTAGTGGACCAGTTGCTGATGTTGCAACATGCGACATATTCTGTCATTTCTCCCGAAGGCTGTGCGAGCATTTTATGGAAGAGTGCAAGCAAAGCTGCCGAGGCTGCCGAGACACTTGCAATCACTGCGCCACGCTTGAAAGAGCTTGGTTTGGTAGATGATATCGTGGCTGAGCCTTTAGGTGGTGCACACCGCGACTCGGAAACCATGATGAAGACTATGCGCGAAACGTTGAAAACACAGCTGACACAACTGCAGAAACGCAAGATAACTCAATTGCTGGCAACCCGCTATGACAGGCTGATGGGTTATGGCAAGTTCAAAGAAGTCCCAGCAAAATAAGCGGTGCCCAGTGCTGCTGGAAGTCGAGCAGCAGCTGAAAACAATCCCGGTTACCTCATCGTCCAGGCTGCTGCTCGGTTATAGCGGCGGCTTGGATTCTTGTGTGTTGTTACACGCGCTTTGTCAACTCAGACAATCACTCTCATTTCAATTGACGGCCATGCACGTTCACCATGGATTGAGTCCAAATGCTGATAATTGGGCAACGTTCTGCCGTGACGAATGTTCTCGATTGGCAGTGCCTTTTTTACTTGAGAAAGTGATAGTCAGTAGAAATAGTGGTTTGGGCTTGGAGGCTGCTGCCAGAGAGGCAAGATACCGCGCATTATCCAGTGTACAAGCCGATTGGTTGTGTCTGGCGCAGCATAAAGACGACCAGGCAGAGACCCTGTTGATTCAGTTAGCTCGAGGCGCAGGGGTTAAGGGGTTGTCCGGGATGGCGGGTGTGGATTCGTCTAAAAAAACATTACGTCCTTTGCTCAACCTGAGTCGTGCACAGCTATTGGCTTATGCCAGGCAGTATAAGCTTGATTGGGTGGAGGATGAGAGCAATACTGACACCACTTTTGACCGGAACTGGTGGCGATTGGAAGCCTTGCCTAAATTAAAGGAGCGTTATCCAGCAATTGTAGATACATTGGCACGCAGTGCGCGACATTTTGCCGAAGCTAATACGTTACTGGATGAATTGGCTGCTCAAGATGCTGAACAATGTGTGGTTGAGAAAAGCCTGGATCTGTCGTTTTTTGCTGTATTAAGCAAGCCGCGTCAACGCAATTTGCTGCGATGGTGGCTGAGTAAGCATGCCGTGCAGTTGCCGAGCGAGGTGCGCCTGAATCAAATATCTAGCCAACTGACTACAGCAGGCATTGGAAAGTCTGTACACATCAAGATAGCGGCTGCTGCAGAAGTACGTATATACCGGGGTAAGGCTTATTTGCTGGAGCCCGGGCCAGCATTACTTCACCGGGCCGTCAACATTCCTTGGCATGGAGAATCAACAACTCACTTGGAAGATGGATCCTGGTTGAGTTTTGAACGAATGTTTGGTCAGGGAATTGCGCTGAAACATTTGAATTCATCCTTCAGCATAGGCTATCGCCATGGAGGTGAAAAAATCCGGCTAGAAGCAAACCGGCCTGCACGAGGATTGAAGATGTTATTCCAGATGCAAGATATACCACCTTGGCAAAGAGATAATGTACCTTTGTTGTATCTGAATAATACATTGGCAGCGATACCCAATTTGGATTGCGCCATACATCTCCGTGCTAGCCAAAGTGAGCTTGGCTTGGTTGCCACTTGGTTCCCAGTTGGCAGAAATCGGTTGTAATTAACCACTCTATTTGGTTGTATTTAACCAAATTATCCAATAAAATATTTCAATTCTAAGCAATTTTCTTATAACTATTTGTTTTTAATTGATATTCTTAAATTAATAAATTAGGAATATTTCTTGCCTATGTTAAGTGCTAAATGCCTGCTAGGTGAGCAGGTCACATCGGATACACAGGGAGCATTTAACTACTATGAACGCATTACAACCTAAAATAATCACTTTGGCCATACTGGCTGCGTATGCTGTGCCGTTTTCTGCTTATGCGGAGAATAAAGCAGAAGCGTTGGAAACAGGCAAAATCGAAGTGATTTCTACTACTCCGTTGCCAGGTATCGGTACTACTTTGGATCAAGTGCCATCGAATGTGCAGTCTGCCAACAGTAAAGAAATCGAAAAACAGCACACATTGGAGCTTTCCGATTATATTAACAACAACTTAGGAAGCGTCACGGTCACAGAGGGGCAAAGCAATCCCTATATGGCAGATGTGAATTATCGTGGTTTCACGGCTTCTCCTTTGGCAGGTGCGCCGCAGGGCCTGTCGGTGTTTCAGGATGGTGTGCGTATTAATGAGCCATTCGGGGACACTGTAAATTGGGGCTTGATTCCACAAAGCGCGATTTCCAGCATCAGCTTCATGCCTGGTTCCAATCCGGTATTTGGCTTGAACACCCTGGGGGGTGCATTGTCAGTCAACACAAAGAGCGGTTCGCAATATCCAGGGCTGGTTGCCGAAGCGATGGCAGGCTCCTGGGGGCGCCGCGGGTTTAACGCAAGTTATGGCGGCGCCAATGGTAACGTGGATTATTTTGTGACTGGAAATTTCTCCAAAGAAGATGGCTGGCGTGATCATTCACCTAGTGAAATCAACCAAATGTTTGGCAAGGTGGGTTGGCAAGATGAGACCAGTGATTTGGATTTAAGTGTTACGTTGGCTCACAATAACCTGCAAGGCGTACAAGCTTTGCCAAAGAGTTGGCTGAACAAGCCGGAAGAGGCTTATACCTACCCAGATAAAGTAGGTAATCGCATGGAGATGGTTAGCTTGAAAGGTAGCCACTTCCTGAACGAGGATAACTTGCTTGGCGCTAACATTTATGTGCGCAATAGCCGTATCAGCAATTTTGCCAGCAACACGAATGATTGTTTTGGCAGTACTGAGGTTGCAGCCGGAGAAGCATGTGACCAGACTGTTGCTGCGCCGGTAGATATCACAAACCAAGGTTCGAACGAGCAATCCACTACTCGGCAGTTGGGTTATGGTTTTGCAGCACAATATTCATACCTGGCGAATGTGATGCAGCATAAGAACCAGTTTACTGCCGGCTTAAGCGCGGACCTTGGTCGTACTAAATATAAAACTGCAGGACAGACGACGGATTTTACGCCTAATCGTGGTGCGGTGGCGACTGGTGATTTTGAAGAAGAAACCAATATCACCACGCACAACAAATATTACGGTTTGTATGCAACCGATTTGTTTTCCATCAACGATCAGTTGCATTTGACCTTATCCGGGCGTTACAACTATGTGCAGGTTCGTATCAAGGATCATATGGAGGCTGACCCGAACAATGGTTACTATGTTTCTGGTAGTAAAGAAGATAATTCAGTACAACATACTTTTAATCGGTTTAACCCTGCGGTTGGCTTGAATTATAACGTTAATCAAGCCTTGGGCTTCTATGGTAGCTACAACGAAGGCATGCGTGCACCAACGCCAACTGAACTGAGTTGTGCCAATAAGGAAGTCCCATGCCGTTTACCGACGGACTTTCTGGCTGATCCTATTTTGAAGCCGGTCATTTCCAAAACCTTTGAAGTCGGTGCGCGTGGCAAACTCACCAATGATTTACATTGGACGGCAGCTATCTTTCATAGCAAGCTGAAAGACGATATCCAGTTCATCAGCAGCGGCAACAGTTTTAACTTAGGTTACTTTAACAATGTGGGCGATACACAGCGTCAAGGGGTAGAGCTGGGTATTGGCGGCAGGTTAGATAAACTGAGTTTCTCGGCCAATTACCAGTTCCTGCGCGCGACTTATCTCTCCGCTGTAACCTTTCATAATGAAGCGAATTCCAGTGCTAATGCGGATGGGAATTTCACTACAAAGTCTGGCGACTATCTGCCGAATATTCCAAAGCACTCGCTCAAACTGCGTGCTGCATATGACTTCACGCCAAGCTTTACGGTGGGTTTGAATATGGTTGCTACTACCAGTGTCTTTGCGCGTGGGGATGAAAACAACAAGGATGAGAATGGTAAAGTGGCAGGCTATGCGGTATTCAACCTGGATGCTAACTGGCGTGTGAATTCGAACTGGACTGCATTTGCCAAAGTCAACAACCTGTTTGACAAGGATTACGCTACCATGGGTATTCTTGGTACCAATGCGTTCAATACGGCTAACAGAAGCTTCAATACTGACCCGACTAGCTGGGCTTCTGAGCAGTTCCAATCCCCGGGAGCCCCGTTGGCCGGCTGGATAGGGTTGCGTTATGAACTTGGAACAAACAAAAAATCCTCTCAGACTTTCGATAATGACTAAGGATTAGCTTGCTCGCGCAATCACAAATAAATCATGTTCACCCGCTTAACCAGGAAGTTAGGCGGGTGCTGATAGTCGAAGATGAAGTGCTGTTCGCGCGAGCCGTTTCCAAGCAACTTGTCAAAGCGGGCTTCGAGTGTGAGCAGGTTGAAAGTCTTGAAGCTGCACGGGCTGTTCTGAAACAGTTTGACCCTGATACGGTACTGCTGGACATGCGATTGCCGGATGGCAATGGCATGGATATTCTACCGGAGCTTGTTGCCAAGGGGGTGGCTACCATAGTCATGACCGCACATGGCGATGTGGGAGATGCCGTATCGGCCATGAAGCTAGGTGCGGTTGATTTTCTTAAAAAACCGCTAGACCTGGAAGAGCTGCTGCTGGTTGTGCAAAAGAATTGCAAGACTGCGGAGCTGCAGGCTAGTCTTGATTACTCACGTCAGCGCGATGCACATGCATCTGAAGGTGTCGAGTTGGTGGGGGATAGTCCGCCAATTCAGGCCGTAAGGATGCAAATCGAACGTATCGCACAACTCGGCGGGTTGAACGATGCAATTCCACCTACCGTGTTGATTATCGGTGAAACGGGTACCGGTAAAGATGTGGTAGCACGCCTGATGCATTTGTCTTGCGCCAATCGCGATAGGCCATTTGTGCATGTGGATTGTGCATCCTTGCCTGCGGAGTTGATTGAAAGTGAATTGTTTGGACACGAGAAAGGTGCGTTTACCAATGCGGTAGGCGCACGACCTGGATTGATTGAGGCCGCGGAAGACGGCACCCTTTTCTTGGATGAGATTGGTGAGTTGCCGTTAAATCTGCAGGCCAAGTTGCTTAATGTGCTGGAACGTCGCAAAGTGCGGCGCTTGGGCTCCACCAAGGAACGTTCCGTACCTGCCAGAATCATCGCGGCGACCAATCGTGATTTGCATGAGATGGTGAAAGCAGGTCTTTTCCGTTCGGATTTATATTATCGTCTTAATGTCATGACAATAACTATGCCGCCGCTCAGAGAGCGGGGGGGGGATATTGTGAAGCTGGCGCATCATTTCATGGAGTTAACTGAAAGACGGTATGGCTTGGCGAGACATACATTCAGCGATAACGCGATAGAAACTATCCGTCAATACGCATGGCCTGGTAATGTACGGGAGCTGCGGCATCAGATCAGTCGAGCGGTTTTGTTGAGTAATCAGGCACAGATTCTGGCGAAAGATGTTGGGGTTTCTTTGATGCAAGTAGCAATCGGTCATCCCCCAGCGAATGAGGCGCTGATTCCTTTGGATGAAGCGGAGAAGACCATGTTGTTGAATGCGCTGGAAGCTTCGAATAATAATGTTTCCAAAGCGGCACGTCTGCTTAGTATTACGCGTATGACCATGCGTTACCGCATGGATAAACACGGCATCTCAGTGTAAATTCCCGCACAGCGCATGGTATCATTCCAGTCATTGTCTGCCTGGAGTTTTTCATGTCTATTGGTACCCCACTTTCATCTTCCGCAACACGTGTCATGCTGCTAGGCAGTGGTGAGTTAGGCAAGGAGGTCATTATCGCCTTGCAGCGCCTGGGCGTGGAAACTATCGCTGTCGACCGATATGAGAATGCCCCGGGACATCAGGTTGCGCATCGTGCACATACGATCGATATGACGAATGCTGACACCTTGAAAGCACTGGTGAACAAAGAAAAACCACATTTCATTGTGCCGGAAATCGAGGCACTGAATACCCAGGCATTAGCGGAGATCGAGGCGACGGGTGTGACTGTAGTGCCAACCGTGAAAGCAGTACAACTGACCATGAATCGTGAGGGAATCCGCCGTTTGGCAGCAGAGGAATTAAAATTGCCTACTTCCCCTTACGCTTTCGCAAGAAGCGAGGCTGAACTACAGGCCAGTATCGATGCAGGGATTGGTTATCCGTGCTTTATCAAGCCAACGATGTCATCTTCCGGAAAGGGGCAATCTCGCGTTACTGAACAATCGCAAGTCAAAGCGGCTTGGGATTATGCTGCCAGTGCCGGACGCGTCAATCAAGGCGTGGTTATTGTGGAAGGGCAGATTGATTTTGATTATGAGATCACGCTGCTTACCGTGCGAGCCAGGGACGCGCAAGGGGAGATCCAAACCTATTTCTGCGAGCCTATCGGGCATGTGCAAAGGAATGGTGATTATGTGGAAAGCTGGCAACCGCAAGCCATGTCGCCTGCTGCACGCAAGGGTGCACAGGATGTGGCCAAACGCATTACGGATGCGTTGGGTGGATTGGGGTTATTCGGGGTCGAGCTGTTTGTGAAAGGCGATCAAGTCTGGTTCAGCGAAGTGAGTCCACGTCCGCATGACACCGGAATGGTGACTATGTGTAGCCAGCGTTTAAGTGAGTTTGAGCTGCATGCACGCGCCATTCTAGGTCTGCCGGTCGACGTGTCGATGCGGGAGGTTGGCGCTAGCGCGGTAATCTATGGCGGTGCTGATAGTAAGAATCTTAAATACGATGGACTAGAGGCTGCTTTAAGCGTACCTTCCAGCGATATTCGCCTGTTCGGAAAGCCTGAATCTTTCGTCAAGCGGCGTATGGGCGTGGCGCTTGCGAACGGTAAGGATATCGATGAAGCCAGAAGCCGAGCCAAACAGGCTGCGTCGCAAATCAAACCCAGAGCCGTTTAATATGGTGCTTAATACGGTTGAAGAGCCGAACAACACCAAACAAACATTCTTTCAATTGCTGGGTGGCGAGGAGAAAGGGATTGAGACCATTCGCAATTTGGTTGAAACCTTTTATGACATCATGGATAGCGACCCGAAGGCTGCCGGGATCCGGGCGATGCACAAGCAGGATCTGACCGAGGCACGCGAGAAACTGTTCATGTTCCTTACTGGCTGGACAGGTGGGCCGCAGCTATATATCGAGCGTTATGGGCATCCTATGCTGAGGGCGAGACATCTGCCTTTCCCAATAGGCGAATCTGAACGGGATCAATGGATGTACTGCATCATTAAAGCTATGCATCAGTTAGCGTTCGATGAAACCATGATGACAAAGTTGGCAACGCAGCTATATGGTGTCGCAGATTTCATGCGAAATCGCTAATATATTGATAGTAGCTAATGAAATGCGCTATATTGATTTATCTAACTGATTGGAAAAGTGCGATAAATTCCAAAAACTTTATGAACGGTTTCTAAGGGATGGGGGATAAGCTGAATAAGAACATAAATAGCTTGTTAGAGCACGCTCAGTTATCGGATGATGTTGAGCGTTTTAAGGATTATGCTGAGGCTTCTGCGGATTGGTTCTGGGAGTCAGACAGTGATTTAAAAATCACTGCTGTATTGAACGCACCTGAAGAAATCAAATTCGTATATCTAACAGATATGGCGGCAGCTTGTCACAGTCATACATCTAACGAGATGCTCAAAACGTTAGAGACACATCAAAAATTTGCGGATTTTGTAATTCACACAACGAATCAACATGGCAAGCTGCAATATCTGAGAATATCTGGAAAACCGGTTTTGGGCTCGAAAGGTGAGTTCTGCGGATATCGTGGCGTGGCGCGTGATGTGAGCGAAGTTGTTGCATTGAACCGACGCGTGGAGTTTTTGGCAACGCATGATGAATTGACTGGACTGCCCAACCGCAGCCAGTTCAGACAGCGTTTGGAGCATGCGATTACCAAGGCAGAACGGGCAAATCGCCAAGTGTTGCTCATGTTCTTTGATTTGGACCATTTCAAGATGGTGAACGATACATTGGGACATGATGCGGGTGATCAGCTCTTGATACAGGCTGCAAGGCGTATTACTCAGCAAGTGCGTGCGACAGATATTCTTTGCAGGCTAGGTGGCGATGAGTTTGTGATGATCATGGAAGGCGCGTCCCCGCAAGATGGGCATCGCTGTGTACGTGAAATCATCAGGGCATTTGCGAATCCGTTCGAGATACAAGAGCAGCGTGTCTATTGCACAGTCAGCATTGGCGTGAGTGTTTATCCCGATGATACGACTGATCCGCAAGCGATGGTTGTGTATGCTGATTTAGCGATGTACCGCGCCAAGCAGAACGGACGTAACGATTTTCAGTTCTATACCAGCAATCTCAATTTTATCGCACACCAATGGTTGGAGATGGAGCATGGTATTCGCCAGGCTTTGGCAGAGAATCAATTTTTTCTGGTGTATGAGCCGCAGATAGAGAATATTACCGGGGAGGTGGTGGGGATAGAGGCTCTGTTGCGTTGGCGTCATCCTGAGCGCGGACTTATTCCGCCGTTGGAGTTCATCAGAATCGCAGAGCAGTCTTCGTTGATTTATGATATTGGCGAATTTGTAGTAGAGAGCTGTTGTAGACAGTTAAGGGCTTGGCTGGATGATGGATATTCCGTACCCAGGATGTCTATCAATATTTCGCCAAGGCACCTACGGTCGGATAGGCTAGGCAAGCTGTTAGGCTCAGTGATGGCCAAATATAATATCTCAGCCCATATGCTTTGTATCGAGATTACCGAGAACGCTTTGCTGGAAGAAGCGGAAATCGTCAAGAAAAACATGCACATGATCAAGGATCTCGGCCTCTCTATCTCTCTAGATGATTTTGGCATGGGACATTCCTCACTGTTGTACCTGAAGCGCTGGGACGTGGACGAGGTGAAGATAGACCGTACGTTCGTCGAAGGCTTGGTAGATAGTGAAGACGATCGTGCAATCGTGCGTGCAATCGTGGCACTTGCACATGCGCTAGGGCTGAACCTGGTAGGTGAAGGGGTTGAGAATCAGGAACAGGTGGATGTGCTGGCAACTTGTGGCTGTACGGTGCTACAAGGCTACTATTTTGCCCAGTCCATGAGCTCCAAAGAGATCAGCCAGTTGCTAATACACTAGTAGAGAGAGCTACTTTTTAGGTGCTGTATCTATTTTTGACCTGAGGCCCCCCAGCAATGCAGCGACAGGAGCCTTTCTGGTAATGGATTGTACAACCGTTTTTGGCACGCTGGCTTTCTGAGAGGGCTCATAGGGTTTGTCGAACCATGGGTCGTGGCTAGTTTTTTTTCTTGCGCCAGCATTACTTGAACGGTCTGAGCTTATCTGTCTTGGAGCCGCATCCCGCTTGGTTCCCAGGATGGGTGTTTGCGTGATTCTGGGCACGGATATCTTGATGAGCTTTTCGATTTCCTGCCAGTATTTCTCTTCATCAGGACTGACTAGCGATATAGCAACCCCGGATGCGCCAGCGCGGCCGGTACGGCCGATACGGTGTACATAATCTTCCGGTGCAGTGGGAATCTCATAGTTGATAACCATCGGCAATTCGCTGATGTCCAAGCCGCGTGCTGCTACATCGGTAGCAATCAATGCGAGTGTTTTGCCAGCTTTGAATGCTTCTAGCGCTTCCAGGCGTTCTTTCTGGCTCTTGTCGCCATGAATCGCATCGGCATTGATACCTTTTTTTTGCAGTGCACGGCTTAAGCGGCTGGCTGTCAGCTTGGTCTTGGTAAACACGATCACTTGTTTGGCATCGTCTGCCTGCAGCAGTTGTGTCAATAATGCCTGTTTATCAGCGCTATCCACAGAGTAGACATTTTGTTTGACGTTGTCATTGGTAGCATTACTGCGTGCGACCTCGATCAGAGTCGGATTAGTCAGGAAATCGTCGGCCAGTCTTTTGATTTCATTGGAGAAAGTAGCCGAGAACATCAGGTTCTGCCGCTGTTTGGGTAATAAAGCCAGGATGCGCTTCAAATCGGGCATAAAGCCCATATCCAGCATGCGATCTGCCTCGTCCAATACCAGAATCTGCACTTGGTTCAGTTGTACCGATTTTTGTTCGACGTGGTCCAGCAGCCTGCCCGGTGTCGCTACCAAAATCTCTACACCCTGCTTCAAGGCAGGTAATTGCGTTTTGATATCCACACCACCAAACACCACATGGCTGCGCAGCGCTGTATGTTTTGCATACAGTTTTACATTGTCCGCGACCTGAATGGCCAGTTCTCGGGTAGGGGCAAGTACCAGTGCGCGTACGGGGTGCTTGGCCGGTGAAGTGCTGCTGCTAGCCAGAGGCAGTAGCCTTTGCAGGATAGGCAGGGAGAACGCCGCAGTCTTGCCGGTACCTGTCTGTGCGCCCGCCATCAGGTCAACGCCTTGCATTGCGAGTGGAATCGCTTTGGCCTGTATCGGCGTAGGGGTAGTGTAACCGGTCTCTGATACTGCTTTCAGCAGTGGTTCAGCCAAACCTAAGTCAGTGAATAGAACAGGATTCTCTTGTGCCATGGTTAATCGAACTATTAGCTGAAATCACGTGAGCGTTGTGGGTTGGAGCGTGGTTTGCCAAAGTACTCGCCAGAATTAACGCGGTTCTTATTGCTAGGCTTTTGTTTAGCCGTGTCTTCGCGACGCGATTGGCGATTGCCATTACGCCCATTTCCAGCATTTTTTGCAAAGTCTTTTGCCAATTCGCGTGCGAACTGGAAATCGGTATCTTTGGTGTAATGCACGCTGTTGCCGTTCACTTCACGCTCAGGTTGTTTACGGTTGCCAACAGGCGCCTTGTTGAAGGGCTTGGCTTCGCGTTTTTCACCATTCATGCGTGATGGGTTGCCGTTGCGCTGTCCACCGCGCTTGCCTTTTGGCGCATCATCAGCGGACATCTTTTGTTTAGGTTCCAGGCCTGGAATGATGCTGACTTCGATGCGCTGGCCAGTAAACTGCTCAATTTTCTTGAGCTGGAACCGCTCGGCGCGTGAAGCGAAAGAGATAGCTACGCCGGTATTGTTTGCACGTCCAGTGCGGCCAATGCGGTGTACGTAGTCTTCAGCAAATTTCGGCAGGTCATAGTTGATGACATGGCTGATGCCTTTCACGTCGATACCGCGTGCAGCCACGTCGGTCGCGATCAGCACTTTGATGTCCCCATGACGCAATTTGGTCAATGTGCGGTTCCGTGCAGCTTGTGTCATGTCGCCATGCAAGGCAGCAGTGCGGTGGCCTGCTGCATACAGGTCATCGGCTAGCACGTCCGCATGTTTTTTGGTGCTGGTGAAAATGATTGCCTGATTCACTTCTGGCGAGATCAGCAAATGCTCCAGCAATTTGTTTTTGTGGTGCATGTCATCCACGAAATGCAGACGCTGCTCGATATTAGCGTGTTTTTCTTTTTGGCTGGCAATCTGGATGGTGACCGGATTTTTCAGGAATTGTTTGCCGATATGAGTGATGCCGTCCAAAGTGGCTGAAAACAATAGTGTCTGGCGATCTTCAGGCAATGCGGCACAGATTTTTTCCACATCAGGCATAAAGCCCATATCCAGCATACGGTCAGCTTCGTCCAGAACCAGCATCTGCAAGCGGCTTAGGTCAATGCGGCCGCGCTCCATGTGGTCGATGAAACGGCCGGGTGTGGCGACCAGAATGTCCAATGGCTGTGATAACAATTTGTTTTGCAGAGGGTAGGGCATACCACCTACGATGCTGACGCAACGGGCGCGGATGTATTTGCCATATTTGCGTGCCGCATCGTTGACTTGTGCTGCCAGTTCGCGTGTCGGCGTCAGCACCAGGATGCGTGGGCCACGGCTCTTGGCTGGGTGTGATTCCGCAAGCAAATTCAGTGCGGGTAAAGTGAAGGCTGCAGTTTTGCCGGTCCCTGTTTGTGCAGATGCCATGATGTCATGACCAGCCAGACCTTCCGGGATTGCTTGGGCTTGAATAGGTGTCGGGTGCGTATAACCGGCATCATGCACAGCGCGCAGAATGGATGGATGCAAGCCTAATGAATCAAACGACACATCCTGCTTGGTTTCAACTGAATTTTTTTCGACTGAGTTTTCGGGTAAATCTAAGTGATCAAAAGACAAAATCGTCCCTTTCAAAAAAGTAAAAAAGGGCGCCAAAAACTTAAAAAACGACCTGTATGGCCATTATGATTTTTTAATCTTAAATAAATTAAAAATGTTTACTAGCGCACGAGCAAAGCCGCTAACCAGTAACATTTAAGTGGGACTTAAAAGATTTGCGACTATGTTGCACGCGCAAAAGAAGGGTCAGGGCGATGAATTCAGAACATCATCTGTTCTAAAGTTGGACGCATTATAGGCATATTTCTAATAATGTCAAAGGTTTATTTCACGTAACTATGATAAAATCGCGCCCTTTCCAACAAATTCGGTTCCATACATGTCTCGCAATCTTCGTAATATCGCTATCATCGCGCACGTTGACCATGGTAAGACTACCATGGTGGATAAACTCTTACAGCAATCCGGTACCTTTGCCTCGCACCAACAGGTTTCTGAACGGGTGATGGATAGCAATGATCTGGAAAAAGAGCGTGGCATCACCATTCTGGCAAAGAACACGGCTGTCAATTTTGAAGGCACACACATCAATATCGTCGATACGCCCGGACACGCCGACTTTGGCGGCGAGGTAGAGCGCGTACTGGGGATGGTGGATGGTGTACTGTTATTGGTGGATGCGGTAGAAGGCCCGATGCCACAGACCCGTTTTGTGACCAAGAAGGCGCTGGCTTTGGGGTTGCGTCCTATCGTGGTGATCAACAAGGTTGATCGCCCGGGTGCGCGTACGGATTGGGTAATTAACCAGACCTTTGATTTGTTTGCCAACCTTGGTGCAAGCGATGACCAGCTGGATTTCCCGGTCGTGTATGCATCCGCATTGAATGGTTTTGCGACGCTAGATCTGAATAAGCCTTCGGATACGATGCGCCCATTGTTCGAGACGATCCTGAGTCATGTAAAACCGCCCATAGGCGATGCCAATGCGCCTTTACAATTGCAGATTTCTGCGTTGGATTACTCCAGCTACACTGGACGCTTAGGGGTTGGCCGTGTCCTGCATGGACGTATCAAGCCAGGTCAGGTAGTCGCTGTGATGCGTGAAGATGAGCAGGTGGCACAAGGCCGCATCAACCAGGTATTAGGCTTCAAAGGATTGGAGCGTGTGCCTGTGGATGAAGCAGAAGCAGGGGATATCGTAATTATTTCCGGTATCGAGGAAATCGGTATCGGATTTACGATTGCGGATAGGGATAAGCCAGTTGGTTTGCCGCATCTTGGCGTGGACGAACCTACGCTGACAATGGACTTCATGGTTAATACTTCCCCGTTGGCAGGGACAGAAGGCAAGTTCGTCACCAGCCGTCAGATTCGTGACCGTTTGACTAAAGAATTGTTGATCAATGTGGCTTTGCGGGTTGAAGATACTTCCGATACCGATGTGTTTCGTGTGTCCGGTCGTGGTGAGCTGCACTTGACTATCCTGTTGGAAAACATGCGTCGTGAAGGTTTTGAAATCGCAGTGGGTAAGCCACGCGTGGTATACCGTGAAGTCAATGGCGAAAAATGCGAACCCTATGAAATCCTGACGGTAGACTTGGAGGATGACAATCAGGGTGCTGTAATGGAAGAATTGGGACGTCGTCGCGGTGAATTGAGTAATATGGAGTCTGATGGCAATGGCCGTACCCGTCTGGAATATCGTATTCCTGCGCGCGGCTTGATTGGCTTCCAATCCGAGTTCCTGACCATGACGCGCGGCACAGGTCTGATGGCACACATTTTTGACGAATATGCGCCGGTTAAGCCGGATATGCCGGGTCGCCGTAATGGGGTGTTGATTTCACAGGAACAAGGTGAAGCCGTTGCTTATGCTTTATGGAACCTGGAAGATCGCGGTCGTATGTTCGTGAATCCAGGCGATAAGCTTTATGAAGGCATGATCATCGGAATTCACAGCAGAGACAACGATTTGGTCGTGAACCCGATCAAGGGCAAGAAACTGACCAACGTGCGTGCCAGTGGGACGGATGAGGCAGTGCGCTTGACGCCGCCAGTCAAGCTTACATTGGAGTCTGCAGTAGAGTTTATTGATGATGACGAATTAGTGGAGATTACGCCTAAAACCATCCGTTTGCGTAAACGCCATCTACAGGAACACGAGCGTAAACGTGCTGCAAAAGAATAAAAAAACAGGCTCCGCAAGAGCCTGTTTTTTTATGCCTTCTCTTTAGATTGGGGCGCTGGTTTCCTTCACAATAAGCCAGACGCCATCTGATTTCTTCATCACCAGGTTTTTGATGTTACGTTCGGATATTTTTCCTGAGTTGTAAACCTGTTTAAAACGCACATTTTTGTGCATTTCATCAAGTGTGGAAATCTCGATATCGCCCACTTCGACAGAAATTGGATCAGGTTTGAGAATCCGTTGCCGCCTAGTTTGCTGCCAAGCTTCTCGCGTTTGTGCTTGAGGTGGCTCAAAATCATCTGCATAACTGGCAAAATATTTATCAATATTTTTTGTTGACCAAGCATCAGCCCATGCTTTAACGGCACTATTGATATCATCGATATCATATTCGTTTGTTGCAGATGACGTATTTTCGCTAGATTTTCTGTCTACAGCATCAGGGACGTTCTCAGTTTTGACTACGGATGTTTCAGTATCAGTCGTTTCAAGATTATTGAATTGCTGGTTGATTTCAGCAAGATCGTTTTCGGCTATCAAACCGCTTGCGAATTTGAGTTGTAGAATGCTAAGCAGATATTGGTATCTGGCTTGTAACAAGTCACGCTTGGCACTAAAGAGTTGCTGTTGCGCGTTCAGGACGTCTACACTGGTACGTACACCGACTTCGTAACCTAGGTTGGTTGAATCCAGCTGGCTTTGGCTTGAAACAAGCGCCTGTTGATATGCATTGACCTGGGCGACACTGCTGGTCAGGTTAAGATAAGCTTGCCGCGTATCCAGATCGGCTTTGCGTCGGGCGACTTCCAAATCGTCTTGTGCTTTTTGCTTAAGGGCAACTGCTTCGCGCACCTTGGAGCTGACCAGTCCGCCTTGATAAATGGGAATTTGGAACTGAAGTCCAACAACGGTACTTTGCAGGTTATTGCCAAAGCCGTTAACACCGCCATTGGCGCGGTTGTCGTTATAACTTGCAACTGCATCTAAAGTAGGGAGGTGACCTGCTTGGTTGCGGTCGATTTCCTGATTGGCGAGTTCCAGGGCTTGTTGTTGAATTTGTATGGCGAGACTGTTCTGCTCAGCGATCTCCACCCATTTTTCAATATCATTAGGTTCTGGATTCGTCGGTGCAAGATCGCTCTTAACTGCTATCAGTTTTTCCGGTGCTTCTCCGGTGATAGACTGGATTGCACGTTTCTTGATTTCCAGTTCGTTCCTAGCAGCTATTTCCTGGGCTTGTACGAGGTCATGTTTGGCTTGTGCTTCGTTCACGTCAGTAATCGTGGCAGTCCCGACCTCAAAATTGGCCTTAGCCTGCTCTAACTGCCGGTCAATGGCGGCTTTTTGTGCCACCGTCAGGTCTATTTTGTCTCGTGCCAAGAGAAAATCAAAATATGCCTGTGAAACCCGAATCATCAAGTCCTGTTGTGCAAGTGCCAGTTGTTTATCCGACTGCGTGACCAGCGTCTTGGCCTGCTGGTTCTGAACGATATTCTGCTTACGGAATAAAGGCTGGTTAACATTGATGCCATAACCATGCGTTTCGAACGATTGTCGCCCACCGTTTTTGAAGATCGAGTTTGAACCGGTGTAACTAATGTCTGTTTCGGAGTGATCGGCTTTAGCATCAAATGTAACCGTAGGGCGGTACAGTGCTTTTCCTTGCACCAGTTTTTCCTGCACAGCTTTATTGCTGCTGCGGGCCGAAGCAAGTGTAGGATCTTTGCTGATTGCCAGATGGTAGATATCGAGTAGATTTTGGCCGTCGGCAAAAACAGTTGTGCTGATTGGCAGCAAAAGGATACATGTGACCAACGATATCTTTTTTTGAAAATATGTTTTTTTCATAATCTGGTCCAGAATGGATATGCTCTGTCTACGCTACATTCCAATGTGCAAAACCATACGCATGCAGCTAATATGCGCCATTATATCCTATTAAAATCATAAAGCTAGACAGGAAATATCAACGGAATTCTAGACTAATTCCAGAATGGGACGTGTATATAGCATAAATAGCACGGGTTACTGTAAAAATGTGATCAGTGGTATTCGGGCTGTTTCCAGACTGTGACGAGGTTTCTGCCGGCTTCCTTGGACATATATAGTGCATTGTCAGCTTGTTCGATCAGTTCTTCCAGCGTAGTCGATCCTTCTGTAATAGAAGCGATACCGAAACTCATCGTAATGGTTTTCACGTCAGTGTTGCGAATCGAGGCGCTACCGGTCCTCTCAATGGCTTTGCGGATTCGCTCACTGATTTCCTCGGCTTCCGATAAGGTCAAATTTTCCAAAATAATGCAAAACTCTTCACCACCATATCGACAGAAAAGATCCGTTGGTCGCAGGTTTGAATTAACGGTCCTGGCAACCGCCTGAATGACTTGGTCACCAATATGATGCCCATATAAGTCATTGAAAGATTTGAAATGATCGATGTCTGCCATGATGCAGAACAAGTCTTTGTTACCCTGAAGAGCGAAAGCAAATACATTCTCTGCTTTATCAAAGAAGGATCGGCGGTTCAGGCATCCAGTCAATGGATCGCGAGTTGCCATGAGTTCCAGTTCCTTATTGTATTTTTCCATCTTGGCACGGGAATTTTTCAGCTCATCAAGCGCCTCTTGTAATTGCAGATTGCTTTCATGCAGGGCGCTTACGTCATTGAATGTAACCAAATATCCTCGTACCTGACCACCGTCATCAGTAATAGGTTGTGCGGAAACCAGCATTTCTTTGATCTTGTCATTTCTGTCACGTAGCGAAAGTGGTTTTTCGGTAACAGTGGATTGGTTTATTACAGCTTGCTCCCATGGCGGCAGTTCATGGGGCAATTTTTTCAGTACGGGTTTAATGATTTCCAAGTCTGAAATCTTTTTTCCGTTGAGCTCGGTTTCTTCATGGGAGCTCAGATTCTTAAATGATTCATTAGCCAAAACTATTCGTCCGCTTTTATCTAGCACTAAAATGCCATCGTTGAGAATATCAAACGCCTTACGGACCCGTCCAGGTACGGCAGAGGATGGATCTAGATACTGCATGGCTCGACGCATGTATATATAGATCAAAGCTCCGCCTGCAAATGCGAGTATGGAAATCAACATGAATGTCGGGCTTGTGAGTAGTTTTTGTATACCTTTTGCACCGTTATATGCATAAGCAATTTCGATATTTCCCCAAAGCTTTTGCTCGGAGTAAATGGGGATCTGTATGGCGTTGATCGTTGATTTTCCTGATTCAGGAGGTGTCCAGTATCTGGCATGGTCACCACGTTGCATTAGTATCTCTCCTGAAGATTTTCTAATCGCAACAGAAAGGATATCAGGGTTGCGTGTGGCGACTTCCTGCAAAGTCTTGCTAAGTACAGCGATATCGGCTGACTCCAATAATGCGACGATTTGTACGGCTAGGCTTTCAGCTGTATGTTGACGACTTTCTCTTAAGATCTCATCTCGATCAGGTATGACGTCGAATAATAAGTCTGAAATCATCAATAGGCTGATGATCAAGGCAATCAAGCCAAGACTTAATCGCGCGATGACATTCATCTGTAAAAGAGATCTTATATTCATTGATATGTTGTTTTATTCTCATCTGGTCTAATGATTTCTCCTAGACCTCGTTCTTCATATTCTTCAACCATGTCATTCGAGAGATCTTCATCCTCATCATCTGGCAGAATTGCAAGCAAGTCGACCTGACGCCATGCGGGAACTGAGGACAAGACACTGGTTAACAGCCCGGCTGCTCGCAATGCCCACCACACGGCACCTGCAGTCAATGCAACACTGGTTGTTTTAATTGCCCCTTCAGCAATGACATTAGAGTGGGTGTCTATAACACTATCATCGACACGTATTGGGTCAAACCTATCTGCGGTAAGCTGATGCGATGAACCTGTCCACCTTAAATCGGCCGCTGCAAGTTTTATGTTGTATGCAATAGGTTGCACATAATCTGCAATACGATTATAGCTTTTCTGGCTAAGGACTTCGGCAAGTTTAAAGCTGTCTGCTTGCCTATTCGCAATTGGTTCTAGTGGTTTGATCTCCTGTGGTATTGGTGATGTAGTAGTTTCTGTAACCAAAATGCTTGATTGTGTATGAATCGGCACAAAAGCAGTAAGTTGTTCACCCGGTAGCTGGGGCGGTGGGTTAGTAATCGTGTTGTTGCCATTACCGTTGTTGTTTCCTGAGCCGTTTCCGTTTCCAGCGCCTGTTCCAGGATTTACAATGACTATATTTGCTGGATTGACAGTGATGGCCACGCTATAAGTGTTGCTTCCGCCCTTGCCGTCATTGATGGTATAAGTGAAGCTATCAGTACCGTTGTAGCTGGCCGTCGGGTTGTAGGTGAAACTGCCGCTGGCGTTGACTATGACGGTACCGTGGGCAGTGCCCGTGTTCAGGCTGTAAGTGACGGGATCTCCCTCCACGTCGGTCGCTGCCGGCAGATTGCCGTTATAGAGCGTGCTCTCGGTTGCCGTGATGCTGGTATTGGCAGCCACCGGTGCATCGTTGACCGGCGTCACATTGATGGTGAGGGTGTTCGCTGTCGGGTCAAGGTCCACGCCGCCATTGGCGGTACCGCCATCGTCCTGCACCTGGAAGGTGAAGCTGGCATAGCCTGCGCCATTGGCATTGGCCGCCGGCGTGAAGACCAGCAGGCCAGAGGTGATGTTGGCGGCACTGACGCTCTGTCCG
>JAKOWL010000184.1 GCA_029781535.1 Pseudomonadota bacterium
AACAACGCGAGGCCCGATGCCAATCACATCCCAGAGACGGCTGACGATGTTGCGGACAGTCTCGCTTTTCTTGTAGAGCAGCAAGAAGCCAGCAACCAGCCCGGCAATGGCTATTATCAGCAGGCCGATGGGGTTTGCAGACATGGCAGCGTTGAGCAGCCACTGAGCTGCAGCCCATACCTTCGTTGCTATGGCAATGCCTTTAACAGCCACCGTATAGGCAATAAGTTTTGCCACCGAAAGCAGAGATGACCCAAGCTTCACGGCAAGGTTGAACGCTACCTGTGCCGCCGTCCAGAGCTTCGTGGCAGCAGCTACAGCGATAACCTTAGCCTGATATGCCACGATGGGCAGGGCATGAAGAGCGCTTGATGTCAGAGTAATAGCTGCCTTTAGCCCGCGTTGGGCCAATGAGAACGCCTTTGTAGATATGGTGGCTATTTTAGCAGCAGCATCATGCTTTACAAGAAATACATAGAGCTTTGCAAGCTTGCTTATAGTTGAAAATATTGCAAACTCTGCAGCAGCCATAGCTACCCTAAAGGCCAATAGCCCGGCTGTACCTAGAACAATTACCTTTGTAAGCTTGGGATGCGCATCAGCCCATTTCGCAATCTTGTTTGCTACGTTCGCTATGCTGTTAGCGGCATCGGCCAAGGGCGGGAGGAGAACATCGCCTAAACTGATGGCAAGAGCATTTATGCTGTTGGTCATGAGCCGTAATGCATTGGCTGCTGTCTTGGACCGTTCTTCATATTCCCTTTCCATGCTGCCCGCATATTGCGAAGCGTCGCTAACCAGCTTGAAATTCTTTTCAAGCTCGCCTAAGTTTGTAATTAAAGGTGCAATGGCCGAAACGCTTTCTCTACCAAAAATCTCTGTAAGAATAGCTGTCTGAGCATGTTCAGGAACTTTTTGCAATGCCTTTAACACAGTTATAATGGCTTGTCTGGCGTCTTTCTGCATCAGTTTTGACATTTCTGCTGCAGACAACCCAAGCGATTTAAATGCTTCTTTTTGTTTATTTGTAGCACTAGCCCCTGAGGACAACCGCAATATAAAGTTTTTGAGTCCGGTGGCCGCTACTTCCGACTCAATTCCTGCAGCCTTTACGGTAGCTCCCAAAGCGGCTACATCGGCTGCAGAAACCCCTGCAATTTTACCAAGAGGCCCTATCCTGGTTAATATGCTCGAAATCTGTGGTGCAGTAGCATTTACATTATTTGAAAGAAAGTTAACCTGATCGGCAAGCCTTATTACTTCTTTTTGCGGCATCTTAAATGCCACCCGCCACTGCGCCATCATCGTTCCGGCTTCTTCTGCAGAGATGTCAAAGGCAATTGCCATCTTAGCTGCGTCTTCCGCAAAACTTATCAGATCTTCCCGTGCAATTCCCGACTGGCCTGCAGCAGCAACTATATCTGCCAGCCCTTTCGCCGCCATTGGAATGCGCTTTGACAGATCTAATATATCTTTGCTCATTTCTTTGAACTGCTGCGGCGTTTCAAAGTCGACAACTTTACGGACATCAGCCATCGCCGACTCAAAATTCATCGCAGCAACGACCGGACCTGCAAGGGCAGCAGTCATAAGGGCAGTCGATCGCAATAATTTACCCCTGGCTGCA
>JAKOWL010000187.1 GCA_029781535.1 Pseudomonadota bacterium
CTGGTCTCGGTGATGCTAGTAAATAATGAGATCGGGGTAATCCAGGACATCGTTGCCATTGGCAATCTGTGCCGCGAGAAAGGCATTATTTTTCACGTAGATGCCGCACAGGCTACAGGCAAGGTAGAGATTGACCTCGCAAAGCTACCGGTAGACTTGATGAGCTTTTCTGCACACAAGACTTACGGTCCCAAAGGTATCGGCGCATTATACGTATGCCGCAAACCCCGTATCCGGCTAGAGGCGCAAATGCATGGTGGCGGCCATGAGCGTGGTTTCCGCTCTGGCACGCTGGCAACCCACCAGATTGTTGGCATGGGCGAATGCTACCGCATCGCCAAAGAAGAGATGGCTGAAGAGAATGTGCGCATCAAGGCGCTGCGCGACAAGCTATGGGCTGGTCTGTCAGACATTGAAGAGGTTTACCTGAACGGCGATCTGGCACAGCGGGTGCCACATAACCTGAATGTCAGCTTCAATTATGTGGAAGGCGAATCGCTGATGATGGCCATCAAGGAATTAGCGGTTTCCAGCGGTTCTGCCTGTACATCAGCCAGTTTGGAACCTTCTTACGTGTTGCGCGCTATCGGCCGAGAAGATGAGCTTGCCCACAGCTCTATCCGCTTTTCAATTGGACGCTATACCACCGAAAAAGATATCGAATTCGCCATTGCGCTGATCAAGGAAAAAATCGGCAAGCTGCGCGATCTTTCGCCTTTGTGGGATATGTTCAAATCCGGCATAGACCTATCGTCCGTCAGCTGGGTGCATGGTACAGAATCACATCGCGGCCCTGAAAAGGCCACTGTTTAACACATTCAAGCATCAGGAGACCAACATGGCATATAGCGACAAAGTTCTGGATCACTATGAAAACCCTCGTAATGTGGGCTCTTTTGACCAGGCCGCAACAGACGTAGGCACCGGCATGGTAGGTGCACCTGCTTGCGGTGACGTGATGAAACTGCAAATCAAGGTGAACGACAATGGCGTGATCGAGGACGCCAAATTCAAGACCTATGGCTGTGGATCGGCGATTGCATCTTCTTCACTGGTCACAGAAATGCTCAAGGGCAAAACGCTGGATCAAGCGCTAGATATCAAGAATACGCACATTGCCGAAGAGCTGGCTTTACCGCCTGTAAAGATCCACTGTTCAGTGCTGGCAGAAGATGCCATACGTGCGGCAATTACGGACTACCGCAGCAAGAACAATACCGATACTGAATACGATGCTTGTAAATCAGCAGCTTAAGGAGAACTGACATGACTGAAACCGCAACCATGGAACCCATCATCTTCACATCCAGTGCCGCTGGGAAAGTCAGCGAAATGATTGCTGAGGAAGGAGACCCTGCACTGAAGTTACGCGTATATGTCACGGGCGGGGGCTGTTCCGGCTTCCAGTACAGCTTTGCCTTCGATGAACAAGTGGGTGAAGACGACATGGTCATTGAGAAAGAAGGCGTGACCCTCTTGGTTGATGCCATGAGCTTCCAGTACATGATGGGCGCTACTATTGATTATCAGGATGGCCTGGAAGGCTCACGATTCGTCATTACAAACCCTAATGCTACTTCGACCTGCGGTTGTGGTAGCTCGTTCTCAGTTTAGTTATCGGAGGCCCATATGGCTGTCACACTCACCCCTACCGCCGCCACCCGCGTCCAAAAATTCCTTGCTGGACGTGGCAAGGGACTTGGATTGCGTGTCGGCGTCAAGACCTCGGGTTGTTCCGGCATGGCTTATACCCTGGAATTTGTAGATGAAGCATCACCAGAAGACCAGATATTTGAAAGCAACGGGGTCAAAATATTAGTTGACCCAACCAGTTTGGTATACCTCGATGGCACCGAGCTTGATTATGCCAAAGAAGGCTTGAATGAAGGCTTCAAGTTCAGCAATCCGAATGCCAAAGCCAACTGCGGTTGTGGCGAAAGTTTCAGCGTTTAAAAAATTGTACTGTCCGCCTCGAAATTTTTGGGCATCCCAAGAAAGATAGTATGGCTTTATTGCAAATCGCCGAACCCGGACAAAGCGCTGCCCCGCATCAGCACCGGCTTGCGGTCGGCATTGATTTAGGCACGACTAACTCTCTGGTCGCTACCGTGCGCAGCGGCATCTCCGAAGTATTGCCAGATAAAGATGGCCGTGCCTTGCTGCCTTCGGTAGTACGTTACACCAATAGCGAAAACATCGAGGTGGGCTGGGAAGCCAAAGCGCTCGCTGCATCTGACCCGCGCAACACGATCGTTTCAGTCAAACGCTTTATGGGGCGTGGGCTTGCCGATATTGGAGACTTGGAAAACCTTCCTTATGAGTTCATTGAGGCGCCAGGCATGGTGAAATTGAAAACCGTCGCAGGCGAACTCAGCCCTGTTGAAGTATCAGCGGAGATTCTCAAGGTGCTGCGCCAGCGTGCTGAAGAAACATTGAATGGCGAGCTTTCCGGTGTCGTGATTACTGTTCCAGCCTATTTCGACGATGCGCAGCGCCAAGCAACCAAAGACGCTGCCAGGCTGGCTGGCTTGACCGTGTTGCGCCTGTTGAACGAGCCAACTGCCGCCGCTATTGCTTATGGACTGGATAATGCATCGGAAGGTATCTATTGCGTGTATGACCTAGGTGGCGGCACATTCGACTTCTCCATCCTGCGCCTGACACGCGGGGTATTCGAAGTGCTGGCAACCAGCGGCGACTCTGCCTTGGGTGGCGATGACTTTGATTTTGCCATCTACAGCTGGCTATGGAATACCCACAACATTTCGTCACTCAGCCCGGAAGATACGCGTACCTTATTGACCGAATCTCGATTGGCTAAAGAGCGCTTGACCGATATAGCTGTCACCGACATCCATTGTACATTGACGGATGGTACGCAAATTCAGGCTATCTTAGGCCGCGACACGTTTTTTGAGATTACCAAACCCTTGCTGACCAAGACTTTCAGCCCGGTGCGCCGCGCCCTGCGTGATGCCGACTTGCAAATAACTGATGTGCAAGGAGTGGTGCTGGTAGGTGGTGCGACACGCATGCCACACCTTCGCACTGCGGTTGCCGAATACTTCAAGCAGGAGCCACTCATCAATCTGGATCCAGATAAAGTGGTTGCACTTGGTGCAGCCATTCAGGCAAACGCGCTAGCCGGCAACCGAAGCGACAATGACTTGTTGCTGCTGGACGTCATTCCACTGTCACTGGGCATCGAGACCATGGGAGGACTTTCGGAAAAGATTATCACCCGTAACGCGACGATTCCTACTGCAATGGCGCAGGATTTCACCACATTCAAGGACGGTCAGACTGCCATGAGCTTTCACATAGTCCAAGGTGAACGCGAACTGATAGCAGAATGCCGCTCTCTGGCGCGTTTTGAACTGCATGGCATCCCACCCATGGTAGCGGGTGCTGCACGTATACGTGTCACATTCCAGGTAGATGCCGATGGACTGCTCTCTGTCACAGCGCGAGAACAAACCAGTGGTGTTGAAGCACATATCATCATCAAGCCTTCGTATGGCCTCACAGATAGCGAAATTGCCAACATGCTGACTGCGGGAATCAATAACGCAGAACATGACAAACGTATGCGTGCGCTACGTGAAGCCCAGGTAGAAGCGCGCCGCTTGCTGGATGCTACCGAAACCGCGATGTCGGAAAATGGGCACGAACTGCTCAGCAAACCGGAATGGGATGCCATCTGGAACAAGATATATGATCTTGCAGAAACGCTGATGATGGGTGATTCCAATAGCCTCGAAGGGTTGCGCAAGGCAACCGACGAGTTGAATGCAGCCACAACCGAATTCGCGGCTAGACGTATGGACGCCACAATCCAGCGCGCCTTGTCCGGCAGGCAGATAGAAAGCATCCAGGTATGACGATTATTACCGTCCTCCCCCATCCAGAAACCTGTCCAGACGGCGCTGCATTTGAGGCCAAGCCTGGCAAAACATTGTGCGATGCGCTGCTAGCAGCGGGTGTAGAGATTGAACATGCCTGCGACGGCGTCTGTGCCTGCAGTACTTGTCATGTCATTATAAAAGAAGGTTTTTCTTCATTATCAGCTGCAGATGACGAGGAAGAGGATCAACTGGATAAAGCTTGGGGCCTTACTGCTACTTCAAGGCTCGCCTGCCAAGTAAAAATCGGTGATATCCCGCTCACCATTGAATTGCCTCGTTACACACTCAACCACGCACGTGAGCATGACTAAAGCCTTTGTCGCTTTTGTCTGGTTTACTACACATCAGCAATAATTAAAACTTGTTTTTAATCATAAGGTTATAAACATATACGCCGTGGCATGCTACTTGCAGTATTTACACCAACACTGATTAAAGATAGCTAACATGGCGTCATTAAGCGAAAAAGTCCAAGACGTTTTTAACGAGCCCGGTTGTGAAAAGAACCAAAGCAAGGGCGACAAAGAACGTAAAAAGGGTTGTACCAAGCAGCTTACCCCTGGCGCAGCTGCTGGTGGATGTGCTTTTGATGGCGCCAAGATAGCACTTCAGCCAATCACCGACGTAGCTCACCTTGTGCATGGCCCCATCGCTTGTGAGGGTAACTCATGGGATAACCGCGGTGCTAAATCATCTGGCTCGCGTCTTTACCGCACCGGCTTCACCACCGACATCAACGAACTGGATGTGGTTTATGGCGGAGAGAAACGCCTGTTCAAGTCCATCAAGGAAGTCATTGCCAAGTACGATCCGCCTGCTGTGTTTGTTTACCAGACCTGCGTGACTGCGCTGATTGGTGATGACATTGAGGCTGTTTGCAAAAAAGCCACCGAAAAATTTGGTAAGCCGATTATTCCGGTCAATGCGCCCGGTTTTGTGGGTGCCAAGAATCTCGGCAACAAACTCGCCGGCGAAGCGCTCCTAGAGCATGTCATCGGTACCGAAGAACCCGAGTTCACGACCCCATATGACATCAACATCATCGGCGAGTACAACCTCGCGGGTGAATTATGGCAAGTGAAGCCGCTATTGGACGAACTGGGTATCCGCATCCTGGCTTGTATCTCTGGCGATGCCAAATACCACGAAGTGGCCTCATCTCACCGCGCCAAGGCGGCCATGATGGTGTGCTCCAAAGCCATGATTAATGTAGCCCGCAAGATGGAAGAACGCTATGGCATCCCATTTTTCGAGGGTTCGTTCTATGGCATTGGCGATATGAGCGACAGTCTGCGCCAGATTGCAAAACTGTTGATGCAACAAGGGGCACCTGGAGAGTTGCTGGCACGTACCGAACAGGTCATTGCGCGCGAAGAGAAAAAAGCCTGGGATGCCATTAACCAATACCGTACAAGGCTACAAGGGAAACGTGTTTTGCTGATCACCGGCGGGGTGAAATCTTGGTCGGTGGTATCCGCCCTGCAGGAAGGCGGAATGGAAGTAGTCGGCACCAGCGTCAAGAAATCCACTGAGGAAGATAAAGAGAAGATCAAGGAAATCATGGGCGAAGACGCGCACATGATAGACGACATGCGCCCACGCGACATGTATGCCATGCTCAAGGAGGCAAAGGCAGACATCATGCTATCAGGCGGACGCAGCCAGTTTGTGGCACTGAAAGCCAAAATGCCTTGGCTGGATATCAACCAGGAGCGTCATCATGCCTATGCCGGTTACGTCGGCATGGTAGAGCTGGTGAAACGCATCGAACAAGCCTTGTATCATCCGGTCTGGCAGCAAGTGCGCAAACCGGCACCTTGGGAAACCGCGATTGAAAACGGGGGGAATTCAACTTCGGAGGCGGCTGCGGCCTGATTGGAGCAACCATGGCAACCGTCGTTACCAATCATAAATCCTGTGCTGTCAACCCACTAAAAATGAGCCAGCCGATTGGTGCTGCGTTGGCGTTTATGGGCCTGGGCAATTGTTTGCCTACGCTGCATGGCTCGCAAGGCTGCACTTCATTTGGGCTTGTACTGTTTGTGCGTCATTTCCGTGAAATGATCCCGATGCAAACCACAGCGATGAGCGAAGTCACTACCATATTGGGTGGGCTCGACAATATCGAGCAGACTATTGTCAACATCTGGAACCGCAACCAGCCGGAAATCCTTGGCATAGCATCAACCGGTTTGACGGAGACCAAAGGCGACGATGTCGAAGCCTATATCAAGCTGGTGCGCCAGAAACATCCTGAAATTGATGGCATGACCATCATTTATGTTTCGACACCGGATTATGTCGGCGCATTCCAGGATGGCTGGGCAAAAGCGGTTGTGCGCATCATCCAGGAAACCGCTACCTCATGTACCATCAAACAGCCAACACGCGTCAATGTGCTACCGGGAGCCTATCTGACTGCGGGTGATTTGACCGAAATACGCGACATCATTGAAATGTTTGGCCTGAACCCGGTGTTTCTGCCCGATATTTCCGGCTCTCTGGATGGACATATACCAGAAAACTTTACGCCTACCACCTTGGGTGGAACATCCATCGAACAATTACGCACCATGGGCTCGGCCAGATCCACCATCGCAATCGGAGAACAAATGCGCGATGCCGCGATGGAAATGGAAAAAATCACCAGTGTACCTTTCCAGTTATTTGACCGCCTGACAGGCCTGGAAGCCAATGACTTGTTCTTACAATATTTATCTGAACTCAGCGGCAAACCTGTACCTATGAAACTGCGTCGTCAACGCAGCCAGTTGCAGGATGCTATGCTGGATGCACACTTTTTTACCGGGGGCAAAAAGGTAGCGATTGGGGCAGAGCCCGACATGCTATGGAGCATTGGCAGCTTTCTTTCCGAAATGGGTTGCGAACTGGTTGCTGTCACGACCACGCAATCCCCCCTTCTGGAAAAACTTCCTGTGGAAGAAGTGCTGATAGGAGACCTTGAAGATCTGGAAACCCGCGGTGCTGACTGTGATTTGTTGATGACACACTCCCATGGAAGACAGATGTCCGAACGCTTGAATATGCCTTTTATACGAATCGGCATCCCCACTTTTGATCGCTTGGGTGCGGCACATAAAGTCATGGTGGGTTACCGTGGCACCCGAGATTTGGCTTTTGAATTGGCCAACATCTTTTTTAGCCACGAACACGAAGCCACTCCGGAAAGTTGGGTACAAAACGACCAAACCAGCGCATCTACTTGTGCTAGTGAATCGTGCGGAAGCTGCAGTAGCCAACCCATCCAAAATGAACAGCCTGTTGTACAGGTTGCGTTTAGCTAAGAGAGGAAACACAAATGAAAGTCGCTTTCGCCACACAAGACATGAAACGGGTAGATGCACATTTTGGCTGGGCCAAAAACATCGCCATTTATGAACTAACACCCGATGGGCACAAGTTCCTTGAAGCCGTGCAATTTGATGGCGACTTGCAGGAGGATGGCAACGAGGACAAGCTGGCACCCAAGCTGGAAGCCATCAAAGACTGTGCCCTGCTCTATGTCGCAGCGATTGGCGGTTCGGCTGCTGCACGCGTGGTTGCGCACAAAATTCATCCAGTGAAGGTAAGTGGGCCGGACGATATCGAAGAAACGCTAGACAAACTTAAAGAAGTGCTCAACGGCACTCCTCCGCCATGGCTGCGCAAGGTAATGATGAAGGATCAGGACAAGAATTTCGATTTTGATGAAGAAGAAACCGTTTAATTTTCTACAAGTTTCAGGAGAACCACATGACAGCCACTGCAGTTGCAGTTGAGACAATCGCCGCGGACCCTTGGGAATCGGCTTTTGTGAAAGAGTTAATCAAGCAATGGCGCGCCCAGGATACCCATGGTGCCTGGGAAGGCAAAGACAACACCGCCTTGCTTGCGCCTTACATCATCACCAAGGAGCAACGCAAGGAAATGCCCATAATCGGCGACCCGGATCCGGAAACGCTATGGCGGCTGGAGCTGTTCTACAACGCTGTAGGCCTTGCCGTAGAACGCGAGACAGGCATTATGGTATCGCCCATGATGAAAATGCACCACGAAGGTTTTGGCAAGATGATTCTCACCGCCGGTCGCCTGGTAGTCGTCAACAAGCATCTGCGCGATGTGCATCGCTTTGGTTTTGAAAACATGGAAAAGCTGGCCGCCGAAGGTGAAAAATTGGTGTCTGCGGCAGTCGAGATGATCAAGCAGTTTCCTGATGTGGCGAATTATGGTTAACAGGAGTAGATGATGAGTGATATTGAAACCATCAAGGCCGAGGTCAAGAAACTCAATGCCCAGGCTACACAACTCAAGATGGATTTGCACGACCTTTCAGAAGACCTGCCCACGGGGTGGGAGAAGATTCCTGAAGTAGCGGAAAAAACATTTTCAGCCTATCAACAATTAACAGAAGCCAGAAAAAAACTGGCTGCAGCAGGAGGTTAATCATGGCATTCAGTGTCAAGTTACCCAGTGGTGTCGAATGGACGCCCATGTTCGCAGAACATATCGAAGAAGAGAAATGCATCGGCTGTGGTCGCTGCTTTCGTGTTTGCGGTCGTGATGTACTGGCATTGGTAGGCATTACCGAAGACGGCAACCGCATCCCCATGACATTGGGCGAAGACGATGACGATGATGACGAGTATGAAAAGAAAATCATGACTATCGCCCATCCCGAAAATTGTGTCGGATGCGAAGCTTGCGCCAAGATCTGCCCGAAAAAATGCTACACCCACGCACCAGCAGGATGATATTAGGCTGATTTCCATGCAAGCAGCACCTACTCATTTTTCCTCACAAGTTATCCGCATGCCGGATAAATCGGACCGCCGTATGGAGGAGTTTGAGGACATTGTGGAACTGCTGATGGATCATGCGCTGCACCCCAATGACGCAACACGCGAACTGGCGATTTTTATCGCACATACCTCTTGCACTGGCGCCAACCACCTTTGGCAGGATATGGGGTTACCGGACAGAGCCGCGCTATCGATGTTAATGCAAAAGAACTTTCCAGCCTTGGTAGCCAAGAACATCGGGGACATGAAGTGGAAGAAGTTTTTTTACCGCCAACTATGTGAACGGGCGGAGATTCTGATTTGCAAATCTCCCAGTTGCGGTGTTTGTGTCGATTACCATCAATGCTTTGAATCAGAGGAATAACATGCAAACAAATACTACTTCAAACTGGAAGCGCATCAGCGCGGACGAAGCAGCTCATATGCTGGAAGAAACCAGAAACACCGGTGAACTGGCTGTGTTTGATTCCAGGGATATGGCGAGTTATGAAGAGTCTCATGTCAGAGGTGCTGACCACTTGAGCGAATATAGTTTTGGTGAGATTATACGCGCCCTGCCAAAAAGCACGCCGGTGATGATTTATTGTTATCACGGGAATGCCAGCCAAATCTATGCGCAAATGTTCACGGATTTTCGTTATCGCGAAGTCTACAGTGTGGATGGTGGTTATGAGGCATTAGCGGAAGCCTATCATCTCCACGCAAAGCATTGACTTGCAGCCGCCTTGTACGGATCTCTGACAACGTTTCTTTCATAGCCGCTTATGGCGCCAGTTCTGGCGTTATGGTTGCGCGTTTCACACGCCATTTGATACCGTAACTAGAGTTACATCTGCAATCTAATCAAACAAAGGAATAAATCATGAAAATCAGCGCGCGCAACATATTTCAAGGTAGCATTCACGCTGTCACATCTGGCAGCGTGAATGCAGAAATTGTCATCACTTTGGGCGGCAATGACAAAATCACTGCGATTGTGACTAACGAAAGTGTGCAAAGACTGGGATTAGCTACAGGAAAAGCTGTAACAGTTTTGGTCAAAGCATCATCCGTGCTGGTAATGACTGATGCCGCCGGATTAGCATTAAGTGCACGCAACGTGCTGACAGGCAAGTTATCCAAAGTCAACAACGGCCCTATCAGTTCCGAAGTGGCAATTGAGCTGCCAAGCGGCGCAATGGTCTATGCCACCATCACGCATGATGCAGTTGACGAACTTGGCATCGAAACCGGCAAGACTGCAAGCGCAGTGTTCAAGGCTTCCTCCGTCATTCTGGCGGCTTAAATACTGCTATGTACTCGGGGTGTCCAAGGCACCCTGTCATCGCGGCATATTATCGATGATCTCCGGCGGCAAGGTTATCACCTTCTTGTTGCAGCCTTCCAGCTTGTCGGAATAGCGCTTCAACTTGATCCATCGCCCATGTTTGGCTTTCCAGGCAACCACCTGTTCGAAATAAACCATTTTTTCAATCGGAAATTCTTCTGCATCAAAACCTTCTTCACTCAACACAAAAGAATGCAAATAAAAGCAGCGGGCGCCGATAACATCATAGCCAATGATCTTGTCTGCCTGCACGGAAGGCTCGTGGTGATGCTCAAATGCAACAGGCTTTATGATGCTATCCCGATACTTGTCTGGTAGTAATTTCATCCATGGTTCACTCATATCGGGCTCCTTTGCTAATCCAGTTTTATCACCATCGGATTAAACGCCTTGGAAACCAGCATCACGCGGTCTCCTGGGCTAAGTGCTGTAGCTTCATCCGACATGGCAACTACCCGTACAATCTGGTTGCCGACTAGTACGGTCAAAGCAAACATCACATCCATTTGTTCTAGGGCAAGCACCTCACCCGTGACACGGAATTTACCGCTGGTTTGTCCCTGACTAAACATTTCGGATGGTGTACCTTGCTGTACGACACGCCCAGCCTCCATCACCAGCACACGCTTTGCAAGTTTATAAACCTCGCCCACATCATGGCTCACCATGACGGTGGTAATCCCGAAATGCTGCTGTAAACGTAATATTTCATCCTGAAGCCGAGATCGTGTTTCTAAATCCAGAGCAGACAACGGCTCATCCAGCAGTAACAATTGCGGTTCTGAAGCCAAGGTACGTGCTAACGCAACCCGCTGCTTTTGCCCACCGGACAATGTTGCAGGTTTGCTGTGTTGCAGCCCCCCCAGCGCCATGATCTCCAGCAACTCTTCCACGCGATGCCTGTTTGCACCTTTGCGCAAGGCGAATTCCAGATTACCCCTGACTGTCATATTAGGGAATAAGGCATAATCTTGAAACATGTAACCAACACGTCGTTGCTGAGTTGGCAGGTTGATTCTGGCTTGGCAATCCAGCCAAACCTGGTTATCGGCTTTGATTGACCCCTGTTCAGCTTGTTCCAAGCCCGCCAGGCAACGCAACAACGTAGTTTTTCCCACACCGGAAGGCCCATATAGCGCAACGAACTCACCTTGCTCCAACTGAAAATCTGCATGCAGCGTAAAAGCGCCATGCGCGCCTTGAAGCTGTTTGGTAATGCTGGCCTGTATCATTTGAATATCCTGCGATTAGTGATATAGACCAACAGCAGAATCGCAAATGAAAGCAGGAATAATATTCCAGCATAAAAATTCGCGGCCGCGTAGTTAAGTGATTCCACCTCGTCGTAGATGGCAATGGATGCAACACGTGTCTCATTTGGCAAATTACCGCCTATCATCAACACCACACCAAACTCGCCCACCGTATGGGCAAAAGCCAGCACGGTGCCAGAAAGCAACGCAGGCTTGATGTTGGGCAATAAGACGCGCATAAATGTCTGCCACCTGGATTTACCTAGCACATATGCAGCTTCCTTGAGCGAGGCAGGTAGATTCTGAAATGCTGCTTGTATAGGATGCACCATGAATGGGAAACTGAATATGACCGAGGCCAGCACCAGCCCTTCAAAACTGAAAGCTAGCCGCAGCCCGACTGCACGATCCAACCAGGCACCAAACCAATGTTCCGGACTAAATGCCAGCAACAAATAAAAACCCAGCACCGAAGGGGGCAGTACCAACGGCATGGCAACTAGCGCCTCGACAGCAGGCTTGATGCGGATACGCGTATTTGCAAGCCACCAGGCAAACGGCACCCCAATACATAGCAAAATCACGGTGGTGAAGAGTGCCAGCTTGAAAGTAAGCAGAAGTGGGGAAAGGTCATAATGCATCAGCAATCACCATTTCATTGGCTTTGACCAATGCCTCGACATTATCTCCTGACACAAGCTGCAGTCTTTCTATACTTCTTGTTGTGACAGCCGAAACCAGTTTTTCACCACGATAATCCAGCGATACCGTACTCATGATTGCACCGCGCTGTATATCAAGTACTGTCACTGAAAGTCGATTGCGCAAACTGATCAACCCGGTCAGGTTTTTTGCCAGAGAAACCTCTGTTTCCTTGAACAGCAGTTTTACCGGGTGTCCTACCTTGAGATATGGTGCGCTATCGGGCGTTTCCAGCAATGTTGCGCTAAAGACATCCTCCCCCACAGCCACATCGACTAATGACATGTGGCTGTTGCTCTCTATCGCAATCACTTTTCCAGTTAACTGATTCAAGGCAATTTATATCCGTTTTTAGCAAAGATTTCGCGCGCCTTTTCAGACTGTACGAAACCATAGAACTTGCGTGCCGCATCTCCATTGGTTTCAGAACCATGCTTAAGGATAACGACACCTTGTGCAATCGGGTCATAGGCTTCTGCTGGCACTTCCACCCATTTGCCCTTGCCTGTAGCTTCAGGTGCCATGACAATGGACTTGGCACTGAACCCGACATCTGCCGCCTTGCTATCCACATACTGGCTCACCTGGGTAATGCTTTCCCCGTATACCAGCTTGGGTTGCAAAACCGTTCGCACTTTGTAATATTCCATCGCCTTCAGTGCCTGCCTGCCGAACGGTGCCACCTTGGGATTGGCTATCGCCACCTTGCCAATGCCTGCATCAGTTAGTCCGGCAACACCTCTGGAAAGATCCACTTCCTTTTGCGTCCACAGCACCAGCACACCATAAGCATAAGGCCTTGGTGGGGTAGTTGCATAGCCGTCTTTGTATAGCTTTTCCGGAAACTCCATATCGGCTGACATGAAGACATCAAATGGCGCACCGTTGCGGATTTGCGTGGCCATCTTGCCTGAGGCTCCGATCGCACTTTGCGCTTCTATTCCAGTTTGCTGCTTGAATTCAGTTGCCAGTTCTTCAAACACATATTTAAGGTTGGCAGCAATCGCCACTGTTAGTGTTTCCGCATTGGCTACAAGGCCGTGCATCAACAGCAGAGAAAGCAAAAAAATCTTTTTAAGGAACTTCATGATAACTCCTATGGAATCATGTCAAATAAATTTACTCAAGTGTTAAAAATCGAACTGGGCTCGCATGGTCAATGCATCTTCGTTATCAAAGGTACTGTCTTGTCCGTTCACACGAACCTTGATTGGCGTATTGAATCTGGTATGCACCCAGTCCATTATCACGCGCGTGTTTGGGTTAAGAACCCAGTTCGCCCCCAAGGTCCAGGCATCCGCTTCGTTTGCGGCCCATAGCACACCATCACCCGTGGTGGCCGTTGGCGTAGTCTTAACCAAGACTCCTGTTCCAGCCGCGTTGGATGTCTTGAAATCCGAGGCATCAAACTTTGAATACCGCACACCAACTTGCAGCGCACCCCAACCGCTTCCGCCAAAATTGTTGATAGGCTTAAGCCGCCCAAATACACCTTCTTTATACATGCCGGCAAACGGCTCACCTGTCACGTTCCATATCAAATTGGCATACCAGGCATTCATATTGCGATCATAGTTTGGCCCGTCATAATTAGTCCGAATATATTCCCCTTGCAGTTTCAGCGGCCCATAGGCCAGTGCCAGTTCTCCCCCGCCCCGGGTTCGCTCGACGTTATCCTTGAACCCGTTAGCAGTTGCGGAAGTCCCGCCACACGCTGCTGTACTACATGTCGTAGAGAAGAATTGCACACCACGACCTTCCGGCTGTGCCGTAGGAATAAATGCGGCCTGGCGTCTAGAGCCTTGATTACCTTCCGCCCACCACCCGCCTACATGTATAACGGTATCTTTCCATTCCGCCATTTCAGCAACGTTGCCTGTCAGTCGAACAGTGATATCCTTACCGTCACTTTTTGCATTGTTTTCATCACTGGTACCGCTACCATTGATATACGCCAGACTGTAGTTCACCCCCGTCATAGGTGTTCCGAACACCATGACCCCGCGATCATAGGTGCTACCAAGCAAGCTGTCTGCCATTGAGCGTTCCTGGAAATCAGTGAAATTCGTGCTCATGCTGCGTTCGAGCCCATAAAATGGCTTGAACTGCCCTAAACGAAACCTAGCTGGCTTGAACTTGTTGATATCCAAATATCCATAAGTCAGTGATGTGCTACTGCTCGAATATTCCCCTTCAACCCGCACGCTATAATCCTTGTAGAAAGTCATCGTAGCCCCTAATCTTGCCCGACGTAGGCTGAAGGTATCCGCTGCGTCTACATCCGGGTTAAAGTTGCGATAATCCCCCTGTATGCGGCCATTAATTGCCAATTGCCAATTACCGCTGCCATCCTCGAATTTCACGCCATCCTTGAATGATGCATACACCGGTTGCCCTTCAGACTTACCTCTCGCCCCCTGCAGGGCCTTCAGCTCATCTGCCATCGCTTCAATCTGCCATTGCTGTTGCTCAATTTTCTGGTTTGCCGCAGTTGATACAGCTTTGTCTGGCGTAACAGCCTTTTGCTGCTGTAATTCCGTCAAAGCTTCGGCTAAAGCCTGCATCTGTTGTTGTTGCGCTTCCAGCATCTTCTGCAACTGAACAATTTTTTCGTCCGTATTGTCGCCTGCGTATGCCACATTGATAGCTAAAGCTAGCAATACGCCACTTTTCAGTTTCCATCCTGAATTCATTTTGGTACCCCTTAAAAATATCGAAATAAAGTAAACTGCATAACGATAAACAAAAAAATCGGTCACTCCGTCACACCCAGAATCACGCTGCTGGCCTTGAACACAGCGCATACAGGGCTACCTTCCTGCAGTTGCATAGCGGCAACGCTTTCATTAGTCAGAGTAGCGCTAATAGTATTACTACCAGCACATTGCATCGTCACTTCAGCATTCACGCCACCTTGCGTGATACGTACCACTTTTGCGGATAGTTTGTTACGCGCGCTTAACATACCAGCAGCCTCAGGCAAGGCAAGGATGACCCAACTAGCCTTTACCAACGCCCAAGCATCGCTACCAATACTCAAACCCAAATCCTGCAACCCATCATGGGTAATCACCGAATAAATCTTATCACCACCTGTTAATGTCAACTCAATCTCGACATTGACCGGCCCTTGCTTGATTGCAGTGACTTTTCCAAAAAACTGGTTTCTCGCGCTGGTTTTCACAGACAACCTCCTAATCAATTGGTAAATATTCTCGAAATCTTCTATTCCTGTGCAGGCCGCTTCGAGAAAACGTTTTTGTTCTCTTCGCAAAACCTTATAAGCATCCACGATACGCACGCCTGCTGAACTAAGTTGTGTTCCACCACCACCTTTGCCACCTGTCATCGTCATCACCAGCGGCTCACCAAACATCGCATTCATAGCCTCGACTGCATCCCAGGCGCCTTTATAGCTCAAACCGACATGTTTAGCCGCTTGCGATATGGAACCACTTTCAGCTATCTGCTCCAGCAAAGAAATCCGTTTATCACTGAGCATGTTCTGTGTATCTTTTCCCAAAGATAACGAACCGCTAATCTTGATACTGTTTTTATTTGTCATAATTTGTCGTGTTTGTCTGGTTTCTTACGTAATATATACAAGTATATAACGCATAGAATAAATAGTGCATGTTTTATGCCAGACTCAAGGTTTAATATCAAACACCTCCGGTTGGCTATTCCGGAAAACACGGAGCCACATTAATGTCGCAGGCGCCATAGACCTGACCGCAAACCATACTGCATCACGCTCGAAGCCACCTGAGGTTTTCACCTGCATCAACAGTATATTCCAGCCAGACCAGTCAATCTCGGCCATTTTTCGCTTGAATTCATCCGGCAGACTTGCCGCACTTTCGGCAATAATTCGTATTTGACGTATCGTTTCCTGTTGCGTCAATCTGCTGGCAAAAAAGTCTTCTGGCTCAACCTCTTCAGTCAATGTCAGCACGCTTTCACATGCTTCTTCAATGATATTTAGTAACGAGCCGCTTACTATTGTCACAATCCCGCCCCTTTCGCATATGCCTCGATAACTGACGCACCTACGGAATCATACGGATCAATCTCATGCAATTTATCTAGGATCTGGCGCACATCATCCAACCTTTGCTGACGCAAGCGAATAAATGCAAATGCCTTAAGGCTAAACAAATAAAAGTGTTGCGGGGAATTAACCTCTCGCCAATCGCAGGAATCTGGCGAAAGCTGCCGCCATTCCGCCGTAACATGCGCCTGACGTGCAGCAGCATCCAGCGCCATATGTACGGCGCGTTCCGCGTCACCTAGGCGGTTATGGGTGGCATACAATTTATACAAGGTGTAATAGACGTGCAGGCATTCCGGTGCGGCTGCCTGAGCGCGCAAAAGCATAGCCTCCGCCTCGCGCCACTCGTGTGTCATGGCGGCTGCAGAAAGATAGCCGGCAATTCGCGGCGGCAAATCCTCGTTAGCAACAATACCTTGCATGAAGCAACTTCTTGTTACCAGATAGTCTCGGTCACTTTTAGGCGTTCGACGACTTCACCGCCCAGCAAATGTTTGTCGATAATTTCTACCACATCATCCTTAGTGACGCCGCCATATAAAACACCTTCCGGGTAAACCAACACATTGGGCCCTGTATCACACGGCCCGAGGCAACCAGAGTATGTGACAGAGAACTTTTCCCACAAGTTACGCGACTGCACTTGCTGCCAGAACGCCTGCAGGATTTCATTCCCTCCTTTTGCCTGGCAAGAGCCGCGAGGATGCCCGGGCGGGCGGGCCTGATTGCATACAAAAACATGTTTGGCTGGCTTTGGCATAACGACTCCTTAGATAGAATTAAGCTGGCTTGACGGTAACGTCACCCCACACCATCGCTTGACAAGCTAATCGACTACCGGCTTTGGCGAATTTAACCTTAAGCAGTTCCTGCTCTAAAGCTGACGGCGGTGAAAGGTTTTCTGCGCCGCCCAATATTTCCACAACACAATTGCCACAATCGTTTTCCTTGCAGCCAAACGTGATACTGGCACCTACTTTCTCGGCAACTTCGACAATGCGCGTTCCACGCGGGACTGTAACTGTGGTATTGATGTCAGCAAATGTTATGTTGTATTTAGACATTGTTATCTCCTACAAAGGTGCCACCGTTACATCACCAAATACCTGGGTCTGACAAGCCAGACGGCAATATTTGCCGGCGAAATTTTCCCGCTGCATTTTTGTTTGGAGAGCCTCCAGATTAGGCGTCGCACGCCAGCCATCGAGAATCTCCTGAAAATGTGCCAGCAAGACTGCCTTTTCTTCCTTGGTCAGTTCGGAAAGGTTTTCCTGCCCTTTGACTACCTCGAACACACAAACACCACAATCTCCTTCACGGCAGTTATAGGCAATATAAGAACCTACCGCCTCGGAAATCTCGATAATGCGCGTACCTACAGGCACATTGACGGTGACATTAACATCTGAAAATGTAACTTTTGCTTTAGCCATGAGGCAATTCCTTAATTTGCATTAAACTCAGCTTGCGCCTGCTTTTTCGAAGCAAGCAAATCTGCCATATCAACCACACGTGGCGCATTGATTCCGACCAGATGCTCGCCCATCTGTCTGCCATATTGACGACACTCCTCCAACTCGGCCTCGGAAGGAATTAGCTTGATACGCAAACCGTCCAGCGGCACACGCATCTTGAGGCCTCGCATGCGATCTTCCACCATACGCACCGCTTCACCAGACCAACCATAGGAGCCAAATGCACCGGCCAGCTTGCTGCGCACATTTGTCTTGGCGAATGACGTCAACACATCCCAGGCAGGTTTGACTGCATCGCCATTGATGGTTGGCGTACCAATCAGGATGCCATCCGCGTCTTCCACCAAGTCAACAAACAAATCTGCATCCCCGCCTTCAATGTCATATACCGACGCCCTTACGCCCGGAACGCTTTCCGCACCATCACGTATGGCCTGCGCCATCAGCGTAGTGCTGCCATAAGCGCTGATGTAAAAAATTACCATGGTTTTCTCGCTGGCATCCACCTCGCTCTGCAGGCGCTGGCTGCTAAGCTCGCGATAGCGCTGCACGTAACACAATGGTCGGTCACGCAGGATTGGGCCATGTGTAGGCGCGATAATGTTAATCGGCAGCGGATCAATCAGCGTCAGTGCCTCTAGCACATGCTCCCGGAACGGCCGCATGATATGGGCGTAGTAGTACTCGAACGCAAAGCGGAAATCACCCACTTTGTCGTTAAATAAGCGCTCATCGCAAAAGTGGCAGCCGAACACATCACCAGAAAACAGGATATATTCTTCTTCCACATAAGTGCACTGCGTGTCCGGCCAGTGAAGATAAGGGGTGTGCAGAAAACGCAACGTGCGGTCCCCCAGACTTACTGTATCGCCGGTAGTGACCGAGGTAAAATCCAGGTCACCGCGGTTCAGCAGCGCTTTAAGCATCAGCTGAGCTGATTGCGAGATATACAACTTGGCCTGCGGCGCCCGCCTCATCAGTTCCGGCAGCGCACCTGTATGGTCTGGCTCCAGATGGTTCAACACGATGACGCGTATTTCGTCATACCTCGCCACCGCTTCCAGCCTTGCAAAAAACTGTTCCGAGCATTCGGCCTTGACGGTATCGATTACCGCCACTCCATCTGTGCCACGTACTGCGTAAGCGTTATAGGTCGTACCGTTGGGTGTCTTCAGGATGACATCGAAACTGCGCATGCCTGGATCGAATGCTCCAATCCATTGCACCCGTTCGGAAAGCCATACAGGCTGCATCATCTTAACCTGACTCTTAGCCGAATTTAAACAGGATGCCGTATCCACCGCGTGGATACTCCCAAGAAACATTATGATGTTCGTCACAAATAATGCGGCAAGTACCGCATTCCAGGCAGCCATCGCTGATGACCGTGACGTTGCCGTTGCCCTCCATCGTCCAGCAACCGGCTGGACAGCACACTGTACAGGCATGACTTTGGCAAGCGTTGCGGCATTTATCTTCCTCGATGATGCTGATATGTGGACGTCCAGAATCCACCTTGTAACGGTTCTGGAACAGCTTTTCCTCTACTTTGACTACAACACTCATTCAAAAGCCCTCCATAACTTGAATGCATCGCCCACTAGCCCAAACAGGGAACGACGACGACGAAAATCATGCCGAATTTCTTTTTCCTTGGTTTTTTTGTCTACACCATCCACAGTCAGCATCGTGCGGGCAGCCTTGGAGAGCATTTCCGGGTAATCGTTGAAGAACTGCGGATTGGTATGGAACACATCCGGCATATCCTTGTACTTCTTCAGGTCTTTCATCACAAAGCTTTCATCCAGCTTGGATTGATAGCGTTTCAGGTTGGTCTTCGAGAACTCCTTGCCTTCTTTCCTGAGCTCAATCAAAGTATCAGCCGCATGCATCCCTGTCGTCATAGCCAGGTTGGAACCCTCACGATGCACTGCATTCACAAACATGCCGGCATCGCCCACGATCATCCAGCCGTCACCATACAAATCCGGCATGGCGTTATAACCACCTTCCGGAATCAAATGCGCGGTGTATTCCTTCATCTCGCCACCCTGAATCAGTGGCTGGATGGCCGGATGCGCCTTCATTTGCTCCAGCAAGGCATAGGGCGTTGTATTCTGTTTTTTGAAATCTGATAGCATGCAGCCAACACCTATGGTGACAGACTCACGATTGGTGTAGAGGAAACCTGTCCCCATCATACCTTTCGTAATTTTTCCTACCATTTCAATTACAACCCCTTCATCGTCCTTGACATTAAAGCGCTGCTCAATCAGTTCCTGGGGCAAGAAATGAATTTCTTTTACCGCCAGCGCAACATCTTTTGGCTGCAGTTCAGGATGAAAGCCTGCCTTCTTGGCCAACAAAGAATTGACACCATCGGCTAGAATCACTGCATCTGCATAGATTTCGCCACCTTGACGGTCAGTTTGCACACCGATTACGCGTTGATTGTCCAGCAGCAGATTCGTCACCGTGGTTTCACAGATCACCAGCGCACCCGCCTTCTGGACGCGTTCGGAAAACCACTTGTCAAATTGGGAGCGAATCATGGTATAGCGGTTATATGGCTGTTTGTTGAACGCGTCTGATCGATAATGTGAGCCAATATAGGAGTCATCATCCAGCACCCACATGCGTTGCTCGATGATATGACGTTCCAAGGGCGCATCCTCACGGAAATCTGGAATCAACTTTTCCAAAGCATCCGCATATAAAATTGCGCCTTGCACGTTCTTGGAACCGGAAGTCTCCCCACGCTCCAACTGCAGCACACTTAAACCCGCTTGCGCCAATCGCAACGCAGCGGAATTGCCGGATGGCCCTGCCCCAACCACGATGACATCAAACTTCTCAACCATAATTAACCCGCCTTTCTTGCCATCGCCAAGTGTGTCTTGAACGCTTCCGTCAGCGCCGGAAGTATGGTCATGGCATTACCTACGATGCCATAATGCGCAAAATCAAAAATCGGTGCATTAGGATCATTGTTGATGGCAATAATCACATCCGAAGCATCCATGCCTACGCGATGCTGGATGGCACCTGAAATGCCCGCAGCGATGTAAAGTTTAGGACGTACGGTCTTGCCAGATTGCCCTACCTGGCGGTCCAGTTCTACCCAACCAGCCTGCACAACAGGCCTAGTAGCACCCACTTCGGCACCCAACACTGCAGCCAAATCCCAGATCAGTTTGAAGTTTTCCGGTTTCTTCATGCCGCGGCCGCCTGAAACAATAATGTCGGCAAAGGGCAATTGCGGCTTGTCTTGCATCTCATCCGGGATAAATTCCAGCACCTTAGTGATGATAGAGGACTCCACCATACCCAGCTTATCTTCGATGATGCGACCATTTCGAGAAGCATCACGCTCCGGCATTGCCATAACGCGTGGCCGTACAGTAGCCATCTGCGGACGGTAGTTCAAAGTCTGGATGGTACATAGCAACGAACCGCCAAATGTCGGACGACTCGCCAGCAGGCTACGCGCATCAAGATCGACATTAAGTTCAGTACAATCTGCAGTAAGACCCGTTTTGAGCGTAGTCGCCACACTGCCTGCCAAATCGCGTCCTAACGTAGTGGCTCCTAAAAACAGGATTTCCGGCTGGTATTTATTCACCAGATCGGTAAGGCCTTTGGTGTAGGGCTCATTGCGATAATCTGTTAGCAGTGCATCTTCTACCAGATAACACAGATTGGCGCCGTGAAAGAATGCTTCGTGACAAAAACTGCGCGTGGTATCGCCCGGAGGACCCATCACCACTCCAGCTAGTTCAACACCCAACATATCCGCCAATTTGCGGCCCTCTCCCAATAATTCTAGGGAAACCGGATGAATCACACCACGTTCATGCTCAATGAAAACCCATATGCCTTTATAGGCTTTCAACCGCTCGTCCAGCTCGAATTTCTTCTTGCCGGTCGGCGCTGGTTTCTGGGTTTCGGTTGCTTCACTCATATTGAATCCTTTGTTCGCTTATGCCGCGCGCTTTGATATCTCTTTTTCAATTTTTGGAAACTTGGTAAACATCTTCGTTAACAGAGTCACACTCAAGTCTTTTGGCTCATTACTTTCACACTGGATAATTTCAGCCTTGACAGCGCGAGGTGTAGGGGCAAACACTTTGGAAACCACGGTTGGAGAACCTTTCAAGCCGGTCTTGGTAATGTCCTCGATACCTGCTGCGTCCTTGTTCCATATCTTTACTGGATAACGTGCAGCGCGGAACATGTTGGCCATGGTGGCAAAACGCATTTCATTATTACCTTCCAGGACAGTAATCAGACTGGGGATCTTGGTTTTTAGCACTTGCACACCGCCTTCGGAACGACGCTCTACAACGATTTCCTTGTTCTCAATATCCAGCGAGCGTATTTTCGAAACATAGGTCAGCAATTGCATATCCAAACGCTTGGCCACACCAGGCCCCACCTGTGCCGTATCACCATCTATCGTCTGTTTACCAGTAAACACCAAATCTACTGGCATATCTTTATTGATTTGTTTGATAGCAGAGGCCAGCGCAAAACTGGTTGCCAGTGTGTCAGAACCAGCAAACACGCGGTCGGTAACAAGCACGGCATCGTCCGCTCCGTAAGAAATGGCCTTACGAAGCGCAGCTTCCGCCATCGGCGGCCCCATCGTCAGAACCGTCACACGACCACCATACTGGTCCTTAATTCGTAGCGCCTCTTCCAACGCAAACAAATCATAAGGATTCACAATGGTTGGCACACCTTGCCGCATGATAGTGTTAGTCACTGGATGCACACGAATCTGTGCACTGTCAGGAACTTGCTTGATACAAACAACGATATGCATAAAAACTCCACTAATTGGGGCGTGTTAACTCTGTGACTGCAACAACCATGCCATACACCATTTTTTAAGATTATCTTTATAATTCATAAAGTTATAAATTTTTTCATCGAAGAGAATTTTGTTGGATTTGCGACAAAATTAAGTCCTGCGTTCGTTTAAGGTCTCTTTCAATTTTTTTACGCTCACGGTTTGTACGCCATCCGCATCCTGAAAAACCTTGAATACTTTCTCGGTCACAGCATTGGAATGTACAAAATCCTGATACGCTTTTTGCAATCTATCCCGATATGCATCACGCTCTGCAGATTCACTCAGGCTTTCTGGCACCGGGTCGCGTGCCAGATACTGCTGAAAACGCTTCAGGATATGCAGCCTATTCACATGTACAATTTGTGGCGCATATTCCACACCGAGGAAATCCAGAAACTCCTCTGCTGCAGAAAAGTTTTTCATGGTATTTAATAAATCACTCATTTGGTCGGCTCCAGCTTTCAATGTTTACGTGGATTAAGCGGCTTTCTTGCGAGACACGCTGATATTTGCAATTTCTTGTGCTTCTTGCGATTGCACTGCGTGTGTAGATTCAATCTGTTTTTCTAACGTTTCTATCCGTTCCAGCAAAGCTGTCACTGCTTTACCCACGGGGTCTGGCATCAGGTGGTGGTCCAAGTCAATGCCGTGTTGCGTTTGTCTGCGCTGATCATCCGGCAAAATCACTCTGCCCGGGATACCAACGACCGTCATTTCTGGCGGGATATCCTGTATCACGACAGAATTGGCGCCCACACGTGCCTTCTCACCCACTACTACTGGCCCAAGTATCTTGGCCCCTGCCCCCACCATTACACCATCGCACAAGGTCGGATGTCGTTTGCCTGGGTTCCACGATACTCCACCCAACGTAACGCCATGATACAAAGTCACGTCATTGCCAATTTCTGCTGTCTCGCCGATTACTACGCCACAGCCGTGGTCGATAAAAAAACGTTGACCGATGGTGGCACCAGGGTGAATATCAATTTGCGTTAACATGCGCGAGAAATAACTCAGCCAGCGCGCGGCAAAACGTAAACCGCGCTTCCATAAATCATGTGCGATCCGATGCGCAATAATGGCATGCAACCCTGGGTAAGTCAGAAGCACCTCCAGCCGGTTGCGTGCTGCCGGGTCTCGTTCAAAAACACATGCCCAATCTTCCTTGATCAGCGCGTAAATAGATAGCCCGCCAGAAGTCGCATTCATGCTGTTGCGTTGCTGTAATGTATCCATAGTTCCCTCTACTGTTCCGATACACCCATCGACATGCTTTCCAGATAAAGATGCATCAAATCCTCTGGTTTTGGATTCCGTTTAGACGTTACCGCAAATTGCCGTATGCATTTCAGCAAACTCGCCAACTCACTGTCTTGCAGATTGATGCCCAATTGCTGATACACGTGTTTAACACCGTGACTGCCGGAATGCTTGCCCAACACAAGCCGCCGCCTGCGCCCCACCTGAGCCGGATCAAACCCCTCATAAGTCGACGGATCTTTCAACAACCCATCCACATGCAAGCCAGACTCGTGCGTGAAGACCGCTTCACCCACGATGCTTTTATTGGGTGCGACTGCTTTGCCAGACGCTTTGGCAACCAGACTGGATATTTCTGGGAAGCGATGCATATTCAGGCCCGTATCAATACCATTAATTCGCCATAAGGCCATGGCCACTTCTTCCAAAGGTGCATTACCCGCTCGCTCTCCCAACCCATTGACTGTCGTATTGACGTGACTGGCACCTGCCCGTATCGCCGCGAGTGAATTCGCTGTCGCAAGCCCCAAGTCATCATGTGCATGCATTTCTATTTCCATATCCGTCGCCTCACACAACTGTGAAATACGCGCATAGGTAACAAATGGATCCAATATGCCCAAGGTGTCTGCATAACGAAAACGACTTGCACCTGCTTGCTGTGCCACCTCGATCACTTCCAACAAAAACGACTGGTCCGCCCTGGAAGCATCTTCACCACCTACCGAAACGTGCAATCCCATGTCACAAGCCTTGCGGACAACATGTGCGATCTGCTGTAAAACCCAGGCACGACTTCGTTGCAGTTTACGTTCGATATGCAAATCAGAAACAGGCAAAGAAAGATTCACTAGCGACACACCTGATTTTGTGCAAGCATCCAGATCAGCTTCCGTCATCCTGCCCCATACCATCAATCTGCTAGGCAAGCCTAGATCTGCAATAGCACGAATATCATCAATCTCTGATTCCCCCATTGCTGGAATCCCGATCTCAAGTTCAGGCACGCCTATTGCCGCCAGCGATTGCGCAATTTGCAGCTTCTCTTCACGCGTAAATGCCACCCCTGCAGTTTGTTCACCATCCCGCAGGGTCGTATCATTGATGATTGGTAGATTTTGTCGCATCACATCATAAATAAGTTGATTACTACTCAATTAGCATTAGCTATGCCAAACAAGGAATTTGTTAATAAATAACATATAAATCATATGGTTATGAATAAACATGTCAGATAATAGCTTTGTAGGAATTACGACAAAAAACCCTGACATTGTCTGTTGAACCCAGCAAAAAAAAAGGCCTCCCGATCTGGGAGGCCGTTAACATTTCACAACTGTCCATGGTTGCGAAAGGGGGAGCCGTTGTTTCTGTATCCCGAAAATTAGAATTTCACTAATTTAAAACTTCACTAAGATATCTTCATTACGCACGATGAATTGACAGGCCAAACGCCACAAGGGCGGGATATCCGTGACTTCAGCGGTCTCGATTTGTGCCTTAGTGATTTTGCCTGCCAGTTTCAGCACGGTCTTTTCTTTCTCTGTCAAATGCACGCCCATAGGCTGCTTGTTGGAAAGGATTTCCACTTTAACAGCACATGAACCACACTCGCCGTTCTCGCACTCAAATTCCACCGGAATCTTATGTTGCTTGGCCAAAGCCAGCAATGTGCTACAGTCTCCCGCAGTGGCATACACCGTCATGTCTTTTTTCATTTTGGGAGAACTGAATGTTACGTTTGCCATAATAATTGTTTCCTTTCTATAGGCTGGGGCAGGCAAATGCCCGCCCCTGATGCCTTTAACGGATGATATCGAAGCTATAGTCGGTGGTGGCAATGCCGTTGGTATCAGCATCCATCTGATCGAAGATCTTGTCGAGGATGGCCACCAGCACGTTCAATGCGCCTTGATAACCCCATACCGGATAGCGATGCTTGTGATGGCGATCGAAAATCGGGAAGCCGATACGAATCAATGGAGTTCCGGTATCACGATCCAAGTACTTGCCGTAAGTGTTACCAATCAGGAAATCCACTGGATCTGTGAACAACAAGGAACGCATATGCCACAAATCTTTTTTCGGATAGACTTTGCAGTTCTTGCCAAACGGGCTGGCATCGAACAGCGCCTGCACCTTCGCGGCCCATGCATCATCGCCGTTGGTGGAAAGCACGGTAGTCGGTTCAGCCCCTAGCTCCAGCAGGAAAGCTGTAAGACCAAGCATCAGATCAGGATCACCATAGAGTGCGAATTTTTTGCCATGGATATGCGCGCTAGAGTCGGCAACTGCATCTACTAGACGACCGCGCTCCTTAGTCAAGGACTCGGGAATCGGCTTACCAGTGAGCTTGGATATCGCCATCAGGAATTCGTCGGTACCTTTTACGCCCATTGGATGATGTAGACGAACAACTTCCTGACCTTTACTTTCAATGTATTCCGCAGTTTTTTCGGCACTGATAGTCTGCATCATGATCGTGCCCTTGGCATTGATTGCATTAGCTGTATCTTCCAGTGTAGTTCCGCCGTCATACATACGGAACTCGCCATCAGTTGGCGTATCCCATGCATCGGACGGATCACACAGCATGGTGTACTTAACGCCAAATTCGTTAAAGATGCGTTTGACCTCGCGGTTGTTGCCAACCACATAACCATCAAAGCCTCCGATGAAGTTGATGCTGCTATTAGGCTTGCGCTTCAACGGCTCAACGGTACCGGCCTTGCCATCCCAGAAGTAATTCAACACGCCTTTTAGCGCATTGTCATAACCGGTGATATGGCTGCCCACGAAGGCTGGTGTATGAGCGAATGGCACATCAAACTCCATTGGGATGGAACCTTTCTCACGAGAGGTCTTGATAAATGCATTCAAGTCATCGCCAATCACTTCTGCCATACAGGTGGTAGAAACCGCAATCATTTTTGGCTTGTACAGGCTGTAAGAGTTTGCCAGCCCGTCAATCATGTTGTTGAGACCGCCGAACACTGCCGCATCTTCAGTCATCGAAGAAGACACACAAGAGGTTGGCTCCTTGAAATGACGGCTGAAGTGTGAGCGGTAATACGCCACACAACCTTGCGAACCATGTACAAAAGGCAAGGTGCCTTCGAACCCATTGGCCGCAAATACCGCACCCAAAGGCTGGCATGCCTTGGCTGGGTTTACGGTCAATGCTTCACGGGCGAAGTTCTTTTCCTTGTACTCCACTGTTTTTGCATACTCCACCTGCTTCTTAAGTTCTTCGGCAGGCACGGAAAATTCAAAATTCTTTTTCTTGTTCGCGAACATTTCCTTGTATTCTGGTTCGCGGAACAGATGGAAGTGGTCTAATACTTTTTCTGCGCTTTGGCTCATTTCATTTCTCCTTTAAGCGGCTTTTGCCCATGGAGCTTTGGTCAAGCCCCATACCGGGTTGTTGATCGCCATATCCATATCACGGGCGAAAATCGCGAAACCGTCATAACCATGATATGGACCAGAATAATCCCAGCTATGCATTTGACGGAATGGCACACCCATTTTCTGGAATACGTATTTTTCCTTGATGCCGGAACCGACCAGGTCAGGCTGCACGGCTTCGACGAATTTCTCGAACTCATAACCGGTAACGTCGTCATAGATCAGCGTACCGTCTTTCACGTAATGGGTAGTGCGTTGATAGTCATCGTTATGGCCAAACTCGTAACCGGTACCGACCACTTCCATACCCAGGTCCTCATAAGCACCAATCACATGGCGTGGGCGCAAACCGCCAACGAACAACATGACTTTTTTGCCTTGCAGACGTGGTTTGTATTTTGCGATGACCGCATCGGTCAATGCTTTGTACTTAGCAATGACTTGCTCGGTTTTCTCCTTGATAGTGTCATCAAAGAAGCTGGCAATCTTGCGTAAGGATTCTTCAATCTTGGATGGGCCGAAGAAGTTGTATTCCACCCAAGGAATGCCATACTTCTCTTCCATGTGGCGACTGATGTAGTTCATCGAGCGGTAGCAATGCAGGATGTTCAGCTTGGCCTTGGGGGTATTTTCCAGTTCGGCAATAGAGCCATCCCCGGACCATTGGGCAATCACTCTAAGACCCATTTCCTCCAGCAAGATGCGTGAAGACCACGCATCACCACCGATGTTGTAGTCACCGATGATAGCCACATCATAAGGAGTGGATTCAAACTTGTTCTTGTCAGGGTCGGTTTTGTCGAACACAAAATCACGCACTGCATCGTTGGCAATATGGTGACCCAAAGATTGCGATACACCACGGAAACCCTCGCAACGCACAGGAACAATAGTTTTTCCTTCGTATTCCTTGGATTTTTTCTTGGAGACCGCTTCAATGTCGTCGCCAATCAGACCAATCGGACACTCGGACTGCACAGTGATACCCTTGTTGAGCGGAAACAGCTCCTGGATTTCATCAATGATTTTCTCCAGCTTTTTGTCGCCGCCAAACACAATGTCCTTTTCCTGGAAATCGGAAGTGAACTGCATCGTACCGAACGTATCAATACCCGTCGTACCGATGTAATAGTTGCGACGTGACGCCCAGGAATACTGACCGCAGCCGACTGGGCCATGGGAAATATGAATCATGTCCTTGATCGGGCCCCATACCACACCTTTGGAACCAGCATAGGCACAACCACGAATGGTCATCACCCCAGGCAGGGATTTGATGTTGGACTTCACATCACACTCGGATTTACCTTCTTCATATACATTTAAATGTTTTGCGCGCTTTTTGGCGGATTTTTCTGGGTAGGCCTTTAATACCTCCTCAATCAATTCTGCGCCGTTCACGCGAGCTTCAGCAGTAGCACTCATTCTCGTCTCCTATAATTCAAAAGAAACTGTTTCAAAAATTGGTCGCGTTTCATGCCCCCCGCAACTTTTGAAACAAATCCCTTGGGGGCCAGCAAGAGGGAAATCCCTCTTGCCAGTTTGATTAATTAAGCCGCAGTAGCTGCTTTACCAATCAAGCTTTCATCTTCTTTCTTCATGATGCCGAAATCCATCAGCAGGTCTTCCAACTCATCCATTGTGATCGGGGTTGGGATTGTGCCGTTACCAGCATTGGCATGGATCTTGGTTGCCAACTGACGATATTCTTCTGCCTGTTTGGACTCTGGTGCGTACTCCAACACTGTCATACGACGCAACTCAGCGTGTTGCACCACATTGTCACGAGGCACGAAGTGAATCAGTTTGGTACCTAATTTGCCAGCAAGCGCTTCGGCCAATTCCAGCTCTTTGTCGGTTTGGCGTTCGTTACATACCAAACCACCCAAACGTACGCCACCAGAGTTGGCATACTTCAAGATACCCTTGGAAATGTTGTTGGCAGCGTACATCGCCATCATTTCACCCGACATCACGATGTAAATCTCTTGCGCCTTGTTTTCACGAATTGGCATCGCGAAACCACCGCAAACCACGTCGCCCAACACGTCGTAGGAAACATAGTCAACGCCGTCGTAAGCACCGTTCTCTTCCAGGAAGTTGATTGAAGTGATCACACCGCGGCCTGCACAACCCACGCCAGGCTCAGGGCCGCCAGACTCCACACAACGGATGTTGCGATAACCTATCTTCATCACATCCTCGATTTCCAGGTCTTCCACGGAACCAGCCTCAGCAGCCAATGACAAAACTGTGTCTTGTGCTTTAGCGTGCAGAATCAGGCGTGTAGAGTCTGCTTTAGGGTCGCAACCCACAATCAGGATTTTCTGTCCCATTTCGGCCAGTGCAGCCAGCGTATTTTGAGAAGTGGTAGATTTGCCGATACCACCTTTACCATAAAAAGCAATTTGACGTAATGTAGCCATAATAAAGCTCCTTCTAATTTATAAATAAAAATTCGTTGCCATACGTAGCCATATTCCGATTCCAAGTCGCAACCTAATCACTCTTCTTATCCAGCGATGGATGGTTTGTCGGCCATGCAAACCGAGTATCGCAAGGACTGTGCCAACCAAATAAATTTTATTTATCTATTTGATTATTAAACTTTTTTTACTTGAATATCCTATAAACAAAGATTTGCCAATTTCTGTAGCAAACCCGACAAAGGATGTTGTGAGCGTTTGGAACTGAACAAAGAAATCTGTTAGAAAAAAACTGGAAAATCCTCGTATATGGATCTGCAAAAAGTGCTGTAAAGCGCTATATATAAGGCTTTCATGACCAGTCACATCCGTCATGCCATATGGTTGGTACAACACTTGCTGAAAATGTATTAAATCAACAAACCTTTAATACATATGACCGAACCGGCAGACAAGCTCGATTCTTCTAAACTCAGACCCATACCGCAAATCATGCAAAACCCGCACTATGAAATGATTGGCGGGGTTGAACCTATTACCAGACTGGTTGAGCGCTTTTACTTTCATATGGATACGCTACCTGAAGCTAAAGGCATTCGTGCCATGCACGAAGCAGATTTGACACATACAAAAGAAGTGTTGGCAAAGTTTCTAACTGAATGGTTGGGTGGCCCAAAAGAATATTCAGCCGACCGAGGTCATCCGCGCCTGCGGCAAAAACATATTCACTTTCCGATAGGCGAACTTGAGCGGGATGCCTGGATGTTGTGTATGAGATGTGCCATGGACGATATCGTGGCAAACACGACACTCAAACAACAAATGGAACAGGCTTTTTTTAAAACTGCAGATTTTATTCGTAACGATAATAGGGAGTAAGAAGGTATGACAACGATAGACAAAACCGCTTTTGGTAAACTGGATGCCGAGAAACGTTTGCAAAACCCGGTACTTAAGGAAGCCACCAAAGTGCCAGGCCGTTTCGGCTTTCGGGGTGAGCTGGCCATTAAATTTTCACCGCAGGTGGCTGATGAAGCCCGCCCGCCTGAAATCACCTGCGATCAGGTCATGGCTTTTGCGCCGGAAGGTGAGAAAGGCATCCCATTCTTTACAGGATATCTGCTCTCTTTTGGTTATCTGGATATGTTGGTTGATGCGTTGGGCGACGCGTTGATGCCCGATGGGAAATATTTCCTGTTCTGCAACAACATTGATTTGTTGAAGAAATATACAGTCAAAATGAACGGCGCCACATTTTATATTTTGCCGATTGATGAAGCCACAGTCTACAACGAGTTGCTTGAGTTGCTACGTATGGAAAAGAACGATCTAAAGAAATTGGATACTGCTGGCAAGCTAGATGCTGTCGCTGATAAGGCTCTCAAATTCTCAGCCAATTACCCTGAAATCAGCTATGAAGAAGGGCTCAAGCTGATGGGGCCAATACGTAACCCGAATGAGAATCGCCCGGTTTAGTTGGCTCTAAACGTGCCCTGAAATACACAGGGCGTCCTTACCCATGCATGAAAAGGACAATTATAGTGACCCTCAACGCTGGTATTCCACCAATCTGGTTGGCATACCGGCCGGGTTACTTGCATCCACAACTTTTAACGACCATCCCCAACGACTGCGCATAGCCGGCGCGCAGGAGACTCACAGGGGCTTGTTTCGTCTCCTGGATGAGGCTGTCAGCCTGGAAGATGCTTCGGAAAGGTTCCGGCGCTACATGGATGTCGTATTCCAGCTAAAACCAAGCGAATATGAAATCCGGCACGCTGAGGAACGGCGCTTTCGTCCCAGTTATATCAAGTTGATGGAAGGCTGGGGATTTGACTCAAACAGCCCGCAAGGTGCAGTGTTGAAAGGATGGGTGGAGAGCCGTTTCGGTCTAACACCGACATTTCATCGCGAGCCGCTGAACCATTATCCGTCAACGGCTTGGATGCGTTACCTGGAAGAAAAATACGCCAGCCGCTTCCATAATAACAGCATCCACATGCAATTGGATTTGGTGTATGAATATTGCCAGTTTGTCATTCATCACTTTGGCATCCCTACCCGTGAAAACTGGGTAACACTTTGGCGCGGGGTGAACCTTCATGACGAGCCTACGCTTTCAGGCGCAATCTTGAAAAAGGAAGAATGTGTACTACGTCTCAACAATCTGGTTTCGTTCACCACCACCCGCGAACGTGCCGATGAGTTCGGCGACTGGATACTGGAAGTACGCGTGCCTATCGTCAAATTACTGTTCTTTCCTGGCATGCTTTCCAAAACCTTGCTGGCCGGGGAAGATGAAGTGATTGCACTTGGTGGGTATTACATGGTGAATGCGAGTTATGCCTGACCTATTTGATCGTGCATTAGGAGCTTATCTAGGCCTAGCAGTGGGAGACGCACTGGGCGCACCGGTGGAGTTCATGACCGCGCGCGAAATCGCTCACCGCGGGACCCACCGGGAAATGACTGGGGGCGGCTGGCTCAAGCTAAAACCTGGGCAGATCACCGATGATACTGAAATGTCGCTATGCCTGGGGCGCGCATGGATTGAACATGGGAGATGGAATGCACAGGCAGCCGCGGACCACTTTGTAAGCTGGCTAAAAGGCCACCCCATCGATATTGGCAATACCTGCCGTCGCGGCATTCGTCGCTATATGCTGGAAGGTACGTTACATGGCTCCCCCAGTGAGGGAGATGGCGGCAACGGCGCAGCCATGCGTATTGTGCCAATCGCCATTGCCACTTTCGGTAATGATGCCGGATTCGTACACGCAGCATTGGAGCAGGCTCATATCACGCATCACCACCCGCTTTCGGATGCCGCGGTGCTCACACTTGGCCGTATGGTGCATATCCTGCTGTCAGGCGGAGGGATGAAAGAATGCCGCAAGCTGGTCAATGCGTTGATTGATAACCAGCCAAAATTCAAATTCACTCCTTATCCAGGACGTGCCAGCGGCTACATCGTGGATACGATGCAAACTGTTCTTCACCACTTTTTTCACACTGACAGCTTTGAAAATTGTGTGGTTGAAACCGTGAATCGCGGTGAGGATGCAGACACCACCGGCGCCATTGCAGGCATGCTGGCAGGCGCACTTTATGGTGCGGAAGCTATCCCTGCCCGCTGGCTGGAAAAAATTGATCCCGCCATCAAAGCAGAAATCAGACTGCAGACCCATAACCTGTTGAGAGGAGCAAACGCATGGCATCCATAATCTTTTATGAGAAACCTGGCTGCACCAACAATACCCGTCAAAAAGTACTGCTTGCAGCGGCAGGACATACTGTACTGGCTAAAAATCTGCTGACTGAGCCATGGACTCGAGAAAGATTATTGCAGTTTTTCGGCAATCGCCCGGTGGCTGAATGGTTCAATCGTGCTGCACCCAAGGTAAAATCCGGGGAAATCATCCCGGAAGAACTGGATGCAGACATGGCCTTAGCCATGATGCGTGCTGAGCCAATCCTAATCCGCCGACCATTGATTGAAGTTGATAACCGACGAGAAGTCGGCTTTGATATAGCCGTCATTGACGCGTGGCTTGGCTTGGGTAAAATGCCTGCAGATGACCTCGAAGGCTGCCCCAAAGGGCATAAAGCAAAACCATGCCCGTAAGCTACAATGGCGCATCCATCACCCTTATACCCAGATATGGAAATCACTCCCGCGAATGAATCGGATATCCCCGACCTGTGCAAGCTGTTGAACATACTGTTCACACAGGAAATCGACTTTCAGCCCGACATGGAAGCGCAGTCCCGTGGTTTGGCGCGCATTATCGGAAACCCTGAAACTGGACTGATCCTGGTTGCGCGGGAGGATTCACAAGCATTAGGCATGGTGAACCTGCTATGGACAGTCTCTACTGCTTTAGGTGAGCGCGTAGCCTTGCTGGAAGACATGGTAGTTGCACCTGAAGCACGCGGCACAGGTGTAGGTTCACAGATCCTGCAACAAGCCATCCAATACGCAAAAGACCATGGCTGCAAGCGTATTACCTTGCTGACTGACCGCGCCAATACGGAAGCACAACGCTTCTACCAGAAACACGGGTTTGATTTTTCAGCCATGATTCCTCTACGACGGGCGCTATAAATATTCCTCCAGACCTTCAAGCACTTTTCTGGTTTCAGCTGCCAAACTTTCCTTGCTGGCAAGATTACCATTGCAATCATGCACAACGCTCCCGGTTGCCTGCGCCAGTGCAGTGGCAACAATATGCGCAGCAGCTTTCTCACGCGGATCACCGCCCCATTGCAGATTGATGGTAATGCCTTTGCCAGTTTCGCTATTTTCAGAGGTGCTAAAAGTAAAACCGGCGTCCTCGCCTTGCAGTGTGCAGGGTAAGTATTTGGGCGCAGCAAATAACACATAATCTTCTTCCAGCGTCAGTTTGTAGCCAAGTGATCTAATCGCAGCCTGCACGGTAGCGCGGTCTGGAAATTCCTGCTTGTTGATAAGGATGGTATATTTTCGCGGCATGCTACATGCTCCGGCTATTCAAAATGCATCAATGTGGCTTCACCATCCGCGTTGATGATTTCTGCCTGTTTAAGCAGGCCGTTTTCATCAAACTCGTAACTGTGTTGCATTTCCACTTCCCCATAGACAATTTTCTGGAAGCCCGTCATACGACCTTCCGAATCAAAATAGCCACGAAAAAAGGTATTGCGATTCTCAATGGCGCCTTCTTCCAGCTCCTGACTAAGTTTGATAGGCAGCTTCACACCGGTATAGGTGGAAAAATAACGGCAGGTGCCTTGCAGTAGATGAGCCATCATATTTTTTTTCTTTCTGCTTTGGAATAATTGCTAAAATGCCCTTCCCGCTTGGCTTGTGCACGGGCGCTGGCAATGATGCGGGCACTTTTGCCCGGCTCTGAGGGCTTGGAAACCAGCTTTTCCATATCGCCCCCACATTCGGGACACACAGGCATGCTGGAAATCTTGGCAAGCAACTCGAAGGTTTTATCGCATTTTAAGCAATGAAAGTCGTAAAGCGGCATAGCATTACCCTCAGGCTGCAACCAATGTACCCGTTACTTTGCCGGTCTGCAGCCATTCGACAAAATCAGCCAAGGGCATATCGATACGTGTGATGTTCTGTTCGGCCAGGAATTTTTCTTCCATACGCGTTAGCGGCCCTTCAATCACTGCCCAGTGTTTGTCTGAAGAACGCTTCATTATTTGCCGTGCATAAGTGCGTGTGAGCTGGTTGCTGAAACGGCACCCCATGAATAGGAAATTGGCCCCTGTGCGCAGTTCCTGCACTCGCGGCGGAATTGGCGTCTGAATATCGATCTCCGTCAGGACCTCCACGTAATCCGAATCAGAAACGATGTAATTCTGCGCTGGATTCACCGAACCGATGGGCTTATACAGGATGGTTGTCCACGCATCTGCCTCGGAAGCCTCGATACGGCCGCTGTCATCAAAATAATGCACCCACTCTCCCATATGTTCAGCTTGCGATACACCTTGGATCTGTCCCCAGTTTTGCTGCCCACGCAATGCAATGGCCATCGCATCGTCATACCAGGTATCCACTATCAATAACGGCTTCTTGCCTAAACCCGCAACATAGTGATGCAGTACGTTAGGGGAAACACCTGTCGAGAACGCCTCGGCCATCAGGCTGACAATCGTTTTGCGATGCTTGAAGTTCTCGATAAACTGCGCAGCAGCGGTCAAGTTGTTGCGAATCTTGTGTGGCACACTGACTTTTGCTGTCAGCAGTTTCACCAAGTCTTCCGGAGTTGCCGGCACTTGGCATGTCGTCGACTCCAATCCCAGCACGCCAGGCCCTAAGTAAGGAATGACATTGCCGGCGGCAAGGCTTTTGACGATTTCATCCAGTATTTTTGTATTCATAACTCATTCCTATCTATAAGTAGATGGCTGCCCCTGCTCCCACATTGATGGAAGCATCTTTGGCTGTCTTGACGATAAAGGCCACTTGATCTTCGGTGATATGTGTATGGAACGGCAGAGCGATAGCACGATCCGCCACTTTTTCCGTTACCAGAAAATTGCCTTTGCGATAACCATATTGCTCGATATAGGCGCGCTGCAAATGGAGAGGTCGACAATAAGCGGCTGACTCGACCATTTCCGTCTCCAAGTCTTCCACTAATGCGTCACGGCTGCTGGCACTAAATCTGGTGCCAAGATGCACTGTGTACAAGAACCAATGCACTTCGTCCACACCAGGGGCAACATAAGGCGGTTTGATACCTTCAAAACTGGAAACCTGCGCTTGATACCAAGCTTCAACCTTCTTACGAATGGCCTGAATTTCCGGAAGACGCTTCAGTTGCACCAACCCAAGTGCTGCCGTTATTTCAGAGATGCCTACATCCAGCGGCGGACGCAGGGTCGCAGTTAACGAAGCGCGCTCATCCAGACGGTGGCTGCGGTAATGGCGAATCTTCATGGCCAGCGTATCGTCATCAGTCACAATCATTGAGGCCTTGCCGCAACATAATGCTGATGGCTGTGAAAAGTCAAAGATTGAAACATCTCCAAATGTGCCAACCAGCTTGCCTTGATAACGGGACCCAATGGATTCCGTCGCATCTTCAATCAGCAGAACATTGGCTTGCGTAGCAATGGCACGCAACTTACTCCAATCTGCCGGATGCCCGTTCACATTGGTAGCCAGGATGGCGCAGGTTTTATCCGTGATTTTGGCTTCTGCCTTTTCAGGCGCCAATGTTTGCGACCAATAATCTATTTCGGCCAGTACCGGTATTGCACCACTCCAACCTATCGCATGTGCGGTTTGCCACCAGCTATAGGGTGGAGCAATAATCTCATCGCCTTCTCTGATTCCAGCTGCCTTTAACACCAGCAATGTGGCCAGCGTGCTACTGCCCACTGCGATTGCGTGCCTACGCCCAAGATAATCTGCAAACGCCGCCTCAAAAGCAGCAGTCAGCGAACCATCGGATTGCTCGGTACGTGCCAGTACCGCTTGTACGGCAGAAGCTTCTGCATCACCATAATCCGGCGCATTAAGCGGAATCCAAGTTTCAGACATATATCCTTACCTTTGAGCCACCACGACTGCGGTTGCCAGATCCGGGTTGTTAGTGATTTTGACGCAATGTTCGCTGGTATCCAGCAAGTAAAGATTGTAATTAGCCAGCGTACGAAATGGAGCTTCATCTACATCACGAGCAGACATGCGCAGAAAACTGATATCCGGAAAGCACTCTTTTAGCATCGGAACAGGGTTATTGGTGATGTTCGTAAAATCCTTGAGTGCGTCTTCGATTTCTGTCAGTGTTTCGCAGCTAATGCACATACAAACTCCTATTCACCCAAACGTTTTGCTTCAATCGTGATTGGCAAGCGCGTATCGGCTGCCATCTCGGGCAACATCAGTTGCCAGCCATTGGCAAGTTTGACAATGCCTCCCCATAGCTCAGGCTTTTCCTGTTCAACTATGGGTTCCTCCAGGTCTTTTTTGGGAACATAAGCAGATAACCCGCCTTTGTCGTTACGCCTAATCATCACTTTCATATAAATTCCTTTCAAAAAACCTTTCAGGCAGCCACCTGCAATCCTATTTCACCAACTACCTGGCCAATAGCAGCTGCCAGCGCAGCCACTTCTGCAGGTGTAGTTTCACAAGAAAGCGAAAAACGTATGGATGCCAGTGCCTCCTCACTGCTTCTTCCCATGGCAAGCAATACGTGGGATGGCTCGGTACCGCCAGCCGTACATGCGCTACCGCGTGAAGCCAAGATATTCAGCCGTTCCAAGCGGCACAATAATTCCTCGCCATCTATGCCAGGGAAGCAAATGTTGCTGGTATTTGCCACTCTTGCCGCCACACCATTGACATAAGCCTGTGGCACCTGATTCAAAATAGCCAATTCCATGGAATCACGTAAGGCAGATACTTTTTGCGGATTCTCTGCCATCCGGTTTTTTGCAAGTTCCGCAGCGGCTGCCAAGCCAATGATGCCGGGCAGATTTTCTGTACCGCCGCGTCGGTTACGCTCCTGGTGGCCTAGCAACTGCGGTTGAACAGGGATGCCTTTTTTTGCATACAACACGCCCACACCTTTGGGAGCATGTAATTTGTGCCCAGAGAACGAAAGCAGGTCACAGCCAAGCTGATGTACATCCAGATCGATTTTTCCGGCCGTCTGGGCGGCATCGGTGTGCATTAATGCACCTTTGGAATGCGCGATTGCAGCCGCTTCATCGATAGGGAAAATCACACCTGTTTCATTATTGGCATGCATCAATGTCACCAATGCCGTATTTTCATTTACAGCCTCATTCAGTGCAGCCAGGTCAAGCTCTCCGGAAGGTTTGACCGGCACCAGCACAACTTCGAAACCTTGTTTCTGCAAATGCGCAAGCAATAACAGGGTGGAGGGGTGTTCAACTGCACTGCTGACGATACGGCGACGACCATGGTCCGCCGATAAAGCTGCTGAACAAATAGCTAAATGATTTGATTCCGTAGCACCGCTTGTGAATATTACTTCCGCAGGAGTCGCTTTCAGAAAACCAGCCAATTTCGCGCGCGCGGTTCCCAATGCCTGTTTCGCCTGCTGTCCTAACGGATGGCTGCTGGATGGGTTTCCATACGATTCTGTCAGCCAAGGTAACATAGCCTCCAGCACCGGAGGCAGAATGCGCGTTGTGGCGTTATTGTCGAAATATAAAGGGCTCATCGCCAAAATTCCCTCTTCGGATCAGCTACCAGCAAAGCAAGCAAAGATGCAAGGTTATGGAATTCAGAATGTGCCCGCCAGCATGCCTTGCTATCATCCTTACAATACAAGCGCCAGAAATCCCCGGATTGGTATTCGATGCGCGCAATATCGATCTCCCCCCCATCTGGCGCCACTGTGCGTGAACAGCAGGGGCTGCGTACCAGATATCCTTCGATATCAGGCAACACCTTTGGGGAGACGTATTTGTAACGCTCCCGCTCACCAAGCATTTTCTCGATGCGCAAACGGTCCATCTCATTGGGATGCGGGCATATCGCGGAGGCATATGGGCTGGCAATCATGGCTAAACTCACACGGAAACCAGTTCTTCCTCAAATACGCCCACGACTTTTCCATCAGGAAACTCGACAAGATACACCGGCACACCTGTTTCTTTCACTACACCGACATTTACGATTTCACCCTTGCTGCCAGCCGCCGCAAGCAATGCGTCTAGAGGAACGTCGGGATAGCTGCCATCGTTAATCAGGTCTACTGCTGTTGTAACCGGCTGACCCCATTGATATTTCGGTTCACGTGGTTCCGCCATATCTTATTCCTCGTCCTCTGTAGTGTCTTCGTCCATCAGCTCCAGTTCCTTGCCACGCATCCCTACGCGATAGCCTAGCTCATAGAAATCAACACCATAAATATAGAACTGCTGTAAAAACGTACCGATACTGGTGACATAACCAATATCGCCTTTTTTAACCAATATATCGCCGACTTCGCGGCCGGGAAACGTGCCATCATTGCGCACGTATTTTTTAGAACGCACTTTCTGGCCATAATCAAACTTTGGTGGATTGACCAGTTCTACCACGCCGCTGTCACGTACAATATTAGTAGCCATGGCTACCCTCCTGTTCTGGATTCAGTCTTGAATTGACGGCGGCTGTTACAGCATCATCATCATCCTTGGCCATTCCTGCCAGATATTCCATGGGTATGCGCTGTGCAACTTCAAAACGGATACGCCAATCCGAATCGAAACGGAATGGAGGCAGCAAGCCGGCCGGCATGCGTCGAACGGCTGTCAGCCTGACCTCATCCTCACTGTCGTTTGCCAGCATGGGCAGCCAGTCAACACTGATTCTCAATGCCACTTCCCGCCGCACCGAGACATCCGGATCACGCACCATGTGAAACAGCTGGCTGGCAGAGATTCGGCGGGCAACTACCACGCGGACGAAATAATCCGGGTCGTGCATCATGGCAGGCAAATCCGCCTGCTCCAGGCGTGAAGCAACCCGCACACGCACCTCCCGGTCTTCGTCATGAACCAGCTTAGTGAGCATTCTGGGCAGTAACCGCAACGCTACACTGGCGCGCACAGTCTCATCCGGGTCGTGCATTAAGCGATTGAGATGAAAAATATCGAGATATTTGGCTGCCACCGCACGCACTTCAAAATACGGGTGTTCAATATACTGGGCAGCCAGGCTAGGATTGGTGCCAAAGAACCGGTCAATCCGCTTGGCATAGCGGTCATGCACGCATGAACGCATCGGAGCGCAGGCACCCAGCCCTTGCCTGTCCTGATGTGTGCAGCCTTGGCAAGATATCGGGTTACCTTGCCAATCCACTGCAGGAATATCAGACTCAATCATCGTAGTCATCCTTGCCAATGCGTTCCAACACATCCAGCAACACCTGACCACCTACCTTATTAGTTGGATCTAGCTGCAACAATTTTTCTACCGCTTCACGTCCTTGCTCCATATCATTAAGTCGCAACAGCAAGTAGGCATAAGCCTTAAGGCAGAACAGATAAAAACGGTGTGCAGGTTCTTCGCTTTGGAAGCTGGCATGATGAGGCCACACATGACGCCAACTTTGCGGGAACCCTAACTCCTGCGCCGTAAGTTTCAGGCAATGTTCCGCAATGGATATCGCCTCGGATAAACGGCCTTTGTAAAAGTAGTAACGATATTCCCCAATCTTTACTGCTAGATTGTCAGATGCCATCATTCTAGCCATCGCCAAATGCATTTCCGCTTTGGCGCTATCAGCATAAGTCAGGCTGGCTAAGCGCAACTGCTCTGCTGCATTGGCAGGCAAAGTCTGGTATCTTGTTGCAAACCAGCTATTTTCCAGCGCCTCTTGATCCATATGGCAAATTAATGCTTACGCTGTATGCTGGCAATACTCACTGTGGCCGGGCCAGCATTCGTAGAGTGGTCACCACTGCTGCTACAACCGCAACTGCCAGTATGTGGTGTAATGAAAGTCAGGCCAGATTCCATCGGCGTATCTTTGAAATCAATCGTCGCGCCATCCAGCAACATTCTGGATTCAGCTGGCAAGAACAGTTTTAAGCCACTCGCCTCAACCACTGCATCACCTTCCAGCGGTGCGGCCTCGACTGTAAATTCGGAGCTCAGTCCGGAGCAACCGCCGGGGCTGACTACCAGCCGAAAACCATGTGCAGGCGTACCGCCATTGAACCGAATCATGCGACTGATGAACTTTTCGGCTTTGGGTGTGAGCGACAGTTCCATAACAACTCCTTAGGCGGCTTGATAGCGCGGATAGCTTGTATCGATGATGCAGGTTTTATCAACCGGGCAAGCAGCCACACACTGCGCTTCATCAAAATAACCGATACATTCGGTACATTTTTCCGGCTTGATGAAAAACACGCCGTTCTTTTCATAGATCGCCTGATTTGGGCACTCTGGCTCACAAGCGGAACAGCCTGTGCACTGAGAAGCGACGATTTTGTATGCCATAATAATTTCTCCTTTAGAAAACCTTGTCTATCAAGCAGCCTTGAACGCACCTTGACGTATCGCTGCATCTCCGCGCGAGATATGCACGATTTCGCCTTTTGCCACGCGCTCGCGATAATTTGCGAACCAGGTTAAAGCGGCTTTTTCAATAAATTCATGCGCAAATTCCTCTACCGGCTCGATACCGGCTGCCTTTAATTCATCACGCGGGCAAGCGCCTATCTTGGAAACCAGTACCGCATGACAGTCATTGATAGCATTTACAATGGAAGGCAGTTGCTCGTCCTCGCCAAAGCCGCCCTGGCAATAGAGATCTACCCGACGATGGCCAATGAACGTAGTGGAACTAGCGGTCACTTCGTAAATCTGGAACTCATCTGCATGACCGAAATGCTGGTTCACCTTGCCCCCACCTGTGGTAGCCACAGCAACTAGCACCTTCATGCCATCATCTGCGCTTTGTTCTCCCAGCGCACCCTGCTTAGCAGCGTGCTGTGCCTGACGTTCTGCCTCAACTTTCTCCTGGTAGGCACGACGTTTTTCGATGTCATACACCACATCCATTTGCTCAATCTGATCCAGTGTAAATTCATCACTGCGATCTTCACCAAGCAGTCCGACCGCATCTGCACGGCATTGGCGGCAGTGCCGCATGAGATTTGCTCCTCCCATGCAGGCATCCTGTACGTCTTTCAACTCTTGGGCTGTCGGTCCGCGCTGGCCAGTAAGGCCGAACACCGTGCCATGCTCTGGCTCGGAAATCAGCGGCATGATGTTATGCAAAAAGGCACCTCGCGCTTTGACCGCACGATTCACTTCGTACAAATGCTCATCGTTGATGCCTGGAATCAAAACAGAATTGATTTTGGTCAGAATGCCACGTGCTGTCAGCATTTCCAGACCCAACATTTGTCGGTCAGTTAGAATTTGGGCGGCTTCACGACCATAGATTCGTCTGTGGTCATAAAAAATCCATGGATAGATTTTTTCTCCTACTGCCGGGTCCACCATATTGATCGTAATAGTCACATGGTCAACGTTGTATTTAGCAATCTCATCCACATAATCCGGCAATGCCAGACCGTTTGTGGAAAGACACAGTTTGATATCCGGTGCTTCTTCCTGCAAACGCCGGAAAGTCTCAAATGTCTTGGCCGGATTCGCCAGCGCATCGCCAGGGCCGGCAATACCCAACACGGTCATCTGCGGAATCTCGCTGGCAACGGCCAGCACTTTCTTCACCGCCTGGTCAGGGGTGAGCTTTTGCGAAACCACCCCAGGACGTGATTCGTTGGAGCAATCATATTTGCGGTTACAGTAATTACACTGGATATTGCATGCCGGAGCCACTGCGACATGCATGCGGGCGTAGTGATGATGCGCTTCTTCTGAGTAACAAGGATGGTTTTTGACTTTTTCCCAGATCTCAGCGGGCATATCGTCTTGACCATCGGAGGAACCACAACTTGATTTGCCGGAGCCACCTGTACTGCCACAGCCCGAAGCCTCTGGTTGGCCAGCCACTTCCACCTTGATGCCATTCAACGGCCGTAATCGGCTTGGGATTGCCACACCTTCTACTGCTGAGTCCATATCTTTACCCTCAAATATTCAGGAATTAACAGAGTTACTGCAAATCGCATGCCATTTGAGAGGAAAAAATAAAACTTAATTAAATCAATTGGTTATTTTAATATTGAGATTCGGATCGAATTGTCGCCTATACGACAAATTCAAAATTGATTGTCGCAAAAGAGACATGGCTATAGATATGGACAATCAAGGCTAAAAGCGCTTGACTTCGATGTTATATTTTTTCAACGCATACCCCATCTGACGCGGGGTAAGATTAAGCATGCGCGCTGCTTTGGCCTGCACCCAGCCACTCTTTTCCATCGCACGTATTAATTGCTCGCGCTCGGTCAGGTTTTCTTCATCCACAGGCGGCAGTTCATAGCTTGCCGAATGCTCTGATTCAACCGCCATAGGGGCAATAGGAATCACCTCGCCCTTAGGCTGGTATTTCCATAGCGTGGAGGATAGGCACTGGTTTGTCTGACAGGGAATATCCACCTCGCGAATCACGTTGCCGCGCGCCATCGTGGCAAACCGTTCTACACAATTTTCAAGCTCGCGTACATTTCCCGGCCAAAAACAACTGGTTAGCACATTCATCGCTTCTGGCGTGATGCAGATTTTAGCGTGATTTTCTCTATTGAATTGTCCAAGGATATTTTCAACCAGCAAGGGGATATCTTCGCGCCTTTCTCTGAGAGGTGGCAGAAAAATGGAGATCACATTGATACGGAAATATAAATCCGAACGAAACTCGCCTTTACTTACAGCCTCTTCGAGGTTTTTGTTGGTCGCACAAATCAGCC
>JAKOWL010000205.1 GCA_029781535.1 Pseudomonadota bacterium
TCACTTTATTGACTACCGATGGTTTTTGGAACACCGGCGATGGTTATGAGATAGATGGCACAACGGTCATGGGCAACTATGATGCCGCCCCGACTACGAGACCCTATTACGAGGGGCCCACTGCCACATCGAACACACTGGCTGACGTGGCTAGATATTATTACACTACCGATTTACGTCAAAGCGCAACGGATCCATTGCATCTAAATAACTGTACGGGTGCGTTAGGCACAAATGTCTGCGAAACACCGACAGCTTCAGGCACCCCCCCCAACAAAAATCAGGTAATGGTAACATTCACCATGGGGCTGGGTGTGGATGGCACATTGGCTTATACGGCTGATTATGCGACCGCAAAATCAGGCGACTACTATGATATTGTCAACGGAACCAAGAACTGGACCATCCCCGCTGCTGACAGTGCTACAGCTATTGATGATTTGTGGCATGCGGCAGTCAATACTGGTGGCAAGTATTTTAGCGCCAGGAATCCAAATGATGTTGTAACTCAACTACAGGATGCACTAGCTGCACTTACGATTAAAGTGGGTGCTGGTGCAGCCGCTGCAACCAGTACCCTGAACCCGATCTCCGGTGACAACTATGCTTATGTGGCCAGCTATACATCAGGTTACTGGATCGGGAACCTGGAAAGACGCACAATCGACCCAGCTACTGGTGCAGTAAGTTCCGTTACTTTACCCAACAACTGTGTAGAGGATGTAGTGGATAATGTCACGTGTGCTTCGCCTGGAACCATCCAAAAAATAGGTGCTACTTATTATTGCGTGACTCCTGGGCTAACTGATCCAGCATGTAGTGGCAGTGGCGGCACGGTGAGTGGCACGGATTGCCAGGTTCCGGTGACAGCAAGCTGCACTGGCAACCTGAAGAATAAGGTAAGTGATTTTACCAATACCAGAAACATCAAGATGAATGTTGCCGGTGTATTACAGAACTTTACTTACACCAATTTGTCTGCCGCACAAAAGGTAACTTTTGACCAGGCTTGGCTGAAAGCAAACCTGACGCAATGGCCAACGCTTACAACCGATCAACAAGCCAATGTGACTGGGCCACATTTAGTCAGCTATCTACGTGGAGAGACTGGATATGAACAAGATGCCTCTGTGCCGGACAACCAAGTGTTCCGCAAACGTCAGGCGACTTTAGGCGACTTGGTCAATTCAAAACCAGCTTTTCTTGGCAAACCCACTTTTAACTATAGTGACCCAGGCTACCAGGATTTCAAGACTGCAAATGCGAGCCGGGCCAAGACCGTGTTTGTGGGCTCTAACGATGGTATGCTGCACGCATTTGATGCTGACACGATGGAAGAGCGCTGGGCATATATCCCAACAATGGTGATTCCCAACATGTGGAAACTAGCCGATTCTGCTTATGGCAACAAACATACTTACATGGTGGATGGTGATATCACTATTTCTGATATCTGTGTAGCAGCCAACTGTAACACTGCCACCGCCAGCGACTGGAGAACTGTTCTGATTGGCTCGTTGAATAGTGGTGGCCGTGGGTATTATGCTCTGGACATTACCGACACCACCAATCCAAAATTACTCTGGGAATTTGATGCAAGCAGCGTCGCGGGTAGCCATGACAAAAATCTGGGTTATACCTTTGGCAACCCCGTCGTGACAAAAAGAAGCTCGGATAATAAATGGGTAGTGATATTTACCTCTGGATACAACAATATCCCGGACAATGATGGTTTTTATTCTCTATCCACCACCAAATTCAAGCCTAACACCGCTGGCTCACCCACCTTCAATACAGGGGACGGGCATGGCTACTTGTATGTAGTGGATGCGGCAACAGGTAACAAGCTTGCTGCAATTGATACAGGTGTTAACACTACAAGTGACCCTAGTGGATTGGCGAAGATAAAAGCCTACACAGACGATGCCGAGAAAAACAACGTGACGCAATTTGCGTATGGCGGAGATTTACTTGGCAACCTCTGGCGCTTTGATATCAGCAACAACACCGTCACCAAAATGGCTGAATTAAAGGCAGGCAGCAAAGTGCAGCCGATTACAACCTCGCCAGAACTTGGTATTGTTTCCAACAAGAAGGTTGTTTTTGTTGGGACAGGCAAATACCTGGAAGTCAGCGACCTGACTAACACTGACCAACAAACCTTATATGCCATTAAGGATAGCGGTCCTTCTGCCGCAACTTTGGCAAATCCACGCTCTGGTTCTATTCTGGTTCAACAAACAATTGGCCCAGACCCAGGCAATGCAGATCAGCGCATCAGCACCTCATCTAATGCGGTGGACTTCACTTCCGGTAACGGCTGGTATGTGGATTTACCGGACAGCGGAGAACGTGAAAATGTTGCCTCCAGATTGGTACTGGGCACATTAATCGTTCCAACAACTGTTCCCACCTCTACTGCATGTCAGCCTGCTGGTTATGGCTGGTTTAATTATCTGGATTATAAGACTGGACGTTCAGTTACAACCACACCAGCTTCCAATGTTGTGGCACAACGAACAACCGCTCCAAGCGTAGGTTTCAATGTAGTATATGTTGGTGGCAAACCAAAAGTATCCGATGTGGTCGCCAATGACAGGAACCCTAAACTGGTAGACAATGTCCCGTTCTCAGGTTCTGGTACAGGATTCCAGACAAAACGGTCAATATGGCGTGAAATCACTGAATAAATAAAATGGTGATGTTTAAAGAGCGGCTTAGCCGCTCTTTTTTTGATTAGCCGTGTTGCCTATTTTGTATTACCCTGGCGACGACAAGTCCGTTCACGCAGCCAAAAAACAAAGCAGCCAGTGCAAAAACCGGGATAAGATATGCTACACCCGCTTGAGGAATCAGCCATATCCTGACTACTAAAAGCTGACCAGCTATATGTCCAAAAGCAGCCAGGATACTCAATGTGATGACACTGAAATATTTTCTTGGTAAATGTTGTGCAAACCTTAGCACGATTAGACTAGCGACTGCTCCAGATAAACTTAATATAAATGTTGGGGTCAGAAATTGCCCCAGTAATAGGCTGCTCGCAAATACCCTCAACAAGCTTACCCAGGCCGCTGTGGCAAAATCGAATTCCATCAGCACAAATAGTGTCACAATGTTGGCTATGCCAGGTTTTACCCCGGGTAATGGCGAAGGGAAAATCGCCTCCAACACATGCATGCCAATGGCGAGCGCTGTCAATCTGGCGATTTTATGATCTTGCGGATTAGTCGCTATGCTAGTAATTGAGTGAGTCATATGGCTTTTTCTCACCGAGCAATTCGAGGCTTATGTGGTTTGGAAGACATATTGCCACTTGCCCTACGGTTTTTAACCAACCTTGATGCACACAATATTGATTGGCACATGGGGAATGCTTGAATCGTGCTTTGCCATGCTGAATAACGATTTCCGATACACCAAGCGGCCCTGCGACACTTAAGCTGCGTGCCTGATTTAGGTCATAAACCCCTAATATTTTGCTGCCTTGCCGAACCTCCAGGCGATTGGCCTGTTGATGGCTCCATAAAATCTTGAACAGCAGCAGCACCACCACCAAAGAAGCAACGAGAACAACCCAATCCCCAAGCAAAAAATCGGGATAGGCAGCGTTTTTAAGGCGCTTCAACCACATGTTGCTGAGCTTGCTTATCCAGCCAGGTTAGACGCTGGGCCATACTTGCACTGGCCAGTATCCGGTTGTCATTTTCAATGACCAGATAATCTTGGATCCCAATCTGCCTGGCCACAGATGCACGTGCTTCCGGCTGTGCAATAAAGATAGGCTTGGAGGTCACGTCGGACAAAACCCCTGCATTGGGCTGAGGCGGAATGAGTACGGTTACGGATTGCACACCTTGCACCGGATATCCCGTTGCAGGATTAATGATGTGGCAATAGCGAACGCCTTTAAGTTCAAAATAACGTTGATAGTCCCCAGATGTACCAATTGCCCAGCCGCTAGGTAGATCCAAAGTCGCTATCGCGTTTGGTTTACGTGGATGCTGGATACCCACTCTCCAAGGCTGGTCGCCATGCTTGCCCAATGCGATGATATTTCCTCCAATATTGATTAGCGCATTACTGACACCTTGTTTACGCAAAATCAATAATGCCTGGTCCAGTGCATATCCCTTGGCATAACCTCCCAAATCAAGCTGCACAGATGGATTTGTACTGAACACTTTACCATCATCTACTACAATATCGACCATTTGTGGGTTGGCCTTTACCAATTGTGCAATACGCTGTTGATTCACCTTAACTGGTTTGAATTCATCCTGCTGAAAACCCCATTCATTGATCAATGCCCCGATGGCAGGGTTAAATGCCCCCTTGGATTTTATGGACAACTCTGTCGCATCAGCAATGATATCAGCGATATCCGGAGCAATCCTGACCGGCACCTTGCCGCTTCTAAAAGCATGATTAAGTACCGTAATTTCGCTTGGACGCCAAGCATGTAGACGGTTATGCAAATCCTGAAATTGCCTGATGATATCATTCGAGATGGCTTGGGCATCTTCTTCAGATTCGCCATATATCGAAATATCCACCATCGTGCCAAATACAAAGCTTTGCATATGGTAGATAGGTTCTACACGACTGCAACTCATCAGTAACAGTCCGAAGAAAAATAAAATAAGCCCCCGCATAGGCGCTACTATAGCGCTACTTGATTAATTCTTGAAGCTTATCCACGAAAACTTGGGCAGGATTGCATGGCTGTGCATGGTCTAACGTTTGGGCTGCAATCTCTACCATGCAAGTTGGACTGGTCACATTGATTTCAGTTAGACAATTACCGATCACGTCTAATCCAACCAGGAACAGGCCTTCTTTTTTTAGAGCCTTGCCTACTGTATTGGCTATTTCCCAATCACGCGCGTTCAGCGGCCGCGCTACGCCTGTTCCGCCTACTGCCAAATTGCCTCGCAGCTCCCCCTGCTTGGGAATACGTGCCAACGCGTATGGCAAAGGATCACCATCTATCACCAGTATACGTTTATCACCGTCCATGATCTCAGGCAAATATTGCTGTGCCATGATAGTGCGGGTCTCTTGCTGTGTAATGGTTTCGATAATAGAACCGATATTCGGGTCATTTTCCGTCAAACGGAATACACCGCTGCCCCCCATTCCGTCCAGCGGCTTGACTACGATATCCTGATGCTCGGATAAAAAGGCGCGTACATCACTCTCTTGGCGAGTGACAATGAATGATGGGGCAAACTGCGGGAACTTTGCGACAGACAGCTTTTCATTCCAGCTCCGGACCGCGCCAGGCGCATTCAGGACAGTGGCACCTTGATTGGCCGCTTGTTCCAACAGATAGGTAAGATACAGATATTCACTATCGAACGGCGGGTCTTTTCGATTCAGTACCGCATCAAATTCTGTCAGGCTCCACTCGGACGACTTACCCAACATATACCAACTTGCACCTTCAGAAAAAGAGAAAGAGCTCCCCTTGGCAAATACTTTTTCCTGCCTCATCAGCAAATCATGTGGCTCACACACAAATAACTGATGCCCCCTAGCGGCCGCCTCGCGCATGATGGCTACACTGGAGTCCTTGAATATTTTAAGGCTGTCCAGAGGATCGAGGATAAATAACAGTTTCATGTGTCATGCATTCAAAGGATCGTTTTCCTGCAACTCGATGGCAGCAGCCAGCAGGGCTAAACGCGCCACTACACCATAGGCATAAAAACGGTTTGGAATAGTCTCTGGATCTTCATCGCAATCTGGAGTCGTGCAGGATCGCTCGAACGCCAGCGGAACAAAATGCATACCGGGCGCATTCAGATTCTCATCCACACCACGTCCAGTATGTACTCGGTAGAATCCACCTACTACGAAATGATCCATCATGTACACCACAGGCTCTGCCACGGCGTCGTTGATACTTTCAAAGGTATAAACGCCTTCTTGAATGATGACTTCCGTCACCTGCAAGCCTTCTTTTACTACGGACATCTTATTGCGGGCCTTACGGTTCAAATCTCGTACATCGTCAGGCGTCTTCACTGTCATGATTCCCATGCCGTATGTACCAGCATCGGCCTTGACGATCACAAAGGGCTCTTGGGAGATATTGTATTCAGCATACTTTGTTTTGATTTTTTCCAGCAGCTGCTCCACCTTGAGCGCCAGACAATCTTCACCAGTACGTGCATGAAAATCTATCTCGCCGCAGGTTTCAAAATAAGGATTGAGCAACCACGGATCGATATCAAGCAATTGTGCAAAATCTTTCACCACCCGATCATAAGCAGCAAAATGCTGGGACTTGCGACGCGTGCTCCAACCGGCATGCAGTGGCGGTATCAGGTTCTGCTCAAGGTTCTGCAAAACTGGCGGAATCCCTCCAGACAAATCGTTATTGAGCAGAATCGCACAACTGTCAAAATCACCTAACTCAGCACTTTTGAGTTTGAGGCGATTATTCTCACGCACCACTGGTTCCAATAACAGCGTTTTACCACCTGGCGTTTCAAATTGGGTGGGCTCGGTAATCTCAGGATTGATTGATCCTACACGCACATCCAGCCCTGCTGCCTGCATTATCGTCACCAGTTCCACTACATTGCGCAGATAATAGGTATTACGCGTATGGTTTTCCGGAATAATCAACAAGCGCCTAGCTTCCGGGCATACTTTTTCGACAGCGATTTGTGCCGCTTGGACACTCAGACTCAGAAAGTCCGGGTTGAGATTATTAAACCCTCCAGGAAATAGATTAGTATCTACCGGTGCCAGCTTGAACCCCGCGTTACGTAAATCTACGCTGGCATAAAAAGGTGCCGCATATTCCAGCCACTGTGTTCGAAACCAATGTTCGATCTTCGGCATCTCTTGCAGCAAGCGCTTCTCTAGCGCCAGCAATGGGCCGCTTAAAGCTGTTGTCAAATGTGGAACCATATTTATCCTAATCCATGTGCCTGCATATCTGCATGATAACTGCTTCTTACCATGGGGCCACTTGCTGCATTTTCAAATCCCATCTCGGCAGCCTTTTGACGTAAGTCATCAAAAACCTGTGGCGTAACATAACGCATTACCGGCAAATGATGCACACTTGGCTGCAGATACTGCCCTAAAGTCAGCATGTTCACGTCATATGAACGTAAATCCTCCATCACGGCCAGAATTTCTTCATCCGTCTCACCTAAACCCAACATCAGGCCAGATTTCGTGGGGATATGTGGATAAAGCCGCTTGAATTCTTTAAGCAAACTCAGAGAATGTTGATAGTCGGACCCAGGTCTGGCTGCTTTATATAAGCGGGGCACGGTTTCCAGATTGTGGTTCATGACATCCGGTGGGGCTTTGCGCAGGATATCCAGAGCCACTTCCATTCTCCCCCTGAAATCCGGCACAAGAATTTCGATCCTGATTTGTGGCGACGCTGCCCGCACCGCCTGGATACAGTCTACAAAATGCTGAGCACCACCATCTATCAGGTCATCACGATCTACACTAGTAATAACCACGTATTTCAACCCCATCTGTGCAATGGTACGTGCCAGATTCTCCGGCTCGTGAATATCTGGCGGTAGCGGCCTACCATGCGCGATATCACAAAAAGGACAACGACGTGTACAAATGTCACCCAAAATCATGAAGGTTGCCGTGCCGCCGCTAAAGCATTCGCCAATGTTCGGGCAACTCGCTTCCTCACATACCGTATGCAACTTGTTATCCCTTAGCACACGCTTGATCTCTTGGAAACGCGCGGAATCTGGCACTTTCATTTTTATCCAGTCCGGCTTGCGCATTAGTGGCTGCGGTACGATTTTAATTGGGATACGTGCAGTTTTAGCTGCATCCGTTTCTTTGACCCCAGCAATCTTAGGTGAGCGAGTTTGACTCATTCAATTGGTCTTCCAACAGTTTTAGCAATGATTGCCCTAATTGTACAGGGGTTTGCTGCACGCCTAAATCTCTGGTTTGCGTAACCTGCAAACCCTTGTAGCCGCATGGATCGATAGCAGAGAAAGGGCTTAAATCCATATCGACATTGAGACTTAACCCATGATAGCAGCATTGATTTTTTAAGCGTAGTCCCAGCGAGGCTATCTTGGCACCCGCAACATAAACGCCAGGGGCATCTTTATCGGCATAGGCCTTGATACCGTTATCCGATAGCAGTTGGATGATACTGTTCTCCATCATACTGACCAGCTGCCGGACCCCGATACCGCGCCGCTTGAGATCTATCAAAAGGTAAATCACCACTTGCCCAATACCGTGATAAGTGATTTTCCCGCCCCTATCCACCAACACAAGAGGCAAGCTGTTTTGTGGCAACCGCACATTTTTACGGTTGAGCCCTAGCGTATAAACGCTATCATGCTCTGTCAGCCAAAGTTCATCTGGCGTTTCTGAAGTACGCGCCTGCGTAAAAGCCTGCATAGCATGCAAGGTCGCCTGATAGTCCGTTCGCCCCAATGCTCGGCAAATCAACTGCATCGACCGATTACAACACTACCTTAACCATCGGATGCCCGGTGAGCGCACGATAGATGTCATCCAACTGCGGCTTGGAATATACTGTGACCGTGCATGTCAGGCTGAGATATTTCCCGCCTGTGCTTCCCCGCATTTCTATACGGCTAGCATCAAAATCCGGCATCAGTCGCTGTATGGTAGAAATCACCTCTTGCGCAAATTCATCATGCGTTTCGCCCATGACTTTAATGGGGAAGTCGCAAGGAAATTCGATAAGCGTTTCGTTTTCTGATTGTGGAATGTCGGTCATATTGCTTACTGTAACATCAAGCGAACGCTGTCTGCGATACGGCTGAAAAAGCCCCCTTGTTCCACTGCATGTGCTGCAACCAGTGTTTGCTGGCCAATAGTTTTACCATCCAGTGTGAATATGATCTTACCTACCGGCTGGCCAGCTTTGATAGGCGCAATCAAAGGCTGTTGCGTTGTAGAAGTCGCTCTGACTCTTGCATAGTCACCCTTAGGCAAAGAAAGGTAAAAGTCTTTTGCCAATGCAGCGGGCACTGTACGTTCCTGCCCTTTATACACCCTGAGCGTATGCACAGTCTGGTTCGCTTTGTATACTAAAGTGGATTCATAAAACTGAAATCCATAATTGAGCAGTTTCTGGCTCTCGCTGGCACGCATGGCCTCGTTTGCCGCGCCCAGCACGACTGAAACCAAACGGGTAGAATCGCGCTTGGAGGATGAGATCAGGCAATATCCTGCCGTCTCGGTATGCCCAGTCTTCATGCCATCCACGTTGGCATCCAGCCACAACAGGCGATTCCGGTTTGGCTGTGTAATTTTGTTGTATGTATACTCTTTGACAGAATATAGACGGCGATATTCCAGCGGGAAATCCCGAATTAACGCAGTAGCAAGTTTGGCCAAATCTGCAGCTGTCGTATAGTGTTCCTGGTCTGGCAAACCAGTCGCATTCATGAAGTGTGAGTGTGTTAAACCCAATTTGGCGGCCTGTTGGTTCATCATTTGGGCAAATACGGCCTCATCCCCGCCGACTGCCTCTGCCAGGGCGATAGTCGCATCATTACCCGATTGAATAATCATTCCATGCAACAGCTCATCTACCGTGACTGGTTTATTGGGCTCGATGAACATCTTCGACCCTTCAACCTTCCAGGCTTTTTCACTGACAGGAATCACTTGATCTAGTTTGAGATGCCCTTTTTGTAAGGCATCGAACACGATATAGGCAGTCATGATCTTGGTAAGCGATGCAGGTTCAATACGCGCATCCTTTTCATATGACGCGATATCATTACCGCTATTAAAGTCTTGCAACAAGTATGCTTTGACCGCTAATGCTGGTGGCGGTGGTACTTGTGCCATCGCAGAATTAACAAAAACAAAAAAGAAGGTTAAAGCTGTATAAAATAAACGCATAGATTACTGATTCAGGATAATAGCCGGTATATTAAGTTGTTTTCTGAGTTGCGCCGCAAGCTGTTCAGCTTCCAGCTTGCCGCTGAATGGTCCAAGTTTGAGGCGATGTAGAGCATTATTATACACCCGGTTAATACCGATATTTGGTGCAATCCCCATATCCTGGATACGCTTCATCAGATTCTCGGCATTACTTTCATTCTTAAAAGCGCCTGCTTGTACAAAATAATCTTTTGTGTCGGTCATCTGTTCAACAGGTTGAGCAGGTGGCGCCTGCATTCTGGTCGCGTTCACCTCTGGTTGAGTTAAAGTCTTATCTAACATCGGCATTGCAGAAGTATCAGTGGATGTTGAGGTATTTGCAGCGTCTGCAGAGGTTGTAACGTCTTCCCCTTCCAAGCGTACAGCGCTATCGTTATTTGCCACAGCGTTCACATTTTTCAGGTCATTCTGATTGATTGCTTCCACTTCCACCAATCCGCTGCCTTGAGCAATCAGACGCAACTTATAGGCTGCAGCGTAGGATAAATCAATGATCCGGTCTTTCTTGAACGGCCCGCGATCATTGATACGCACTACCACTGAACGCCCATTTGCCACATTGGTTACTCTGGCATAGCTTGGCAACGGCAGTACTGCATGAGCTGCAGTCATCGCATACATATCATATGTTTCCCCATTGGAGGTCTTTTTGCCGTGGAAACGCTTGCCATACCATGATGCGACCCCACGCATTTTGTAGGGTTGCGAGACCGTCATGGGTTGATAGGTTTGCCCAAGCGCGACATAAGGCTTGTTCAAACGCGGCAATAACGGTTCTTTTTTAGGGACTGCGTCCGGAATACTGTCCAGATTCGTCGGCGGATTTGCTTCTGGTCCATCATCGAGGTAATACCCGCCTGGCTTATTCGCCGTTTCCTTCACAGCGTCTGTGTCCGTTGTTCCGGCAGGCTTATTTGCACTTGGTGGCGCAGGCTCTGGCCTAGTTACTTTGGTACCGCCGCAACTTACCAACAAAAAACTCAACAGCAGATAAGTGAAAAAATGAGTTCTCTTCATGTCGTCATCACCCCGAAGCAACCAGTTTCTTGTGTGTTTGAATACTCATTAACACACCAAATCCCAACAACAGACTTAGCATGGAAGTCCCCCCATAGCTAATCAATGGTAACGGTACACCCACCACTGGCAAAATACCACTGACCATGCCCATATTGACAAATGCATAAGTAAAAAAGTTGAGTGTAATGCTGCCAGCCAGCAATCGCGAGAAAGTACTTTTTGCTTGGGATGCGATGACCAAGCCTCTGCCAATAATGAGCGTAAATAGCACCAACAGCAGCAATCCTCCTACCATACCAAACTCTTCCCCGAACACGGCAAAAATGAAATCCGTAGTCCGCTCCGGCAAGAAATCAAGCTGGGACTGTGTCCCATTCAGCCAACCTTTACCGGTCACCCCCCCGGAGCCCAATGCGATAGTCGCCTGGATGGTATGGTAGCCGGCACCCAATGGGTCTTGGGAAGGGTCGATCAGAATCTCGATTCGCTTGCGCTGATAATCATGCAACATAGACCAGAAAACAGGCATCATCGCACCGGCAGCCACAACGCCACCAACCAGGAATTTCCAGCTCAAACCAGCAAGAAACAGCACATAAAACCCAGACGACGCCACCAGTAATGATGTCCCCAAATCCGGCTGCTTGGCAATCAATGCGACTGGCACCAATAACAAGATGGCCGCGATAATAAAATCAGCGATACGTGGCATGGCTTCTCGCTTGGCAAAGTACCAGGCCAGCATCATTGGGGCGGCTATACGCATGATCTCGGATGGCTGTATCTTTGTCACCCCCAGATTCAGCCATCGCCTTGCACCATGACTGACCTCCCCGAACAAGGCTACAGCCACAAGCAACAACACCCCCAATACATATATCGGCACTGCCACACGCTCCAAATGATGTGGCGGGATATTGCTGACTACCCACAAAACCCCAAAAGCGACAACGATATTGATTAATTGTGCATTGAGACGTGCGAAACTCTGCCCGGATGCGCTATACAACACAAACAAACCTACCAACATGGTAAACAACAGGCACGCAAGCAAAAAAGAATCGATGTGCTTGAAAATACTCTGCAGAAACTGACTAATCATGATAAGTCTCCTCAAGCGTATCCGGTGCCGCAGTGTCTGCCTGGGTAGCTCCTGTGTCTTTAGAAGGGGCAGGGGACGGTTCGACTTGCGGCAATTTGCCTAACAAATAATAATCCATCACTTTACGTGCAATAGGTCCCGCTGCAGAACCCCCATGGCCGCCATTTTCCACAATCACCGCCAAAGCGATCTTGGGATCTTCTGCCGGTGCATAAGCTACGAACAAGGCATGGTCTCGATGTCTCTCATCGATATTTTTTTCATTGTATTTTTCGTTTTGTTTGATACCTATCACCTGCGCAGTACCGGTTTTGGCCGCAATCGCATAGCCGGCATTAGCACCTACGCTTGCCGCAGTACCGCCAGGCTGGGTAACATCCATCATGCCCAGTTTGACGATCTCCAGATTCTTTTCATCCAAAGGAATCTTGTCCACAATGACCTTTTGCATCGGCCGTACTGTCCCTGCTTTTGCATCCACAATTCCGCTCACCACTCTTGGTTCGATCGCTTGTCCTTTATTCGCCAGAATTGCCGTGGCTTGCGCCAGTTGCAGGGGTGTGACCAAAGTATAACCCTGACCGATCCCTACAATGACTGTTTCACCCATATACCATGGCTGCTTGTAACGTCGTCTCTTCCAATCCGGGGTAGGCAGCAATCCTTCCATTTCGCCATTGATGTCAATTCCACTTCTTCGCCCGAAGCCAAAATGCCGCACAAAATCCGTAAGCCTTTCTATACCAAGCTCCATCGCCAGCCCGTAAAAGAAAGTATCACAGGAAACAGTAATGGCACGCCGCATATCAACTTGCCCATGCCCACCCGGTTTCCAGTCCCGATAACGATGGCTGCTATTAGGTAAAACGTAGTACCCCGTGTCATTAATGCTGTAGGGTGGAGTGCGCTTGCCAGCCTCCAGGCCAGCCAAGGCAGCAAAAGGCTTGAAGGTGGAGCCAGGTGGGTACAAACCGCGCATTGGTCGATTAATCAAAGGCTTGTCCAGTGAATCGTTCAGTAGCTTCCAACTATCCAAATCAATACCATCCACGAACAAATTTGGATCGAACGTTGGCATACTGACATAAGCCAGCACTTCACCTGTGCTTGGTTGTATCGCCACCAAAGCGCCTCTACGTTCACCAAACGCAGTCTCGGCTATCTCCTGAAGCTTGCTATCCACAGAGAGCACTAAGTTATTACCTGATACTGGAGCTGTACTCGAAAGCACGCGCACTGCCTTGCCATCTGCATCTATTTCTACTTGCTGAAAACCGGTGGTTCCATGCAGCTCAGCCTCGTAGGATTGTTCGATGCCACTTTTGCCTATATGATCAGACCCTTTGTAGTTAGACAAGACACCTTTTGCTTCAAGTGAATCCAAATCCTTATCATTGATACGGCCAATGTAGCCTATCATATGCGAACCAAGCTTACCCTGCGGGTAATGCCGGAATAATCTTGATTTGATCTCTACCCCGGGGAAGCGATATCTGTTAACTGCAAACTTTGCCGCCTCAACTTCATTCAAATGCGTTCGTAATGGAATGCTTTCAAACTCGTGGCTCTGTGTCTGCAGTTTCTTGAAGCGCTTCAGATCAACGCTTGAGACCTCTACAAGTTTCGATAATTCAGCGATGGTTGCATCCAGGCCCGCTACCTTAGAAGGGGTGATCTCTAAGGTATATACAAAAAAGTTATGCGCAAGTACTACGCCATTCTTATCGGAAATCAGCCCCCGGTTTGGCGTGATAGGTACAACGGAAATGCGGTTGTTTTCAGCCAAAGTCTGGTAGTAGTCGTAACGATAGACTTGAAGATAATAAAAGCGTGCGGCAAGCAGCCCAAACCCTAATAGTACGCCCAACCCAAGGACAGCCAACCTGAGCTTGAAGTCATACTGCTCATGCTGGTAGTTTTTAAGTTCGGTTCTGGAACGCATCACAAATATTATCTAGGGACATTCACAGAACTCATCTCGATTTTGGACGAGTGATCGTGCCAAAAACAAATATCATGGATTGCCACAACAGAATACCCGTCAGAATCGGCAAAAAGAAATGCCAGCCAGGATTTTCATTGCCAGCAAACAATTTCAGCAACAGCAACAACACTCGCTCTAGCAAGAATATCAAAAACACATAACCCATTAAGTGCCAGGCATTGAACAATACCAACCTGCGCTGATAACTGACACCCACAAATGCTGCCAAAGTAAAACTCAAGGCATGCTGTCCCAACAGACTACCGGTTGCCAAATCCACCAACAAACCTGCAAACCAGGCCGTGCCAATATTACATAGGTGCGGAGAACGCAACAGCCAATATAACAGCACCACAAACATGAAGACCGGGCGCAAAATGATACCGCGGCCCCCCCAAGGGAAAAGATGACACAGCAACGCCACAACTAACGTCAGATAAATAATCCATCTGCTAACGGGACGCATGCGTTTTCTTGTCCTTCTGTTTTGCGGGGGCCTTTTCTACTGCTTTAGCGGCTGTCTCTTTAGCCTCAGGCTCATGAGGCTTGATTTCCGACTCTTTCACTTCGGGCAATTCAAGCAGCAGCAATTGCAGATGATTCGTCACTTCTGCTACCGGGGTGCTGATGATCTTTGCAAAAGGGGATTCCGGGTTCTGCTGTATCTTGGTTACGGTCGCCACTGCCAGCCCTGCCGGATAAATACCATCAATTCCCGAAGTAACCAGTTTATCGCCGACCCGGATATCTACATTGGCCGGCAAATAAGGAATATCCAAGGTGTTGTTGCCTTCACCAAAGGCGATGGCCCGCAACTGGTTTCTCTCAATCTGTATAGGAATCGACAATTGCTTATCTATGACCAAGGTCACTTCAGAGCTATATGGGAAAACGCGCGTGACTTGTCCGATGACACCTTTGGAATCCACAACCGCCTGTCCAGGCTTGATGCCGTGGCTGCTGCCACGATTTACCACCACAACATTGCTGAAAGGATCGCGACCGGTATGCGATATCTCCCCTAGAATCGCTTTTGGCTGGATGGGCAGATTACCATTTAACAAGCTGCGCAAGTGTATATTCTCAGCCTGTATTGTGCTAAGTCGCTGCAACATGACCTGATGCTCAAAAGCCTGTTGTTTCAGTAGATAATTTTCCTGAACCAGCTGATTATGCGCAGTGAAATATTTCTTAGTGTCACGCACCCAATTGCTGGGTGCGTTGGCTAACATTTCAAGCGGATGAAGGGCGCCAATAAAAGCTTGTCGCACTGTAGAAAGATAGTTCCAGCGTGCGTCTGCCGCCATCATGACGATAGATAAAGCAGAGTACAGCATCATGCGGGAGAACGGGCTGGCGCCGCGGACAAAAAAAGCTGGGGATTGCTGAGGCTCTAGTTTTTGATGAACGCCTTTAAGCATGCCCGCGTGCAGATTTAGGGTTGTCTATGTCTAACCACTTACTCATTGGCGAACACATTGCCCAATTTATCCATCTCTTCCAACGCACGGCCACAGCCACGGGCCACACAGGTCAACGGATCCTCAGCCACGATCACAGGCAAGCCGGTCTCCTCGACCAGCAATCTATCCAGGTCACGCAGCAACGCACCGCCACCGGTCAGCACCATACCTTTCTCGGCAATGTCCGCACCCAATTCAGGTGGCGTTTGCTCGAGCGCGGATTTTACTGCACCCACAATCGCATTCAACGGTTCTGTTAAAGCCTCCAGAATTTCGTTGCTGGAAATCGTGAATTTGCGTGGCAAGCCTTCAGCCAAATTGCGGCCGGTCACTTCCATTTCCAGCACTTCAGAGCCAGGGAATGCAGAACCGATTTTCTTCTTGATCGCTTCAGCCGTTGGCTCGGAGATCTGCATGCCGTAGTTACGACGAATGTAATCGATGATGGCTTGGTCGAACTTGTCACCACCCACACGCTCGGATTTCGCGTAAACGATACCCCCCAAGGAGATAACACCAACCTCTGTCGTACCGCCGCCAATATCCACCACCATAGAACCTGTCGCCTCAGCAACCGGCATGTCGGCACCGATCGCCGCCGCCATTGGTTCCTCGATCAGATACACTTGCTTGGCGCCAGCGCGTTCGGCAGACTCTTTAATCGCACGGCGTTCCACCTGGGTTGAACCGACGGGCACACAGATAATGATACGGGGACTTGGGGAGAACCAGCGTGATTCGTGCACTTTGCGTATGAAGAACTTGAGCATTTGCTCGGTCACAGTAAAGTCAGCAATCACACCATCCTTCATCGGACGAATCGCCTGAATGTTAGCTGGGGCGCGACCCAACATGCTTTTGGCATCCGAACCCACCGCCAGCAACACCTTTTTCCCGTTTGGTCCGCCTTCCTGGCGAATCGCCACGACGGAAGGCTCATCAAGCACGATACCTCTGCCGCGTGAATAAATCAGCGTATTGGCCGTACCCAAGTCAATTGCCAAATCGTTAGAAAAATAACCGCCTAGTGAACCGAACATATGTTGTTTTACCCTGTACTTTTTACGTCATTATGTGGATCTACCCACACCGGTTGGAGAACATGCTGAAATGCCGTCTCAAAATCGAGGTATAATACCCCATTATGCGGTCAAAATTAAGCCGCAACTGCATATTGTTACAAACAATTTACAAATTATTTATGTCTCTCAATATTCAAGACGTTCAGCGCATTGCGCACCTGGCAAGGATTGAAATCAGCCCAACCGAAGCAGAAGCCACGCTCAGTAAATTGAGCGGTATCTTAGGCCTGATTGAACAGATGCAGGCAGTAGATACCACCGGCATCGAGCCTATGTCGCACTCCCAAGACGTCACGCAAAGACTGCGTGAGGACACCGTCACAGAAACCAACCGCCGCAAAGATTTTCAGGCTATCGCACCATTGGTTGAAGACGGTTTATATCTTGTTCCTAAAGTAATCGAGTAGTCATGTCGCAAGTCATTAACAACAGCTTGAAGCAGCTTGGTCAGATGCTGGCCAGCAAGCAAATCTCCAGCGTAGAACTAACGCAGGAATACCTCCGCCGCATTGATGCGCTTAACCCCGATATCAATGCTTACATCACGCTGGATAAAGATAAAACCCTCGCCCAGGCCAAGGCAGCTGATGCACGCATCGCAGCAGGCAAAGCGGAAGTGCTGACAGGCATCCCAATAGCCCAGAAAGATATCTTTTGTGCGCAAGGGTGGAGAACCACATGCGGTTCACACATGCTGGAAAACTTCATCGCGCCATACGACGCCTATGTCATCAAGCAGTTCGATGCTGCAGGCGCGGTGAATTTGGGCAAGACCAATATGGACGAATTCGCGATGGGCTCATCCAACGAAACCTCTTATTTTGGTGGCGTGAAGAACCCATGGGATAGGTCGCGCGTCCCTGGTGGCAGTTCAGGCGGGTCAGCCGCAGCGGTTGCCGCTCGTCTATGCGCGGCCGCCACTGGCACAGACACCGGCGGCTCGATACGCCAGCCGGCTTCTTTATGTGGGTTTACCGGACTGAAACCCACTTATGGACTGGTTTCACGTTACGGCATGATCGCTTTTGCTTCATCACTGGATCAGGCAGGTCCTATGGCCAAATCTGCTGAAGACTGTGCGCTGATGCTCAACATCATGGCAGGCTTCGACGAAAAAGACTCTACCAGCGTCAATAGACCAAAAGAAGATTACACCCGCGACTTGAATAAACCGCTGCAAGGCCTGAGAATCGGCTTACCCAAAGAGTATTTTGCTGATGGCCTGGAAGCCAATGTGGGTGCGGTTGTACAGGCAGCCATTGAAGAATACAAAAAACTGGGGGCTGAAATCGTTGATATCAGCCTGCCAAACACACAGCTGTCAATCCCGGTCTATTACGTGATTGCGCCTGCAGAAGCCAGCTCCAACCTGTCTCGTTATGATGGCGTACGTTACGGGCATCGCGCCAAAGAATATACCGACCTGATGGACATGTATTGCAAGACACGTGCAGAAGGATTTGGGGCCGAAGTGAAGCGCCGCATCCTGATCGGCACTTACGTATTATCCGCCGGTTATTATGATGCCTACTACCTCAAAGCCCAACAGATTCGCCGTCTGATTGCGCAGGACTTTACCGAAGCGTTCAAGCAATGCGATGTCATCATGGGCCCGGCTGCGCCGTCCACCGCATTCAAGATTGGGGAAAAGGCGGATGATCCGGTGGCGATGTACCTGCAGGACATCTATACGATCGCAGTCAATCTGGCAGGCTTGCCAGGCATGAGCATTCCCGCAGGCTTCAGCAACGGCTTGCCTGTCGGTTTACAGATCATCGGTAATTACTTTGATGAGGCACGCATGCTGAATGTCGGCCATGCCTATCAACAAGTCACAGATTGGCATACGCGCATGCCGGAGGGTATTTAACATGGCGTGGGAAGTCGTCATTGGGCTAGAGACCCATGTGCAGTTACTCACAAAAACCAAGCAGTTCAGCGGCGCATCTACTGCGTTCGGCGCCGAGCCTAACACACAGGCCTGCGAGGTGAGTATCGCACTGCCAGGCGTGTTACCGGTATTGAACAAACAATCCGTCGAATGCGCGATCAAATTCGGTCTGGCCATCGAGGCAGAAATCGCGCCGCGCTCAGTATTCGCACGCAAGAATTATTTCTACCCGGATTTACCCAAAGGCTACCAGATCAGCCAGTACGAGTTACCTGTGGTAGGCAAAGGCCATTTGACCATCCAAGTAGGCAATGAAGAGAAAACCGTACGTATCACCCGTGCGCATCTCGAAGAAGACGCCGGAAAATCCGTGCATGGCGCACAGGAAGGCATGAGCGGCATCGACCTGAATCGCGCCGGCACTCCTTTGCTGGAGATCGTCACCGAGCCAGACATGCGCAGCGCCGCCGAAGCGGTAGCCTATGCCAAAAAGCTGCATGAGCTGGTGCAATGGATAGGCATTTGTGATGGCAACATGCAGGAAGGCAGCTTCCGTTGCGATGTCAACGTATCTGTAAGACCAAAAGGTTCTGACAAGCTCGGTACGCGCCGCGAGATCAAGAACCTGAACTCATTCAAATTCATGCAGCAGGCTATCGAATACGAAACCCAATGGCAGATCGACACACTGGAAGATGGTGGAAAGATCGAGCAAGCCACCGTGTTGTTCAACCCAGATACCGGCGAGACACGTGCGATGCGCAGCAAGGAAGAAGCGAACGATTATCGCTACTTCCCTGATCCAGATTTACTGCCATTAGAAGTCACTGAAGCGGACAAGACCCGTGTAAAAGCAGGGATGCCAGAACTGCCGGAGGCGATGAAAGGCAGATTCGAATCCAACTTTGGATTAAGTGCCTACGATGCAGCCACACTTACAGCAAGCCGCGATGTTGCGGATTATTTTGTCGCGACAGTGAATGCCGGGGCAGAAACAAAACCGGCTGCTAACTGGATACTGGGTGCAGTTTCTGCCAAGTTGAATGCTGATGAAAAAAGCATTGCACACTCACCCGTAAGTGCAGCGCAACTGGCATCACTATTAAAGCGCATCTCTGACAACACCATCTCCAACAACGCCGCCAAACAAGTGTTTGAAGCGATGTGGGCTGGTGAAGGAGAGGTGGATAGCATCATCGAAGCCAAAGGCCTGAAACAGGTATCTGACAGCGGCGCGATCGAAGCCATCATTGATGAAGTGCTTGCTGCAAACACTGCGATGGTGGCCGAGTTCAAATCCGGCAAGGAAAAGGCCTTTAATGCACTGGTAGGTCAATGCATGAAAGCCAGCAAAGGCAAAGCCAATCCGGCACAAGTGAATGAGTTGCTGAAGAAGAAATTAAGCGCCTGAGCTATTTGGTTGTCGTAGCGGTAGCCGACATTGGCACCGCTATGACGGCGGCATTTGAGTTAGGCGTCTTCTCCACAGGAGCTGGTGTTGCACCTTGTTTCAAAGCAATGAATCGCGCCTTCTCGTCCGCAAAGCGCTTGTTAGTATCCAGCATGCTTTTCTTATGCTCGGCAATGTGCTGCTCTATACGAGCCAGTTCGCCTTTTGCAATATTGATTTCATCGGCCAAATAAGCAGGTACCGGTTTCCTGTGCGCCAGAATACCCTCTGCGATCTTGCTGTTGCGTACCAAACGGCCGTTTACACTCTCTTTTTGTGAATTCAGCGCCTGAATTGCCGCCTGATCCATTTGCAGGTAGCGATCGCGCGCCATATCGATTTCTTCTGCCTTGGTATATGACGCTAGAAGAATGCTATCTTTGCGTTGTTGCGCCAGTTTTTCGGCGTCTTCCTGCTCAACTTTCGGTGCACTTTTGACATTTTGCTTCACCACAATGCCCTGAGTGGTCAACTCACTATTGTTACGTCCGGCTTCCTGAGCTGGCAATTTATCGCCATAATGTGTAACACCTTGGCTATCCACCCACTTCACAATACGCTTGGAACCGTCCGTGTTTACTGGGCTAGCAGCTTTCTCCGCGCCAGCCGCATAGACAGATGTCCCTACAAAGATGCCAAGCAATGTCAAAATGAAAATTCGCATTTTTTTAATTTACGCCATAACGTTCACGATACTGCCGGATATTAAGCAAATGCTGTGCCATTTCCTGAGAATCAGTCAAATACGTCAGCAAATCCGCCAGAGAAGCGATCGCGCACACTGGAATATTATTGTCCTGCTGGACTTCCTGCACAGCCGAAAGCTCTCCTGTGCCTTTCTCCTGTCTATCCAGCGCGATACTCACCCCACATGGCGTCGCGCCATGCCCTTTAATCAAAGTCACAGACTCTCGGATGGAAGTACCTGCAGAGATCACATCATCTATAATCAGCACGCGGCCATGTAAAGAGCTACCCACAATCACACCACCTTCGCCATGATCCTTGGCTTCTTTACGGTTGTACGCATATGGCAAGTTACGCCCTTGACGCGCAAAAGCGATGGCAATGGTTGATACCAAAGGTATCCCTTTATAGGCTGGACCAAACAGCATGTCGAACTGAATTCCAGAATTTTCTATGCTTTTAGCGTAAAATTCCCCTAGTTTGAGCAAGCTTAAACCATCGTTGAACAGGCCTGCATTAAAGAAATAAGGGCTTAAACGGCCCGCTTTGGTTTTAAACTCACCAAACCTGAGCACTTCTTTTTCTACTGCGAATGCTATGAATTCCTGGGCGTTACGTTGAGAATCGTGGACAGTGCTCATCTTGCTAAATATGATTATAGAAAACAATAATGCGTATTATAACTGCGAATTTAAACGGGATACGTTCCGCCGCCAACAAAGGGTTCTTCGACTGGCTTGCCGGACAAGATGCAGATGTGGTTTGCCTGCAGGAAATCAAGGCACAGCTCAGCGATTTGACTAACGAAATACGCAACCCTGCAGGACTCCACGGCTATTTTCATCTGGCTGAGAAAAAAGGCTACAGCGGCGTTGGCATCTACTGCAAAACCAAACCAGATAAAGTGATCGAAGGACTTGGCATGCCAGATATAGACGCGGAAGGGCGCTATCTGGAATGCCAGTTTGGTAATCTGAGCGTTGTATCCCTGTATTTACCCAGCGGTTCCAGCGGGGAAGAGCGCCAAGCTTTCAAATTTGACGTGATGGCACGCATCTCTCCGCACTTGGAAGACCTAGTAAAAGGCGGCCGTGATGTACTCATTTGCGGCGACTGGAATATCGCTCATCAGGAGAAAGACCTGAAGAACTGGAAAGGCAATCGCAAAAACTCCGGTTTTTTACCTGAAGAACGCGCTTGGCTGACACATCTGTTCGATAATATTGGTTGGGTAGATGTTTATCGTCAATTACACCCGGAAACTACGGACACCAGCTATACCTGGTGGAGCAACCGCGGCGCAGCATATGAAAAAAACGTTGGGTGGCGCATCGATTACCAGATAGCCACGCCAGGACTGGCAAAAAAAGCATTTGCGTCAACTATTTACAAAGATATACGTTTTAGTGACCATGCACCTTTAATTATAGATTACCACTAAATCCCATTGCCTAAATTCCACCAAGAGCTTCATTCAGCTCTGATTATCTTAGCAACGACCATATCTTTGCAGATATTTTCGGTCAACAGTTACTCAGAAGAAACCGGTTCGACCATCAGTGACATTTATTCTGATATCGACATGCGTGTCAAACTGGCTGTCAAACCAAACACCGGAAGCTGCAGCGGACCTACCTGCGAGGAAAATCAAACGTTTGATGCGCGTGTCACCAGCACTGGGCGTTATTTAGCTAAAGTTGCCGAAAAGCTATACCCGCAACAAATAAAAATTATTCAGCACATGACATTTTCTGTGCTGGATAAAAAAGGTGCAGGCACAGCGTCCAACAACAAGGGCAAAATCATCGTATTCCGCGGCATCCAGAATTTGCAACTCAGTGATGACGCTTTGGGTTTTATCATCGCTCGCGAGATGGGCCACGTTCTGGCAGGGCATCATTCCACAAATGCGTCTACCAAACTGCTCATTTCAGCATTTGCCAGCATCATATTCCCAGCAGCGGCCATCATTGGCGCTTCCAGCACTGCAGCACAAGCAAGTACCGCAACCAGTTTGGTTAGTAGCGCCGCTTCCACCGCTACCTCCATGTTAGGCGGCGAAATCGCAATGGCAAAAATGAAACCCTCTCAGCTACAAAGCGCCGATCTTATCGCTCACAACATAATGGACAAAACCGGCTGGGACATACGCTCTGTCATCAGCATCCTCGCACAGGACGAACCAAGTCAGAACGGGTGGATGCATGATCTTGAGCTAAGTCGCGCTCAGCTTGAAAAGGAAATTTCTGCTGCAGATTCAGCTATAGAGCCTATCGCCGGCGACTCCCCGGAACCCTTTTCCTCAGACATCATCACGGCTCCTTAGCTGCAAAATGGTAGCTGCAGGCTTTGCATGATCTCGCCGTTGCGGTCATCCTGTACAAAAATTACCGCACCAGCATCACGGCCTTTCCATTCAGACTTTAAGATAAAATTTTTGCTGAATGCATTATTTGCACCGAACTGATAAGCGCCAAAAAAATCCCGCACGACGTAATCATGTTTAAGCTCACGGCCATTGTTTTCGCCTGCCTTCACCTTGCTGCTAAGTTTGTTTTCATATAGCGCTATAAAAATATCCGCATGCTTCAAATCCTCCGAATCAACCACTTGTGCAGATGTTTTGAGTATTATTTCTCCGTTTTCCTGCATCTGTGTCTGCAGTTGAAGATTAGCACGTGCTGGCTGCCTTTGACTTTTTTCAATCACACTTTGCAAACGTGATTCATCCCAGCCCTTAAAATCACGTCCATTCAATACAAACTGAGGAGTATATACAAAACCCAGTCCACTCAATGCTGCTGCTTTGCGTTGACGGTCACTGTATTCGGCTTTTGAAAAGCGATCTTTCCAACCAATATAATCCCAATAGTCCACATGAAATGCTAATGGCACAAATTGACCGCTACGAGACAAGCCGCTTAGCCACTTATCCGCCGGCGGGCAGCTACTACAGCCTTCCGAGGTGTAAAGTTCGAGTAAAGGCACAGTTTTCATGCCGCTTTTGGCGCTACATTCAGCAGCAAAAGATATGCTCTGTGAGACGCATAGAATAAGGCTTGCAGCGCATCCAATTCTGGTAGAAAAACGCATGATGAAACTCCTTTCTTGATGTCAGGAGTTAGTCGATAAATGCTCGCTAAATCTTACAAACTTTTTAATGGATTTCCGTCTTGACGGCATTCCATGGTGCGACTTTGAAAAGCAACAACATGCCCGGAATAGCCAGCAAAGTGCAGACATAGAAGAAATTCAGCCATCCGTAGCTCTCCACCATGCCGCCAGTAAGCGCATTGAATATCGAACGCGGTACAGCGGAAAGACTTGTAAATAATGCAAGCTGGGTTGCCGTATACGACGGGTTCGTTTCGCGTGCCATGTAGGCCACATAAGCCGCAGTGCCAAGCCCGACGCCAAATGCTTCTGCCCCAATGACGATTGCCAGCATGCTGCGCTCTGCCCCGTCAATAGCCATAAAAGGCCCTGCAGCAGCCAACCAAGCAAAACCTAAAATCACCACAGCCTGCACAAGCCCGAATACCCAAAGCGCACGATTGATGCCAAGCTTCAGCATCCAAATGCCGCCCACAAAAGCACCAGCGATTTGCATGGCAAGCCCACTGCCTTTCGCAATAGTTCCGATATCTGTTTTACTGAATCCCATATCGATATAGAACGGTGTGGCAAGCGCTGTAGCCATACTGTCGCCCAGCTTATACAGCAAAATGAACAGCAGCACCCATGCGGCGTGCTGCCAGCCTGCGCGTTGAATAAATTCGTGAAACGGCTCGACAACCGATGCATAGAGTGTTTTTGGTACTACGGCAGCCTGCGGCTCTTTCACCAGCATGGTCATGACAATACCTGGTAGCATAAACAACGCGACGATCCAGAACACCGATGACCAGGGCAAATGATCTGCCAGAATCAACGCCAGCGAGCCGGGCACCAGCCCTGCAATGCGATATGCATTCACATGCACGCTATTGCCCAATCCAAGCTCATTGTCGCTCAATATTTCACGCCGGAAGGCATCAATTACAATGTCCTGGCTTGCAGAAAAAAATGCCAGCAATGTGGAAATGACTGCGATGCTCTTAATATCCAGTTTAGGTTGATTGAAACCGTAGGCAATGATGGAAAGAAGCAACGCCAACTGCGTGACCAGCATCCAGCTGCGGCGTCGCCCCAACGGCGCAATCAGGTTATACCTGTCCATCAGTGGCGCCCACATGAACTTCCAGGTATAAGGCAATTGGATAAATGCAAACGCTGCAATAGTCTTGAGGTTTAGTCCTTCCGATCGGAGCCACGCAGGCAGCAATTGCAATAGCAGATAAAGCGGTAGACCCGAACTGAAGCCCAGAAAGATGCAAATGAGCATCTTCTTGCTTAACAGGGATTGCCAGATGCCGGAATCAGCAGTATCTTGCGCTGTCACACTGCCGCTTTCAAGCGATACATAGCCAGCATGCCACGCAAGTTAGGCAACACATTTATCTCGTCACCCTCAGTGATTACCTTACGCTCAAGAACAATTATTTTGTGATTTTTACAAAAATTGTCAAAGTCTTGAATCGTACATAAATGCACATTTGGTGTGTCATACCATTGATAGGGCAAATCGTCTGAAACTGGCATATGCCCACCAACAGCTACCTGCAAACGATTCAACCAGTGACCGAAATTAGGAAAGGTTACAACCGCCTCTTTACCAACACGCAGCATTTCCTGAACGATTTCTTCAGTATGGTGCATGGCTTGCAATGTCTGAGACAAAATCACCGTATCAAAAGACTGGTCATCAAAGCCTGACAGCCCTGCCTCCAAATCCATCTGCAACACATTAATTCCATTTTGCAAACAGCGGAGCCAATTTGCGTCGTCTTTTTCTACACCGTAACCACGTACTTCCATGCTGTCACGTAGAAATTTCAATAATGCACCATCACCGCAACCTAAATCTAGCACCTTACCAGAAAAAGGTGTCCAGTTTGCTATTATTGCAAAATCCTGCCTATATTTATCATTTAATTTTGTGTTTGAGACACTATTTTGCATCACCACACCTCCACACTTTGCAGATATGCACGCAAAATATCATGGTAATGTTTGTCAGGCATCAGAAATGCGTCATGGCCATGTGCCGCCGTCACCTCAGCATAACTGACGCTCAGTTCATTATCTAGCAAGGCTTGCATGATTTCTTTGGAACGCTCCGGCGAGAACCGCCAATCACTTGTAAAGCTCACTACCAAGAATTTGGCTTGAGCCGACTTGAGCGCCACACTCAAGTCGCCATCAAAATCTTTGGCAGGATCGTAATAATCCAAAGCGCGCGTCATACGCAAATATGTATTTGCATCAAATTCACCCGCAAACTTATCACCCTGATAACGCAGGTAGGATTCCATCTCGAATTCCACATCAAAGCTATATTTGATGTCATCTTTGAGTTTGCGCCCGAATTTTTCACCCATCACATCGTCGCTTAAATAGGTGATATGCCCCAACATCCTGGCGATTCGCAGACCACGCCGCGGCACCGCCTGATGGCTGTAATAATCTCCACCATAAAACTCAGGGTCAGTGATAATTGCTTGGCGTGCCACCTCATTGAACGCCATATTCTGCGCAGTCAAGTTTGGCGCACTCGCAATCACCAGTGCATGCCGTACCCGGTCTGGGAACGCTATTGTCCATTCAAGCGCCTGCATCCCCCCCAGACTGCCGCCAATCACTGCTGCTAACTGTTGAATGCCCAGATAATCCAAAAGTCGCGCCTGGGACTGCACCCAGTCTTCTACAGTTACAATGGGAAATGCCGCACCCCACGGCTTGCCTGTTAATGGATTTATTGAAGCAGGTCCCGTTGAGCCATGACACCCCCCGAGATTATTCACGCCTATCACATAGAACTTATTGGTATCCAGCGGTTTCCCAGGGCCCACCAAATTATCCCACCACCCAGGATACTTATCAGTCTCAGCATAACGACCCGCCACATGATGCGTACCGGAAAGCGCGTGACAAATCAGCACCGCATTAGATTTATCGACATTCAAAGTACCATAGGTCTCATAGACTAAATCAAATTGTGGTAAAGCTTCACCACTTTTCAGGCTAATCTGGGTATCAAAATGTGCCTTTTGTGCTTGGACAATTCCCACTGAGTTTGAAGTAATTATGCTCATGGCGCGATTATACTATGGCTGATACCGCAATGGTGCCTACCAGCTACTTGGCACAACCTATCGTTACACGCGCGATTCCCGCTAGATCATACCTATGTCCAATCTCTTGGAAGCCGGCTTCATGCATTAGTCGCGCGACACTGTTTGCTTGGTTATAGCCATGCTCCAGTAGTAGCCAACCATTTGGCCTCAAATGCTGCCTGGCCTGCACAATGATTGTGCGCAAATCATCCAAACCATCCTTGCCAGCAGCCAGCGCGGTGACAGGCTCATAAGGTAAACTGCCCAACAGCAAATGCGGATCACCCTCTTCAATATAAGGCGGGTTGGTAACAATCACGTCAAAAAACTTACCATGTAGTGCGCTAAACCAATCGCTTTGCAGCAAATCAACATTTGAAACACCTAGCGTGCACGCATTAATACACGCCACTTCCAGCGCCTTTTCTGAAACATCTACTGCTGTCACCTGTGTTTGCGGCTTATGTTTAGCAATCGCCAATGCGATTGCACCAGAACCAGTACCCAAATCCAGTAGACTAAGTTGCGCCACCGATAGCGATGACAGCTTATCTAAAGCTGCATCCACCAACGTCTCCGTATCCGGGCGCGGGATCAATGTATCTGGCGTAACTTTTAACTTAAACCCATAAAACTCCCGATAACCCAAAATATATGCTATGGGTTCTCCGTCCAAACGCCTTTTGAGCAATGCCAGAAATTCCGCATAAACATTAGCCTCCAAAACATCATACTGATTCGCTATCAGCCAGGCACGATCCACCCGCAAAGCATGCTGTAGCAGCAACCTTACTTCCAGAATAGGAATTTCCGGATAACTTGATTGCGTTTGCTTTAATACATGGGAAATTTGTAAGGACGGCATTACAGAAGCAACCTAATTAAACAAGTCCTTTGTACTCCATAAAAAGCAAAACAGCAACCGAAGTTACCGTTTTCTTACCACTGATGTAATATATTGAAACTATGGACTTATACCCCACCGTTACAGTTATAGAAAACTTTTATGAAAACCCTGACGAAATCAGGAAATTTGCCTTAAAGCAGAAATTTACCTACTGCCACGAATTAAAGAACATCGATTACGTTTATCCGGGCTGCAGGACTAAAGACTTATTCGAACTGGATAAAAGTCTGTATGAAAAGGTCTGCAAAAAGCTGGTTTCCGTATTTCACAATACTCAGCATGATCATATGCGCTGGGCGATTACGACCAGCTTTCAGGTGGTAGAAGCCAAGTTTGGACGCGGCGTCCTGCATCAGGATGGCAACACGATCTTTGCCGGTGTGGTCTACTTAACACCGAATGCCCCACTGGATACCGGCACATCACTTTTTAAACCCAACAAAAATTTTAATGAGGAAAAATATCAGGCAGCCCTGAAACAAAACGATATCAACTTCAAAAACAGTCAACCCGTTTCCACTGAATTTCACAACATGTTTGATGAAACCGTCAGAGTCAACAACGTTTACAACACCATGATTTTATTCAATGCACAGACCGACCCTGCAGCCAATGAATTTTTTGGTGATAGTTTAGAAACTGGCAGAATGGCGCAGGTCTTTTTTATCAATAAAATTGATGCTAAAAGCTACGATATTTTCCCTTTGCAGCGCACCCAGTCTATCAATATCTAATTTGATATTCCCAAATTATCTTCAACACGGCGCTCAAATTCCATCTTATCGAACAAAATCCGCCACGACTGAAACTGTTAATATTAGCTATATTTGGCGAGCGATTCCAGTTTCAAGGTAAAATCACGCATACCAATTTACTTAAATTGAATCATGAAGCAATACTCTCAGCAGCAAATCAAATTTATCTCTGAAAACTTCCAACAAGGTCAGAAAGCAATTCAGTCAGGCAATTTCAGCCGCGCAGAAAAACTCTATCTGGATATCCTTAAAATTGATTCGGGAATCATAGATGCCAAAAATGCATTAGCTTTCGTGTACACAATCAGCAAGCAGCACGCCAAAGCAATTAAGCAACTGCAAGACCTTCTTAAATTCAATCCGAATGACGCCAACATTCATCACAATCTGGCGAATAACTTATTGGAAGAGCAGCAGTATGATAATGCCATCAGCCATTACCAGACTGCCATGAAATTGAATCCTAATTTTGCAGATTCATACATACAATGCGGCTTAATACAACGAAAACTTAAAAATTTCGATGCATCGCTTGAACTTTTCAACAAGGCACTTCAGCTCAATCAAATAAACCCCAAGGCTTTCTACGGCCTGGGGCTTACCCATGCTGAAATGGGCAATTATCCCGGTTCACTCGAATACCTGAACAAGGCAGTTGAGCTTTCACCTGACAACATGGAATACAGCCTTTGCCTGGCCAAAGTTTTAGAAAGTGCAGATTTGGCCCATGAGGCTGATATCCAATATCACAAAACATGCAGTCAATTCCCGAGCTTTCTGGAAGCCTTTCTTGCTTACGGCGACCTCCTGGCAAAAAACCGTTACTATGACGAAGCCTTGGAGTGCTACCAGCACGCGCAACAGCTTGCCCCAGAAAATAACAACATTCTGGACAACATCGGCAATACTTACCTGGGCTTGGCGGATACCGATAAAGCTATCGCCAGCTTCAATGAAGCATTGTCAAAAGAAAAAAATCGCGTCTCTTCACTGGTTGGCTTGGCAAAAACTTATCTTGAAATCGGCAAGTTAGACACAGCAAAAGAAGTATGCAACCAGATCATTGCAATCAATGTAGATGAACCCATCGGCTATGTTCTTAAATCCAAAATGATGAAATCAAAACCCGAGGATAACCTGGCACAAGATTTACTCAGAGTATCTCAATCAAACCCTTTAGCTGAAGATTTCCAGGCCGATATCAATTTTGCATTAGGCAAGATCTATGACGACCAAAGCAATTACGAACTGGCTTTCAAGCATTACGCCATCGCAAACAAGCTCCGCAACCAAAATCTGGGCTACGACATAGCCGAAAGTGAAGCCGAGTTCACCAAGTTAATTGACGCATTTACACCAGATTTTTTCAAACAGCATCAACATATCGGTGTCGAAAGCGATTTGCCTGTCCTCATCGTGGGCATGCCAAGATCGGCCACCACACTTACCGAACAGATCATTTCCAGCCATCCGGATGTGCTGGCTGCCGGCGAGGCAACTTTCTGGCCGGACACGGTTAAAGGCATGCGCCACCGATTGAATTCAGCACTGGAATATCCTGATTGCCTGAAAGAATTGCTGCCTAGCCATGCCAGAGATATTGCTGCAAAATACGAGTCAACACTAGCCAAGATTAGCGGTGCCAAGTCGATGCCAAAACATATTACCGACAAAATGCCGCATAACTTCCTGAATGTAGGTTTGATTGCGCTGCTGTACCCGAACGCTAAGATTATCCATACCAAACGAGACCCGATTGATACATGTTTATCGATCTACTTTCAAAGCTTTAATGATGCCCATCCATATGCGTTTGATTTAACGCACTTGGGAACCTATTACAGACAGTATCTGCGCATCATGGAACATTGGCATCATGTCTTGCCGGGACGCATATTAGATATCAATTATGCAGACACGATTGCTGACCCAGAGTACTGGTCAAGAAAACTTATCGACCATGTTGGACTGGAGTGGGATGACGCATGCTTGGCGCCGCACAAGCTTGAACGTTCTGTAAAGACCGCTTCACATTGGCAAGTAAGGCAACCGATTTATAAAACTTCTATTCAACGCTGGAGAAAATATGAAGCTTACATACAGCCACTGATCGATATGCTGAACGACTAGCCGATAGTCTAAGCCATTCATATCAAACCGTTATCGCTCCTATAGCTTGCAGATAATTGATTACTTGTGCGACACAGTTCTCTAATGATTCAGCCCCTGTATCAATGACTAATTCAGGATTCAAAGGTGCTTCATAAGGTGACGATATGCCTGTGAACTCTGCAATTTCACCACGCCTAGCTTTGGCGTACAATCCTTTCACATCGCGTTGCTCACAAACATTCAAATCTGCCTTGCAATAGATTTCAATGAACTCTCCCTCATTGACCAAATCCCGCACACGATTTCTGTCTGACCGAAAAGGCGAGATAAATGCAGTGAGTGTAATAACACCCGCCTCCAGGAATAACTTGCTCATTTCACCGATACGCCGGATATTTTCCTGCCTGTCTTTGGCTGAGAAGCCTAGGTCACCACACAGGCCGTGCCTGACGTTATCCCCATCAATGACAAAGGTACGGCATCCATGTTCAAACAGGGCTTTCTCTACCGCATGCGCCAGGGTTGATTTGCCAGCGCCAGATAAGCCCGTGAACCATAAGATCACTGGCTTATGCCCTGCTTGCAGTTGCCTATCCATTTTGCTTACTAGGCCATGCTGTCGAAAAATATGCTTAGTCATTGAATTCTTAAGAAGATAATGATATTGAATGAATATTGTGTAATCAATAAAAAACGGCAACCGAAGTTGCCGTTTTTTCTGTTGCTTTAAACACTACAGGGTGACCCCTGCCTTATCCTAGAAGAATAAGATCGCGCCCAAGGAAACAGTTTTTGATTTACCATCAACATCAGCAGCTGTTACATTGTTAACTTTTGATTTAACGTTTGAGTATTCAGCAACCAAGTTCAGGTGTTTTGTAATTGGGTGATATGCACCAACAGTCCACATTCTGTTTTCGTACTTGTCGAATGCATCAATGCTATTACCGTCCAATTTGGATTTACCGTAGCTTACGCCCAGTTTAGTACCAACTGTTGGGATTGTGTAAGTACCTTGTACATACCAGTCTTTAGAATCACGTGATTTACCTAGTTGGTCGAAGCCGTCACGCAATTGAACTGTTGTACCCAAACCATTACCGTCACCGTAGTAACCAGTCAGACCAAAACCAGCAACGTTTACAGTTGCACCGATATCCCAGCCAGTCGCACGATCGCTACCGGATAGAGCAGTACCATTGAAGTTCATGTCTTTAACTTTTTGGGTGATAGCAGAAACCCAAACTTTACCACCTACGTCGCCAGCCCATTCGTATGAAGCTTTAGCTTCGAATGCTGGGCTTGAACCGCCACGGCCAGAACTTGCTGCACTGTTGAACAGATTAACGCCAGTTACAGTACCAACTGTGCCTGTCAAAGCTTGAGCATTCCAAGCCTGAGTTACACCAGCAGTGAAGCTGAAGCCATTCCAGTTTGGTGATGTGTAAGCGATTTGAGATTTCC
>JAKOWL010000206.1 GCA_029781535.1 Pseudomonadota bacterium
GTAGCCGCGGATGGTGTCCAGCTCGCCCAGCATGACCATGAGGCCGGTGTTTTCCAGCTCAAGGATGCTGGCCAGCGGGGTGCTGATGGTGATGTCGGCAGTGCGGGTCTCAGCAGTGAAGACGACGCTGATGCCTTCAATATCTACTTCGGCGGCCTTGTCAGCTACATCGCCAGCTAAGGCTTCCTTCGCCAGTTCGCGTTCCTCATCGGTGACGGGAACAGCAAAGGTAAAGTGGTAGGTATCTTCAAATTCGACGCGGCCGTCTTTGCCATGCACCAGCACGCTCAGGCTCTTGCCGTCCAGGTCTCGCATCAGGGGCTCGTCGGCAGGATTGAGGCCCAGAGCGGTGAATGCGTCAGCCAGGATCATGGCCTTGATGTCAGCATTGCTCAGCCGCTCGCCGGCTTCGTTGTAGAAGGAGCGGGTAACGCCGTTTACGGTGTAGCCGCGGATGGTGTCCAGCTCGCCCAGCATGACCATGAGGCCGGTGTTTTCCAGCTCAAGGATGCTGGCCAGCGGGGTGCTGATGGTGATGTCGGCAGTGCGGGTCTCAGCAGTAAAGACCACGCTGACGCCTTCAATATCTACTTCGGCGGCCTTGTCACCTACATCGCCAGCTAAATTGTCCTTAGCAGCCTGAACAATCTCCGGCCATAGTTCATCCAGCCTCTGCTCCAGCAACTCTAACAACCAGAGATTAGTAATGTCTGAATAATTGGCACCCAGCTCTACGGCCTCTTCGACAAACAGCCGGGCTTCGCGAATGCTGGGTTCATAATCAAAGTATGTTTCAACAGTAACTAAATCGGGATTGGGCAGAGCAGCAATTGCATTAATTGCCTGCTGAATAGCCTCTTCTTTTGTCAGCCCACTTGTAAATTCTTCAATGATATCACCTGTCTTGTACCAGTAATGCAGATCCCATTGATTAACCTCTTCATCTGGGACAGCGTTGGCAGGTACCAAGTCAAAATACGATGTTAGAGCTTTTAGGTCGTACCAACGGCCCTCCCATTTGAAATAAATGACGTTCTCACTTGCCAATGACTGCGCAATTCTTTCACGCTCATAATTATCTGAATAAATGGAGTAGACATCGGGTCCCAACCTTAAGCATTGGTCGTCGACATCATCAATTGTAGCGGCTGATGCAACTGGCATCAGCGAAAACAACAGTGCCATAATTAACAAGACAGACAATACCAGCCTTTTTTTCATTGCGATTAAACCCCCCTTTAAATTTATAACGCAAAGCATCCTGACACTCGTTCCCCTGTTAATCAATCAATAGCAGTAACAATCAACTCCCCCTGTATTGTGCAACTGACA
>JAKOWL010000210.1 GCA_029781535.1 Pseudomonadota bacterium
CCGGTGTGGTTCATCGTCGCACCTTTGAAGCTGGTGGTGGACTTGTGGCAGGTCTCACAGGCTGCCGTGGTGGCAATATGGGTGCTTGGTTTGCCTATCGCAGTCTTGCCGTTATGGCAGGTCGCACAGCCAGTCGTGATGCCGGTGTGGTTCATCTTCGCACCCTTGAAGCTGGTGGTCGATGTATGGCAGGTCTCGCACGCTGCTGTCGTGGCGATGTGGGTGATTGGTTTGCCTATCGCAGTCTTGCCGTTATGGCAGGTCGCACAGCCGCTAACCACTCCGCTATGATTATATTTTGCACCTAAGAAACTACTGGTAGAAGTATGACAAGTTTCACAAGCTGCGGTCGTTGGGATATGGCTAGCAGATTTACCTTTTGCCTTCGTCCCGTTGTGACAACTAGCGCAATTACCCGTAATACCTGTGTGATCGAACTTGACCGCACCCAAGAACGTAGTAGTTGATGTGTGGCATGTCTCGCAAGGAGCAGTGGTTTGAATATGATTGGCTGACTTACCTTTAGCCGTGGTGCCATTGTGGCAGCTGGCGCAACCTGATGTAATTCCCTGATGATTAAACCCTGTCGCAGGCAACCATCCGGATATCTTATGACAAGACTCACATCCCGCACTCGTCTGGATATGATTTGCCGGTTTACCAGGTGCCGATTTTCCATTATGGCAAGCCGCGCATGGTGTACCTCCCATTACGCCATTATGGCTAAATGAAGCCGGTGTCCATGAAGATGGGATATGACAAGTTTCGCATTTGTCTGAAGAAGGGATATGCCCAACAGGCCGCGCTGAAGCATTCATCCGATTGCCATTCACATGACAACTGGAACACTGCTTAGGGGTTCCTTTAAAGATACCATTGATATGACAGCTTTCACACCGCGCTGTTGCATGGTTGCCTGTTAATGCGAAACCGGTTTTTGAATGGTCGAACTTAAAACCCTTAATGGTTTTAGTTGCAGCAAAGCTAGGGGCCGCCAAAATGACGGATAGGCAACATGCGATTATGAATGTCGCAATCTGTTTCCAATTTGTTTTTATTCGCATAAAACCCCCTAAAAATTTGCTACTTCAATTACATTTCTCGAGCAAAGTGTGGGAAATTTATCCACACATGCCAGAGTTTATGTGGGATTTTTTTATACGTCAACCTATTTTTAAAAAAATAATAACGTTTGCGATTGTTATGAAAATAAATTATATAAGGAGAAAATTGCTTATAAAACAATGGGTATTATCTACCCACCCCTGCATTCACTTTGATTTCCCTGAAGTCAGTATCCACATGACAGCGGTCGCATTGAGGACCAAAGCTACCGCCATGGACATCATCCGCAGAATGGCAACTATAACAGGCAGTGTTTTGTTTAATTTTTCCCACGAATGCAGTTCTGTGACAGTCAAGACAAGCCACACCTTTATGCCCACCGCTTAATTTGAATTTGGTTCTTGTGTCGTGGTTGTAATCCCACACTTTCCAATCGCGCACATTGTGGCAATCTTCGCAAAGCGTACCCAGTTGCTTCTTATGTTCATCATCTTTTTGATGGCAAGAATAACAATCCTTTTTCACGTTTTTGAAGTCGCCAGTTGTGTGGCATTTTTTACACTCGACTGGAGCATGCTTGCCTAACAGTGGGAACTTTGTCTTGTTGTGGTCAAAATCTTTGACCTTCCACGTACTTTCGGTATGGCAATCTTCACATTTCTTACCTTCACTGCCTTTGTGAATATCATCTTTCTGGTGACATGCATAGCACGTACTTTGCAACTTCTGCGGCGCGGGTGCTGGCTTATGGCAACTCTCGCATTTGGCCTTGATATGCTGCCCCTTCAATGGATACTTAGTGTCCTTGTTATGATCAAAACTCGTGGTTTTCCAGTTATTCTCATTATGGCAACGATCGCACTTATCCCCAAAGACCGTCTTATGCGGATCATCCTTTTGATGACAATCGTTACAGGTGGTTTTTAGTTTCTCTGTCAAACCGTTGACGTGACAACTCTCACATTTTGCCGGCTTATGTTTACCTTTAAGCAAAAACTTGGTGTCGCGGTCATGATCAAAAACCGCTTTCTTCCAATCACGTGCGTTATGGCAATCAGCACATTTTTCGCCAAACTTGCCTTTATGCGCATCATCCTTTTTATGGCATGAATAACAATCCATCGGCAATTTCTCGAACTTCAAACCGCCAGACGTGTGACACGCCTCACATTTTGCCGACTTATGCTTGTCTTTTAGGGGGAATTTCGTGTCCTGGTCATGATCGAAGTCGGTCTTCTTCCAGCTGCGCTCATTATGGCAATCCGCACAATTTTCACCCAATGTCCCGTGATGCTTATCATCGTCTCGATGGCAACCGATACAGGTTTTCGGTAGTTTTTGGCCTGCAGACTTGTGACAGCTCTGGCATTTCGCCGCCTCATGCTTGCCCAACAGCGCAAAATGACCGTCTTGTTTATGATCGAACGTAGACTCTTTCCAAGTCTTCTCGGTATGACAATCGGCACATTTCTGTCCGAACACACCCTTATGGTCATCGTCTTTCTTATGGCATGAATAGCAGTCTTTAGGCGTCTGCTTGAACATATTGTCCTTATGACAATCCTTGCACGCCACCTTGCTTTCTACCGCGTGCGTACCTTTGAGTGGAAAGTCGCTCTTATCATGGTCGAACCTGATATCTTTCCAGCTCTTCTCGATATGGCAATCAGCACATTTCTCACCAAGTGAGTTTTTGTGTTTATCGTCTTTTTTATGACAACCGACACAGGTCGCGGGCGCTTCTCTATATTTGACTTTTGGCTTGTGACAATCCTTACATTGCACCTTGTCACCCAAGTGGCCGCCCTTAAGCTCAAAGTCGGTCTGGTTATGCTTAAAGGTTTTCTCGTCAAGATTAACAATATTGGCTTCCCTGCCTTTATGTTCTGTATGACACTCAGAACAATTGCGCCCTTGCTTCATCTTGCCATGGTAGCCACGCTTCTGGCTCACATCTGTATTGATGTCCTTGTGACAGTCCTTGCATAACAAGTCCTGCCCTTCCTTATCAAAGCGCTTATGGCACTTTTGACAATCGTCTTCCCACTTCAGATGTCCTTTGATGACCTTGCCAGGCATCATGACGGATTCCAGCGTGTCGGCAGTTGCCGTACATGCCATCAAGAACCCTAGAACAATTGAAACAAAAAGACGCAACATTATTTTTTTCACTACGAATGGTTTAATACATATGCACCCAGATAACATGGAATATGGCAGTGGCCACCATCATGTACATCAAAGGAATGTGAATCACATGCCAGGCTGAAAAGATTTGTTCGAACTTTTTAAACTGTGCGACTGTTTGAATCTGTATCAGATATTTCTTTACCAGATTGGATGCTTCTGCCGCTATCTCTTCATGCGCAGGTCCGAGCTTGAGATGGATATAACGTTTACAGCGCCATGCAAGCAACATGCGCCTGACGTCAAAACCAAGGAAGAACCATACTCCTTGCAGAAAGTTACGTTTCTTCTCTAGTGCTTCATGCTCAAAATTTTTAATCTTTTTTTCCACCTTAGGCACAAAATGCAATTTGGATTTAATGTCCCCCGAACTGCCAGCCATCTCATCATATGCTTCGTTGAGGGTAGACCGACTGCCATACAGGCCTTTGTGGATTTTTGTATAAACAAAACGCCCGATCAAACCACTGCCAGCCACCAGCAACATGCAATACAACGCAATGGCTGCATTGATGGAACCCGTATGGAATGTGGTGTGAAATAAAACCAAAGTTGGGCCCAATACACCCAGTATCATATGGATGCGGAACCAATGTTTGAGCTTACCCAACCCCTGCATGAACTTAAGGTGCTTCCGCATCGAGTACATCAGCAGAGTCAGCATCATCACACCGCCTGCCAAACCAAGGTAATAACCCAACCCCTCGCCTGGCTTGTAATAATTGCCATGCGCTACTCTCCAACCCAGCCAGATTGCGGACAGTAACAATACCAACATCACTATCTTGTTCACATAACGCATCATCGCACCAAGTCCTATATTACGTTCCGATTTGATAACATCAGAATCTACAGTTCCTCGATATACAACACTCATAATACCCCTTCAGCAACTTACGTGTAACTTTTTCACACACATAATTTAATGGGTATATTATCAAACTTTTTAATACTTATGTTTAAATAACGTTAACTAATAGATTCAACGTATTGATACACTAGTCTTTTTTATCAAATTTTTCAGCATGTCGACAATTACTTTAATCTTATATCTAGCGCCTTTTCTGTTGGTTCTGGGAATATATATCAAGCGCCAAAGCCACCGGGATAGGCGTGGCCGCGAACGTTTGCATGAAGCAAAAGAGTCAGGCTTAACTGAACCCGCATCCATTCATCCAATTATCGACCCTGGCCGCTGTGTGGGTTCCGGAGCTTGTGTCAAAGCCTGCCCTGAAAAAGCTTTGAGCATGATCAATGGCAAAGCCGTGCTCACCGACCCGACCCATTGCATCGGTCACGGCGCCTGTTTAGCCGCTTGCCCGGTAGAAGGGATAGACCTTGTATTCGGTACCGAAAAGCGTGGTATGGATATCCCTTTTGTATCACCTAACTTTGAAACAAACGTCCCTAATATTTTCATTGCCGGCGAACTAGGTGGCATGGGGCTGATTCGCAAGGCTGCAGAACAGGGCAAACAAGCAATTGAAACCATCACTGAAAAGAAAAACGAAGGAAATGAATATGATGTTGTCATCATCGGAGCCGGTCCCGCGGGCATGTCTGCATCACTAGCAGCAAAGGAGAAGGATCTTCGCTATATCACCATTGAGCAGGAAGACTCGCTAGGCGGGGCCATTTATAAGTATCCTCGCAACAAGGTTGCGATGACACAACCTGTGACTTTACCAATTATTGGCAAGGTCGAGATGTACGATATCAGCAAAGAGGAGCTACTGGGGTTCTGGAATCGCGTACTAAAAGAAAACGAACTTGCAGTCAAATTCAACGAGCGGATGGAAACAATCAGCAAAACCGCCAACGGTTACGCAGTTAAAACCTCCAGGAACACCTATCAGACCGCGAACATTTTACTAGCGATTGGCCGCATGGGGACGCCCAGGAAACTCGAGGTGGCAGGTGAAGATTTACCCAAGGTTGTATATCGCCTTATTGACCCGGAACAATACATCAACCATCATGTATTAGTAGTTGGCGGAGGCGATAGCGCGCTGGAAGCCGCCATTACCATATCGGAGCAACCAGGTACCACGGTAACACTCTCTTATCGCAGTGAAGCATTTGGGCGGGTAAAACCGAAGAACCGTGAACGATTGCAACAGGCTGAAGATCAAAAGAGATTGACGGTACAGCTTAAATCCAATGTGAAAGAAATTTTTTCCGATACTGTCAAACTCGAATTGAGCAGCAAGGAAGTTGTAGAAATCCCGAATACTGCCGTAATTATCTGTGCCGGCGGGGTACTTCCCACTCCGTTTCTGAAAGAAATTGGCGTAATGGTAGAAACCCATTATGGCAAGAAAGTGAACTAACGTGTAATTTTTTTACACGTTAATAAAACTGACATATAATATTATTAATATGACAATAGGTTTGGCAGCTTCCGAGAAAAAGCAATCCATCATTCACAACACCCTGCGTAGGGTGTTGCGCCCTTTGGTACGCCTGATGCTTTCACAGGGCATCAATTACACTATGGTACTAGAGGATCTCAAGAGTGTATTTGTCAGTGTCGCCGAAGATGAATTCAAACTGGATGGCAAGCCCCAGACCAACAGCAGGATCACCCTGCTTACCGGTGTTCATCGTAAAGATGTACAACGTATTCGCAATGAAAAAGGCGAGCTGGCCGAAACACCTCATTCCATAGGCGCACAAGTCGTGGGGCTATGGCTTGGTCGTGATAAATACCTAGATGATTTTGGCAAACCAAAACCTTTAGCGAGACTGGCTAGCAAAGGCGGAGAACTTTCATTTGAGTCGCTTGTTGCAAGCATCAGCAAAGACTTTCGAGCCAGACCACTCTTAGATGAATGGTTAAGACTCAGTTTTGTCAACATCGATGACAAAGATTATGTTCATTTAAACTTGAAGGCATTTATTCCCAATCAGGATTTGGAAGAAAAACTTTCATTTCTTGCGATGAACATACATGACCACATATCCGCTACAGTAAACAATCTGGACAGCCAAAAACCTGCCATGATGGAAAGATGTGTATATTACGAAGGATTGACCCAGCAGAACATCGACAGCTTGCACGAACTGGCAAAACAAAATGGGATGGAATTGATTAACCTCATCAACCGGCGTGCAGCCGACTTAAAGGCAGCACAAGGTCCTGGAAGGAGAGAATCAGACAGCAAGACCGGCAGAATGAACTTTGGTGTTTATTTCTTTCACGAGCCAGGCTCAAGCAACGCTCGAAAAGACTAAAAATCAAGATGCGCCGACTCATCGCCCTCGCTGTTTCAGCTTTACTGTACTGCAACGTAGCAAGTGCTGGCAATGTCTGCAGCACTGGATTAAATGAACTAGGAAGCAACCTTGATGGTGTTGGCGGCACCGGCCAGCAACTTAAAGATGGGATTGGCGGTACCGGTCAACAAGCTCATGAAGGCGTAGGGGGTACTGGACAGCAATCCCATCAAAATGAAGGGATTGGCGGTACCGGCCAACAAGCGCAGGAAGGCCTAGGTGGCACAGGGATAGTCGGCGTCATAACCGGTTTTGCGAGTATATGCGTCAACGGGATCGAGGTGCATTATGACCAGAATACATCCGTAGATATCGACGGACAGACCAGCTCGATAGCCGGCTTGGACATAGGCCAGGTTGTTGCTATCGAATCACGCGACATGAGAGCTCAAAATAAAGCCACACACATCAGCGTATCGCATGCAATAATTGGCAAAGTAGAAAAAATCAACCGATCAGGCAACTCGATCCAAGTGATGGGTAAAACCATCCCCGTGTCCCCCAATACTCAAGGGCGACATAACCTTAAGACGGGCGGCATGGTAAAACTAAGTGGCTTGGCATCTGCAGATGGAAAACTCCAGTTGACTAGAATCGACCCAGCAAACGCTAATGATTTGCCCTCGATATCCGGAGTCTTGGATAAAGGCGGAAATATCCATGGCATCAAAGTATTAAACACCGCCCCCTCTGATATCGGAAAAAACATCCAGGCGCAAGGCTCATGGGATGGGCGAAGCCTCGAAGCCAATCAAACCAAACAAAATGCCGTGCAGCGCGTACTCGACAACAGTAAAACCGTTGCCATCCAAGGGCTCGCACCTGCTAATTTATCTAACAGCTTCAAATTACAAAATCGTGTGGTAACGGTCACCAGCGACACCAAAGTCAAAGGTCTACCTACAAATGATACTTCCGCAGTTATCATCAAGGGTGTGGCTAACAATACCGGAGGCATCACCGCTAGCAGCATTCAGTATATTGCCCGAGACAAAATACTAAGCCTCGGCGGCAGCAAAGTACGGCCAAGCACAGAAGGCAACACACCCAGCAAGGATGGCCGCACCCAGTCCGCCCCCAATACCCAGGAAAAAACCGAGTCATTTAAGGAACTGGAAAAATCTGAAAGATCTGAGCAGCTAGACTCAGCTGAAAAGCCCGAGAGCACCGAAAGACCTGAAACAGTCGAGAGGCCAGAAACTATCGAAAAACCTGAAAAGATTGAGAAGCCAGAGAAAATCGAAAAACCCGAAAAGATTGAGAAGCCAGAGAAAATCGAAAAACCTGAAAAGATTGAGAAGCCAGAGAAAATCGAAAAACCTGAAAAAGTTGAAAAGCCTGAGCTGCACGATTAATGAAATTATCTATAGAAATCTCACAAAGGTTTCGCGATAATACCCTCAGGAAGGCATTGAGATTTAAAATGAAAAGAATAATTACAATATTCGCATTTGCGGTCAGCAGTGCGAGTGCGAACGATGGCAGACTTAGCTTTACTTCCGGTATTGACTATAGTAGGGGTAAATATGGTCAATCCGAAAGCACCAAAATCAAATATATTCCTATCATCACAAAATACGACCAAGACAATTGGCAGTTGAAGCTGACCATCCCATGGATAGAGATCGACGGGCCCGGCGGAGCCACTGGTGGGGACAGTAGAATCATTATTGAAAGTAACGTCAATAAACACAAACGCGAATCTGGTCTTGGTGATATTGTCGCCGGATTCACTTACACAGCGATTGATTCAGAAAGATATAGATTCATTCTGGATATGGGTGGCAAGGTCAAGTTTGGCACCGCTTCGACCCAAAAAGGCCTCGGCACAGGGGAAAATGACTATTCACTGCAAACAGATGTTTATAAGACGCTGGATAAACTCACACTTTTGGGCACTCTTGGGTACCGCTTTATAGGAAACCCAAGTAACGCTGATTATAAGCTGCATGACGTTTGGTATGGAACTTTAGGTGCCAGCTATCGGTTTAACTCCTCCAACAGCATGGGCCTGCTGCTAGACCTTAGAGAAGCAACATGGGAATACGGCACCAACATTCGCGAATACACCCTTTACTACTCCCACCGATTTAACCCTACTTATAGCCTGCAATCTTATATTACTTCCGGCGACACAAAATCTAGCGTAGATATGGGGGCCGGCCTGATGTTAAACGTTCGGTGGTAAAACGCTTTTGCAGCTGAATAGTAATACATTTCAACCCGGCCAGACTCACTTATACAATTAATCCATCAAGCATATTTCCGATAAAACCAATGCTTGATAATCTCCACCAACGCCAGATAGGCAACCACCATCGCCCCCAGCGCAGTAAAGAAAACTGCTGGCGGGGCTATAAATCCAAAGTACTTACCTAAAGGCGTATAAGGTATGGACATCGCTATCAGTACAATAGTCAGCGATGTGAGCGCCAACCAAATATTGGGACGGCTTTCTATTGGGCTGTGCCGGGTACGAATAATAAAAATCACCAAAACCTGAGTCGCAATTGATTCGATAAACCAGCCGGTGCGGAACAGCGCCTCATTGGCATGCAAAATCATTAGCATGACATAAAATGTCAGAAAATCGAACAGTGAGCTTACCGGCCCCAAGGTCAGCATAAAATTTCGAATAAAGTGCATATCCCATTGACGTGGTTGCTTAAGATAATCCTCGTCTACATTATCGAACGGGATCGCGACCTCGGATAAGTCATACAGCAGATTATTCAATAGGATTTGTATCGGCAACATCGGCAGGAACGGCAAAAACAACGAAGCGCCAGCCATGCTGAACATGTTGCCGAAGTTGGAACTTGTCCCCATCATGACATACTTCATGATATTCCCAGAAGTGCGGCGCCCTTCCATAACCCCTTGGTGAAGCACATTCAGGTCTTGCTTGAGCAGGATGAGGTCCGCTGCATCTTTTGCAACATCTACGGCCGTATCTACCGAGATGCTGGCATCCGCCAAGTGCAATGCAGCTGCATCGTTGATACCATCGCCCATATATCCTACCGTATGCCCACGCTGCTTGATCGCCATCAACACACGACTTTTAAGTACAGGCGTTACACGGCAAAAAAGATTAACGTTTTCCACTCTCGCCTGCAGTGCAGCGTCATCCATCAAAGCAATTTCGCTTCCTGTTAACACACCTTTAACAGGCAATCCCAACTCAGTACATACATGCTGCGTTACCAGTTCATTGTCCCCGGTGACGATTTTGATTACGATACCGTTATTTTGCAGATGTGACATCGCCACTCCTGCGCTAGCCTTAGGTGGATCAAGGAAAGCAGCAAGTCCTGCAAATACCAGCGAAGTCTCATCACCGGCCAGGACATGCTTACAGTTTTGATCCACTTGCTTCCACGCGATACCAAGCACGCGAAAACCTTGTTTGGCCAACATCTGGGACAATATATTGATTTCACCAAGTTTTTCAGCTCCCATAGGCAGAACGACTTCCGGGCTGGATTCATAACGATTACACAAGCGTAAGATATCTTCATGCGCGCCTTTGACCACCAGATATCGAGATGCCTCATGGGATAACAACACAGAAACCCGCCTGCGTTCAAAATCAAAAGGAACCTCATCTACCTTTTGCCAGGTACTGACATCCAATCTTTCATGTTGCAGAATAGCCTCGTCTAAAGGGCTTCTCAAGCCGGTTTCAAAATAACTGTTGAGATACGCCCATAGCAATACATGCTCGCTTTCCTGGCCATTATTGTCCAGATGTTTCTCAAGACTGATCTTGGCTTGTGTCAATGTACCAGTCTTATCCGTACACAACACGTCCATACTACCCAAGTTGTGGATTGCAGATAACCTCTTAACAATTACATGCTGCTTGCTCAAACGCATTGCCCCGCGCGACAAAGTAACAGTGATTACCATTGGCAATAATTCAGGTGTCAAACCAACCGCCAGAGCCAAAGCGAACATGAAAGATTCAAACAATGGCCTTTGCAACAACAAGTTGACCAGCACAACGAATAGGACCATGAATAGTGTCAGGCGCACGATAAGTAAGCCAAAACGATAAGTACTTTGCTCGAATGCATTTGGCGGCGGTGCCTTATTGAGCGAACCAGCAATACCCCCCAAAGCCGTTTGCGCGCCAGTCTGGCAAATCAGAATACGGCCTGAACCGCTAACAATAGAAGTGCCTGCAAACGCTACATTTGCAGCATTTTCCATATCCATATCTGCACCATTTATATCTAACACATGTTTTTCAACCGGATATGGTTCGCCTGTCAGCAGAGCCTGGTTCACGAACAAATCATGTGCTTCAATCACCCGTCCATCCGCAGGTATCAAATCTCCGGCACTAAGCAATACGACGTCGCCAAGCACCAACTGATCCACGTGAATTTCGATCTCCTGCTGATCGCGTAAAACATTCGCTTTAAGCGCGACAGAACGCCGCAAGGTTTCTGCCGCCTGTTCTGCACGATGCTCTTGTATGAAATCAAGTGTTACACTGATAATCACCATCGAGATAATGATGACAAAACTGGTAACTTCGCCAGTAAATACTGAAACCAGGCTCGCCGCCAATAGCAAAAGTACCAGCGGATTACGAAAACGCGACAGGAACTGCAACACTAAAGCACGTTTACGCACAGCATCAAGCACATTAGGGCCATCGCGTTTAAGGCGATTCGCAGCTTCCGTCTGCGACAACCCTAGTTCCGAGCTTCCCAGCTCCCCATACAGGTCTACCAGCTTGCCAAGCCACCATTGCTGGGTCATCAAACAGCCTCTTTCAGCTTAACTCTACTTTTTCAAGATAATCTGGCACATAGGTTTGCCAATTCAGTTGTTCTTCAATACGCAGTCGTAACGCATCTGCAGCGATAGGCTCACCGTGCACGATAAACGTTTGCTTGGGTGGGTTCTGGAAATGCCTCAACCAGTCAAGAATTTCATTCGCATCCGCGTGCGCCGACAGATTGTCGATGATGGCAATCTCGGCTCGGACAGGCACGTATTCTCCATGAATCTTGATTTCGCGCGCGCCATCTAACATTGCCGCCCCGCGCGTACCACCCGCCTGGAAACCAGAAAACAGAATAGTATTGCGTGCATCTGGCGCCACCTCTTTCAGGTGATGCACTACCCGCCCACCCGTGGCCATACCGCTACCCGCCAATATGATCATCGGACCTTTACGCGTATTCAAGCTTTTCGATTCCTCAACACTCGTTACGATATGCGCCGTACGACACATCGCTTCAGTCTGCTCTGGCGTAAGCCGGTACTCACCCGGATGATTATCAAAAATCGCAGTTGCTTCTTCTGCCATCGGACTATTCAGATAAACCGGTAAATCCTGTGGAATCAAGCGTCTGTTTTTCAGCAAATGGATGCAATATAAAAGAGATTGTGTTCTGCCGACCGCAAAAGTGGGAATCACCACTTTGCCTCCGCGCTGAATCGTACGATTGATGATTGCCTCCAGTTTATCCAGCGGGTCAGACGGATCATGCGTACGGTTGCCATAAGTAGATTCGACTACAAGATAATCCGCATTCTTCACAGCAGATGGCGCACGCATCACCAGGTCATGTGGCCTGCCGATATCCCCAGAGAACAAGATGGAAGTCTCTTCATTATTCACATACACCATCGCCGCACCGAGAATATGTCCTGCTGGCAGCAAGTGGAACCGTAAGTCACCTCCAAGCGACTTTTCTTTATAAAGATCCACCGCGTGAAATTGCTGCAGACTACGCTCCGCATCATCACGCGTATAAAGCGGTAAAGCAGGCTTATGCTTGGAAAAACTGTATTTGTTCGAATACTCCGCTTCTTCTTCCTGCAGTTTTGCACTGTCCAGCAGCAATATCTCGCACAAATCCTTGGTGCCAGAAGTGCAGTAGATTGGCCCCTTGAACCCCTGTTTAACCAACAAAGGTAAATAGCCGCTATGGTCAATGTGCGCATGCGTGAGCAGAACAGCATCGATATCTTTTGGGTTAAAAGGCATCGGCCGCCAGTTACGTAACCTTAACTGCTTGAAACCTTGAAACAGCCCACAGTCGACCAGGATATTCTTTGAGTCGCTTTGTAGTAGATATTTCGAACCGGTTACCGTACCGGTCGCACCCAAGAACTGTAGTTGCATGAAGTCACCTTCTTTCGATTAGCATGTCACAGTGCAGAATACATATTTCAGCTTAAGTCTAAAACCATCCAATATAGTAAGCAAGAACCACAAACCTGTTTCCATGTCTTAGTGCAAAGGCTAAACAAAAAACAAACCCTCAATTACCGATTAGTTGAACCTTTTATCATCTAGCACTCTCTAATATGGAGTGCTAGAATATAACAATTAGTAAGGAGATTAGGATATTAACGCTTTGACCATTCCGTCTATTGCATCACTTGATAGCTTTGACCACTACGTGCGGGTTATCAAAAGTTTTCCTGTGCTTACCGTTGAGGAAGAACATGAATACGCTACGCGTTTGAAACAGCATAACGATTTGGAAGCAGCACAAAAGCTGATTCTTTCCCACCTACGCCTAGTCGTCAGCATTGCCCGCGGTTATCTTGGTTATGGTATCCCCCAGGCAGACTTGGTTCAGGAAGGCAATATCGGCCTGATGAAGGCCGTGAAACGTTTTGACCCAGACCGCGGTGTACGTCTGGTTTCGTTCGCCATGCACTGGATCAAAGCAGAAATCAACGAATACATCGTACGTAACTGGCGCTTGGTAAAAACCGCAACAACTAAAGCGCAACGCAAGCTTTTCTTTAACTTGCGCAGCATGAAGCAAGGGATAGAAACTTTGCATACGGATGAGATCAACCATATCGCGCAAGAGTTGAATGTAAAACCGGAAGAAGTGATGGAAATGGAATATCGCTTGAACGGTCAGGAGATTTCACTGGATGCAAGCGTGGATGAAGATGGCGAAGAAACTTATAGCCCCATCGCCTACCTGGCCGATGAAAGTCCAGAACCTTCCACAGCACTGGAAATTGCCCAAACCGAAATGCTGCAAACCAGCGGGTTAAGTGCTGCATTGGCCAGCCTGGATAGCCGCAGCAGACGTGTAGTAGAAGCGCGCTGGCTGAATGAAGGTGAAAGTGCTACCTTGCACGACTTAGCAGCAGAGTTTGGTGTTTCTGCTGAACGCATTCGTCAAATTGAAGCCAAGGCAATGCAAAAAATCAAAAGCATTATCTTGGCAAACGAATAACCAAGCTGAAATAAAAAAGCCGCAGAAATCTGCGGCTTTTTATTTTCCATCTACAGCTAAGCTGCTTTTTGCGTATCCTCACTATCAAAAGCCAAAGCGTTGCCCATATGCTGGCGTAACACCTTCAAGTCATCAATTTGCGCACGGATGCTTTTCTCGATATTTTCCAACTCCGCAATACGGTCTTCCAGTGTATCTGTCGCTTTATAAATACGCTTGATACTTTCCAAACGGCGACGCAACTGCAACTGGTGCTCACGCACCTGCGATTCCATCGGGGCAATCACCGCTTTCAACCAGTTTTCCACGTCACGGTTTGCCACCTCGTAGACATGAATCACACGACTAGCCAACGTCTCAAAGAATTTGCTGGTCAATGTCATCTTCTCGTTGGCAATCATATTAAACGTCGTATTGAACTGTTCCTTATATGCGCGTTCCAGCTTAGCCAACTCTTTTTGATAACGTAAGGTGGAAAATGCTGGTGGCTCGGACTTACGCAGGCCATGTTCTTTGGAGAACTTGTCATACATCACGTCCATCATTTTCTTGATTTCTTCAATCTGTGCATCAGACTGTACCAGACGCGTTTTTAGTTCAACAAAGAAGCTATCCATCGCATCACGAATCTGTTTGGTGAAGCTAGCAGACACCATAGTTTCGCGTGTATTATGCACCTTCATTTTCAAGGCTTCCATTCCCAGCAGAGTAAACAGCTTGTTAGTTTGCTGTGAAAATACACTACGTAATGCCTGAAAGCGTTGAAGACCTTTCTCAAAGTTCTCCTTATCCACTTTCACCTTGTTCATCATATGCTCGACTACATCCTCGTTCTTGCCGCGTAAGCCACGCAGTTCTTCGAGCTGGTCAACCACGCCTGTAACACGGGACTCCAGAATCATGTTGGAATTATTTACCAAATCATCCAGTTCGTTCTTTGTGTTATCGCGCACGATCTCTTTTTTGGAAGGGATCAGTTCGTCGGATAAGGCTTTCTCTAGCTGTGGCAAACGACTTTGTGCCAGCAATGCTGCATCGCCATTCACTTTCGCCAGCAAGCCTTTTTGTGCAGAGGTCGGGAAAATCTGCTTTGGCTCCAAGCCCAATAAATCAGCCGTCATTTTGACTTGTTTAGTGATTTCTTTTTCGATTTCGGCTTCGTTTTTCAGTTCGTCCCACAAACCGTCAATCTTGTTCAATACAGCCATACGGCCTTTTTGTTTCCAGCGTGTACCGCTGATGTATTGACGCCAGACATCGATCTCGGACTTTGTAACACCTGTATCCGCTGCCAGTATGAACAGCACGGCATGCGCATTCGGCAACATGTTCAATGTCAGTTCCGGCTCTGTACCGATTGCATTCAACCCTGGGGTATCAAGAATCACCAACCCCTGCTCCAGCAGCGGGTGCGGGAAGTTGATCATGGCATAACGCCAGCATGGGATATCAATCGTGCCATCTTTGTTCACGTGCAGCGCATCTTCTTCGCTGTTGGGATCATATAGGCCGTATTTCTCGGCCTCTTCCAATGTGACGCTCTTGGTACTGCTAACTTCCCTGAAAGCGGCGGCCATGCTGTCGTTTGAATCGACATCAAACTCAACCAATTTCCATTCATCGGGATAACGCTTGTATTCTGTGGTAGTCGCGTCCATCGCGCGTGTCTCGATTGGCAACAATTGCAATGAGCTCGGCTTGGCAGGGTCATACAAAAGCTCTGTAGGGCACATCGTCGTACGGCCTGCGCTGGAAGGCAACAGCCTTTGTCCATAATCGGCAAAAAAGATTGCATTAATCAGTTCGGATTTACCGCGTGAGAACTCAGCCACAAAAGCCACATTCAGCTTATCTTCACGCAAACGTTCCAGCAAACCGCTGATACGTTGATCAATCTGCGCATCATTGAGCTCTTGCTCATTCAGCCAGCTGCGATAGTCACAGATGCTATCCACAAGCGCTTTCCTCCACTCGGAATAAGCGGCAAACTGACTTGCTAATTTATTTTCGGCCATTGATATCCCCAAATTGGCTACTTTTATAGTACTTATACTTTATCACGAGGATAAAAATATTCAAACAAATCAGTTGGATTAAGTTACTGATTTTAAGTGCTTTCTGATAAGTGGTCGTTTTTCTGCGACAAACGGTTGTTTACTGCACCCGTAACGCAAAATTGCTTCGGTGCTTGTGAGTGTCAGCCTAGCTTCTGCTATCATTCCATATTATTGTTTCAATCTGAAAACCCCATGGCAGCAACCCCACAACCTACCGATATTCGCTTGCATCAAGCTTCCAGGTTGCTGGAAATCCATTTTGACAACGGAACCGAGTGCATGCTGAGCTGCGAATTCCTGCGCGTCTACTCACCTAGTGCAGAAGTACGCGGGCACGGTGCAGGACAAGAAGTGCTGCAAATCGGCAAGGAAGGTGTGAATATCATTGCTATCGAGCCAGTTGGCAACTACGCCGTCAAACTCACATTCAGCGATGGCCATGACACCGGTTTATACTCATGGGATTACCTTTATCATCTGGCCGCGCATTATGAGCCAATGTGGATGGATTATATTGCCAAACTGGAAGCAGCCGGTCATCAAAGAAAGAGCATCATATGAGTGACAACAAAACCACACATTTCGGATATGAAACTGTCGCCGAAGAAGAAAAACAAAAGAAAGTCGGCGCCGTTTTCCACTCTGTCGCACAGAATTACGACATCATGAATGACGTGATGTCCGCAGGCATGCACCGCTTGTGGAAACGCTTTGCAGTCGATATCAGCGGAGTAAAGCCTGGCGACAAAGTGCTGGACATCGCTGGCGGCAGCGGCGACCTATCCAAGCTATTCGCACAGAAGGTCGGCGTCAATTCCAATCAAAACCCTGGCAAGGTCATCCTCACAGATATCAATGCCAGGATGCTGGCGGTGGGTCGTGACCGCATGATAGACGCAGGGCTGAACGTACCTGCTGCCCAGTGCAATGCCGAGAAACTGCCTTTCCCGAATGACACTTTCGACTGCGTGATTGTCGCCTTTGGCCTGCGCAATATGACACACAAGGATAACGCCCTCAAGGAGATGCAGCGAGTGCTCAAAGTGGGTGGCCGCTTGCTGGTGCTGGAGTTCTCGAAAGTCTGGCAGCCACTGGAAAAAATCTATGACACCTACTCATTCAAGCTATTACCGCTAATGGGCAAACTCATTGCCAAAGATGAAGCCAGCTATCGCTATTTGGCGGAATCCATCCGCATGCATCCTGATCAGGAGACTCTGAAAGCCATGATGCATGATGCCGGATTTGACCGGGTGGATTACTACAACCTGACTGCGGGCGTAGTTGCCTTGCACAAAGGCGTTAAATGCTGAAGCCGGCATTGACACACTTTTTGCAGCACGTCTGCGCACAGAACAATTGGGCGAAACCTCACCTAATCGCCCATGCGGGCAAAACGCTATGTATTGATTTCTCTATAGTAAGAATGCCCTTGCAGATACTGGAAGATGGCAGCCTGTGCATAGCTGGGGAAACCGCCACAGCTGACGCGACAGCGCACATCCCGCCCAGCCTGACACTACGCCTGCTGGCCAAGGATGAGGCTGCCAGACAGCAAATCCATATTGAGGGAGACACCCACCTGGCAACAGACTTTGCAAAGGTGATGCAACACATGCGCTGGGACATGGCCGAAGACATTTCAAAACTCGTTGGCGACATCCCCGCACAAAAAATCAGCGGTTTCACACAGAACACCGCGCAGGAGGCAAAACGCCAGATCACCAACCTGGCTGACATGCTGGCGGAATACTGGCAGGAAGAAGTCCCCGTGCTGGCAAAGAAACGTCAGGTACAAGCCTTCAACGCCAATGTGGATACACTGGTCAGTGATGTCGACAGATTGGAAAAGCGGCTGGAAAAACTCACACAAAAACATCTACAGGAAAGCTCGCATTAATGCATCTCCTCAGGCTTATTCATATCTTGGGTGTGTTTTTATGGTATCGGCTGGATGATTTCATTGCCGAGCGCCCAGTGTTCAAACCACTGCATCTGCTGATAAAAATTTTGATGTTCTGGCGCCAGCCCGGAGAGGCGCGTGGAGTAAGGCTCCGCAAGGCATTGGAAAGCCTCGGGCCAATATTCGTTAAATTTGGCCAAGTATTATCAACACGTCGCGACCTGCTTCCACCGGATATTGCAGAAGAACTTGCCAAACTACAGGACCGCGTCCCCCCTTTTACCTTCGATGCCGTGCAAGCCAGCATCGAAGCCTCGTTCGGGGCATCTTTGAACACAATCTTTCCCAAATTCAAGCAAACTCCTGTTGCCAGCGCATCTGTAGCGCAAGTGCATTTCGCCGAATTGCCTGACGGCAAGCAAGTCGCCGTCAAAGTACTACGGCCAGGCATCGCCACTGTCATTCACCGCGACATTCGCCTCCTGGATACCCTGGCTTGGCTGCTTGCGGCCATTTCCAGCGAAGGCAAGCGCTTGAAGCCACAAGAAATTGTCGAGGAGTTTGCACGACACACCGAGCAAGAGCTGGATTTGACGCTAGAAGCAGCCAACTGCAGTCAACTTGCACGCAATTTCACCGATAAGCGCTTGCTAATCCCGGGAGTACACTGGGACTATTGCCGCAAGGATGTCATGACCATGCAGCGCATGCATGGCACCCCTATCAGCCAGGTTGACGCACTGCGCGCCAAAGGCATTGACATCACAAAACTGGCTCATGATGGGGTGGAGATATTCTTTACACAAGTGTTCCGCGACGGGTTCTTTCATGCTGACATGCATCCCGGCAATATCCAGGTGGCCGATGATGGCCGCTACATCGCGCTGGATTTCGGCATCATGGGCACGCTCAACGACAATGACAAATACTATCTGGCGCGCAATTTCCTGGCATTTTTCAATCGTGATTACCGCGATGTAGCCGTGGCACATATCGAGTCAGGCTGGGTACCGCCAGACACCAGCGCCGATGAATTGGAAACCGCCATTCGCGCAATCTGCGAGCCGATCTTCGACAAACCGTTAAAAGACATTTCCTTTGGCAGGACACTGCTCAGCCTTTTCCAGATGTCACGCCGCTTTGGTGTGAATATCCAGCCGCAACTTGTGATGCTGCAGAAAACCTTGCTGAACATCGAAGGCCTAGGGCGCGACCTAGACCCAAATATCGACCTCTGGCAAACCGCCAAGCCGTTCCTAAAACGCTGGATGAGTGAGCAAGTGGGTTGGCGCAGCATTGCCAAAAAACTGAGACATGAACTGCCTTTCATGCTCAGGACTGCACCGGAAATGCCGCGCCTGCTGCATCAATATCTCACACAGCAAACCCAGCACAACATCAGGCCATCCACTTTGGCGCAACTTGAGTCTTTGGTAAGGGATCAGCAAACCCAGATACGCTGGCAAAAACGTTTTATCTGGACTATATTGCTGCTGGTATTGTTGCAGATATTATTGAGCATCTATCTTTTCATCGGGAGCTGACATGAGAAAAAACGCTATTCTATTGGGCATCGTTCTAGCATTCTTTTCTGGCCTCACCTTAGCTGGCACCCCAGAGGGCTTATGGAAAAGCATCGATGACGAGACTGGCAAACCTCGTTCACTGATTCGCATTCATGAAAATAATGGCGAATATAGTGCCGTCGTCGAAAAAGGCCTGCTCCCTACCGATACCGGTGAAAGCGTGTGCGACAAATGCACTGATGAACGCAAAGGTCAGAAAATCATTGGCATGACGATAGCCAAAGGCTTGAGAGAAAAAGATGGCGTTTACCAGGGCGGCGAAATCCTGGATCCGGAAAATGGCAAAACATATCGATGTAAGATGAAGCTGCTGGAAAATGGCAAAAAGCTGGAAGTACGTGGCTTTATTGGCATCTCGCTATTTGGCCGCTCCCAAATCTGGACACGCGAAGAATAAGTTTGGGACGATAGAAATATTATGCTGCTCTGGTTTGTGATTGCGTATTGGGTCATATCTGTAGGCATTGGGCTTTGGGCTTCCAGCCGCGTGCACAATGCCAAAGACTTCGCAATCGCAGGTCGGCATTTGCCTTTTTACATGGTGACTGCCACAGTATTTGCTACTTGGTTCGGTTCAGAAACCGTATTAGGCATTCCCGCCACTTTTCTGCAGGAAGGCTTGCATGGGGTTGTCGCCGATCCCTTTGGTTCATCCATGTGCCTGATTTTGGTCGGTTTGTTTTTTGCCGCTCCGCTCTACAGAATGAACCTGCTGACGATTGGCGACTTTTACAAGCAACGCTATGGCCGCCAAGTGGAAGTGCTTACCACGATTGCCATCGTAATCTCGTACCTAGGTTGGGTGGGTGCGCAAATCAACGCACTAGGCCTAGTGTTCAACGTCGTTTCCGGCGGAGAAATCAGCAAACTTGCCGGTATGATCATCGGATCCGGCACCATCCTCATTTACACTATCTACGGCGGCATGTGGGCCGTGGCTATCACCGATTTCCTACAAATGATCATTATTTGTGTCGGCATGCTATATATCGGCGGAGAAGTGAGCGGTATGGTTGGCGGCGTAGGTAATGTAGTGAAGCATGCCAGCGATGCGGGAAAATTCTCATTCTGGCCAGCACCTGACCTGAAAGAGATCATCGCATTTGCTGCTGCCTGGGTCACCATGATGTTCGGCTCTATCCCGCAACAAGACGTATTTCAGCGCGTACAATCTTCCAAAACCATCAACATTGCTATATGGGGCTCTGTGCTAGGTGGAAGTTTGTATTTTATTTTTGCATTCGTACCGATGTTTTTGGCTTATTCAGCCACGCTGATCGATCCACAAATGGTTCAAAACCTGATAAATAAGGATCCACAATTGATTCTGCCCAACCTAGTATTGAATCATGCACCGCTAATCGCACAAATTATGTTCTTTGGCGCATTGCTTTCCGCCATCAAAAGCTGTGCTTCTGCCACTTTGCTCGCACCATCAGTCACTTTTACCGAGAACATCCTGAAACCCATGGTGCCGCATATGACCGACCATCAGCTGTTACGCTGGATGCGCATCGTCACATTGACGTTTACTGTATTGGTAACCGTTTATGCAGTTAACTCCAAACTCAGCATCTTCAAAATGGTGGAGAACGCTTACCAGATAACATTAGTAATGGCATTCATCCCATTGGCTTGCGGCGTATATTGGAAACGTGCAACCAATCAAGGTGCGCTGACGGCGATCTTTCTTGGGCTTAGCACTTGGCTAGCTGTAATGATTGTAGGGCCGGAAGATCCTCTGATTCCCGCACAATTTGCCGGGCTGATTGCCAGTGTAATCGGGATGCTATTAGGCTCATTATTGCCTCAGTGGATTGCACAACCTCTGCCACATGAGCAAAGCTACTTACATCGCCATGCATCTTCGGAACATCATATCAGCTGATCTTTTGGCAGTGCTTGCAATAAAATGTCGAGCGCTGGCCTAAGCGAATATTCTGGATGACATTCCCGCAAACTTTACATGGCCCACCTGCTCGGCCATACACAAAATACTCCTGTTGAAAATATCCGGGATTCCCATCTGCACCAAAAAAATCACGCAAACTGCTTCCTCCTGCCGCCAATGCATCCTGAAGTGTTTGCTTGATTGCATCCACCAATCTCTGGCAATCAGCCAAACTTAGGTTCTTGGCAGGAGTTTGCGGATGTATTCTTGCGCGAAACAAAGATTCGCTCGCATAGATATTCCCTACGCCGACCACCAAGTGACTATCCATGATTGCGACCTTGATTGCCATGCTGCGTCCGGCCAGCTGCTTATTGAAGTACTTTGCATCGAAGTCATTGCCTAATGGCTCGACCCCTAACACATTAATCAACGGATGCATCTCTGGTGCATTGCCCGCCCATAGCACAGCACCGAAGCGTCGCGGATCTCGCAAACGCATCACTTGACCTGAGTCGAACACGATGTCGAAGTGGTCATGCTTTTCCGGCGGATAATTTCTATCCAGCAAACAAATACGCCCGGACATCCCCAGGTGTAGCAGCAGTGTTCCCACATCAAACTTGGCTAAAATATACTTGGCGCGCCTTTCCAGGCTTTTGAGTTGCTGGTGCGCAAGCGTGCTAGGCAGATGCTCCGGGATAGGCCAACGCATCTTGGCATTACGGATAATGACATCCTTGACGGTTTGACCAAGTAGCGGCGCAAGACCGCGCCGCGTGACTTCTACCTCTGGAAGTTCAGGCATTCCTTATTTAAGGTTGAGTGGCGGGTTAAGCATGTTAAACCCGACATCATTAGCAAAATGGTAAACCAACCCCTCATCCGAACGCGCCAGCAAAAGTTCTGGTGCTTCCTGAATCTTGTCGAAATGTACTTTTTTTCCATCCTTCATTACAACTTCAAAACTAGGATAAGTCGCTTTTCTATCAGGTTTGTAAATTCCCACAGAGCTTGCCACGGCATGCACCCAAGCGTTGTCCAGCCACTCGTTCAGCTCGTTTTGTGTCGGTTTGGCTTTGCTCAGACTAGCCTTCCATTGCCCATTATCAGCCAGGTTCATATCCAGTCCGCCCAACTCTTGCCATTGCTCAAGCTTTGAAAAAGCAAAACCTACTATCTGCTTGCTTTCCGAAGGGGCCAAAGGCGCCTTGTCTATCATCTCGATGGGTTGTGTAGCAGCAGCCTCGGCGTAACTTGCGGGCACCAGATATACCGCATCCTGATAAGCGACATATTGTTCTTCGCTCACAGGATTGAACGTGCCGAAAACAAACGTCTGATCTCCCGCGGCACCTGCAAATTTCAGTCGAATTCGTGGATTATCCAGCCCATATTTAGCCAAATCATTTGCCGGCAACTTGTCTTTGCTCTTAGCCGCAATGATTGCCAGAATACGGCTGACGGAAATTTGATCTGCGCGTGTTTTATACGGTGCCGTCATGCGCCACAAACCATCCACCTTTTCAAAAGTGACTGGCGCTTGTGCCGGGAACTCCACTTTGATAGACGTAAAATCTGCCAGCTTCAGATGGGACACCTCATATTGCATCGCATCTACCCCGGCTTTCGGTCGCAGATACAGAAACGCCACGATCCCTGCAACCAAGGCCAGTAGTATCAAATTAACAATCCATCTTTGTTTCATACCGGTCTCGCAATCCTAGGCTTTTTTACGCTTCCACCAAATACCCAGCCCAAGCAGTAACAAAATGGCCGGTACAACATATTGTGTACCATAGCCAACCAGCTTGGCAGAAATAGAGCCCTCTGGAATCGTCATATTCACGTCTTTGAGCGGCATCGGCTGGATAGTAATCAGTTTGTCGTCACCAGCTAACCAGTTGACGATATTGACGCCAAAATCCAGATTACCGCCGTTCGTAATGAACGTGTTCGATAAGAAGTTGCCATTACCCATGACGACTACACGCTGCCCCTTCTTGCCATACTCGCGCTCAAGAGCAACGCCGATATTGATAGGGCCACGCTTATCCTTCTTCTCATCAAATACTGCTTTTTGACCTTTGCCGCCATTTACCAGCCTGTCAGATTCCAACCAGCCATTTGGTGCCACATCCACCAGCCGGCCGACCTTCCAGCCCAGATCGAATGAAGCCTTTGCATCTACTTCATGCGCTTCCGGGAACAGGGTTCGAAGCTGGAAAGTGCGCGTGATAGGATGGTCGCCATAAGCACTGGCAAATGCCACTTTCGCGTCAGCGCCATACTGAGCAGCCGTCATATCCACTGCTATCCCAGGTGAAACCTTAATACCCAAGTAGTCAGCAACCTCTTTCAGACCATGCAGGTTGTCATCATCCAGCAACCAAAGCACATTACCGCCGTTTTCGATGTAAGCCTTGATTTTCTTGGCTTCGATATCACTGACATCTACCTGTGGCCCAGCAATCACCAGCATTGCGCCATTCGCAGGAACCGCCTGCGCAATAGTCAAATCTGGATTGGCAAACTTGAAGCCCTTGGATTCCAGCACCTTGCCGAACTCACCCAAGTCATTGTTCTTTACCCCTTGCAGGTGACGCTCCCCGTGACCATCCAGATACATGACGGGACGTGTGTTTGTACGTGACAAGCGTACCAGCAGATTGGTCATTTCCTGTTCCGCGAACGGAGGACTGATATGCTCGGTGCGTTTGTTATACTCCACTACCACCTCACCATCTGCCTTGATACTCGCCTCTTGCGCCAACTTAGGCTCCTCGGTCGGGCTGATGAATTTCAGGTAAATATCTGGCTTGGTACGCTGATAACGACTCACAAAATCAGCCAGCCCTTTTCTAAAGGTATCGCCATTGTTAGGGTCATCCTTGGAAGCAAACACCGTCAAATGGACAGGTCCTTTCATTTGCTTGAGGACATCGATACTCCCCTTCGTCAGCGTATTCCTGTTGGCCTGGGTGATATCCTTGGACACATGATACTGGTTGCTCAAATATGCAAGCAAAAACACCAACACCAAAAACACCACTACAAAAAAGCTGTTTTGCACCAACAACTGAAAACGCAATTTGTTGTTAATTTTCATACTGTTAAACCCATTAGCCTCTTAATCTGTCGGCATCCAGACGACGTATCGTCAACACCAGAAAAGTAGTGATAAACAAAAAGAAATATGCCAAATCCGCGGTATCCACTAGCCCGCGCGAAAAATTCTGGAAATGCTGCATCAACGACATGTAGGACACTGTGTTGCTAGGGTCACCCGCTAGGAACCTATCCAGGATCATAAGCGCGAACAATGCGATGAACGTCAGGATGGCGGCGACGACGGGTTGAGAAGTAAGGCTGGAAAAATATAAGCCCAATGCGCTAAAACTGGCCACCAGAAGAATCAGGCCAATCGTGTTGGCGGCGATAAAACCAAAATCGATATCCGCCCACACGTTCAAAGTTGACATCATCAGCGCTAGATAAATGATAATCAGGCTGAGAAACACCACTAGACCAATAAATTTGCCAACCACGATCTCGGTTAGTGACAGTGGAGCACTGAACAGGAAGGGCAGCGTCTGGCTACGACGCTCTTCAGAAATCAGGCGCATAGAAAGCAGAGGCACAGAGAACAACATGATGAACGAAGCCAGACCGTAAACTGCAGACCCTACAAAACTGGTCACCCCAGTACGCTCAGCAGGACGGATTGCACCTGACATCACGTCAAAGTAATTACCGACAGAATTGGTAAAGTAAAGTCCAAAAATAAAGCTCAGAATCGCCAGAATCGCCCACCCCAGTGGTGAAGCGAACATGCTTTTCAGTTCTTTTCTAACAATATTGAATATCATGATAGTCGTTCTACCCGTTGATTATGCTGCTTCAGCTTCTGCTGCGGCATCGTGATAAGTCAGTTGTACAAACACGTCTTCCAGACTGGTCTGGTCAGGGGCGATTTGATAGAGCCCCCAGCCATTCTTCACCGAAGCCTCCACAATGGACTGGCTGGGATTCTTCCCTTCTGCGAAACGTACACGGACCATACCGCTTTCCAAGGATTCCACCTCGGTTACCCCTGCAATACCCAGCAGTGCATCTGCCTGTGGCGCGCCCTTGAACCCGACAAGCAGTTTGTTGCCGATACGGCTGCGTTTCAGCACGTCGATGCCACCGTTGAATACCAGCTTGCCTTTGTCAATGATCTGCACATGGTCACACACCATCTCCACCTCTGGCAGAATATGTGTCGAAAGGATCACGCTATGTTCTTTGCCAATCTCTTTGATCAGCGTACGAATATCTCGAATCTGGATTGGGTCCAATCCCACGGTCGGCTCATCAAGAATCACCACCATCGGGCTATGAATGATTGCCTGGGCAATCCCCACACGCTGCTGGTAACCATTGGACAAGTTCTCGATCAGACGCTTGCTCATATTGCTTAAACCGCAACGCGCCTTGGCATTTTCCACTGCCTTCTTGATATGTTTGCCACTGACCTTATGCAGCCGTGCAGCTATGGTCAGATATTCATCTACCGTCAGTTCCTTGTATAACGGACGCATCTCTGGCAAATAACCGATCAAGGCCTTGGCTTCCCTAGGTTTTTCTATCATGTCGATGCCGCAAATCTTCACGCTTCCCGCACTGGGAGCCAGATTACCCGTCAGCATTTTCATGGTAGTCGATTTCCCGGCACCGTTTGGCCCCAGGAACCCAAGCACTTCACCCTGCTTCAGATTAAAACTCACGTCACTGACAACAGCGCGTCCGCCATACAAACGAGTGAGCTCTATGGCATCAACTGTAATATTACTCATAGCAATTCGTTCTCTATTAACCTGCATGCTCCAAAAGCATGGTTTTAGAATCAAAACATATGGATAAGTTTCTTACAAAAAGCTATAGTCACGCATCGTGCCAAAGCAAGTTGTTATCCAACCTTTAATTATGGATGAACTTGCAAGAACTGTCACGGACTAAACGCTTTGAGACCTTTCGGGACGAAATCAATTAGAGTATGAGCGCTTCATTGCTAAAAATTAAAAAAATAACGATTATCCTTGCCGCTATGCTGGCTAGCACAGCCTTGCCAGCATCTGCCGAGCAATCCAAGTCCCCGATAAACACCAACGTCAAGCCAGAATACATCTATGAATACCTTCTAGGTGAAGTTGCCGGCCAGCGCGGCGATCCAACATTGTCCAGCCAATTGTTCCTAGATTTGGCCAAAAAGACCCGTGACCCACGCATCGCCGAAAGGGCCGCACGCGTTGCCGCTTTTGCACAACAGCCTGGAATAGCCCTTCAAGCAGTACGGCTATGGTCAGAATTATCTCCCGACTCCACCGAGGCGCATCAAGCTGCAAGCCAATTGTTGGTAAGCAGCGGCAACCTTAAAGCAGCCAAACCACACATTAAAAAACTACTGGAAAAAGAAGATACCCGCGCCAATGGGTTCTTGTACCTAACTAGCCTACTATCCAGCCAGAAAGACAAGGGCGAAGTATTAAATACAGTGAAGGAACTGGCCGCGCCTTACCCGAAAATGCCAGAGGCGCAGTTTGCCATTGCCCAGGCTGCCTGGCTTGCGGATAACAGTGAGACCGCAAAAAAAGCCCTTGAGACAGCCGACAAACTCCGCCCAGGCTGGGAGGTCGCCGCACAAATGCAAGGGCAGATCTTGCAGAAGAACTCCCCAGACAAGGCAATAGGCTATTATCAGCAATTCTTGGCGAAATATCCCAAATCCAATGAGGTGCGCCTGAGTTATGCAAAGCTGCTGGTCAATCAGAAACGCTATACAGATGCCAAGCCTGAGTTTGTAAAACTGGTAGAGACATCTAACAGCAATGCTGACATCAGCGCTGTGGTTGGTTTGCTTGCACTAGAATCTAACGATACTGCAATGGCTGATAAATATCTGCAATTGTCTTTAGACAAAGGTTTCAAGGATCCCGAGCAACTCTATATCTATCTGGGCCGCAGTGCCGAGAAGCAAAAGAACGACACTCAAGCTTTAAACCTGTATAACAAAGTAACAGAAGGCAACAGCCATTATCTGGAAGCTAGGCTGTCTGCCGCAAACGTGATTTCACGCACCCAAAGCCCTGACGCCGCAATCAAAATGCTGGACGAAGTCAACGACCTGACCCAGGAACAGCAAGTCATCGTGATTCAAGCCGAGGCCAACCTGTTGTCACAAGCAAAACGCGACAAAGAGGCATTCGAGCTACTGCAAAAAGCCGTCACAAACATGCCAGATAGTGCAGAGCTAATATACGACTACGCGATGGCTGCTGAACGTACCGCCCAATACAGCATTATGGAATCGGAACTTTATCGGCTCATCAAACTGAAACCGGATTTTGCCTCTGCCTATAATGCGCTGGGATATTCCTATGCGGACCGTAGCATCAAACTGCCGGAAGCCAAGAACTTAATCGAGACCGCGCTCAAACTGCAGCCTGGTGACCATTACATCTTGGATAGCCTGGGCTGGGTGCATTATCGTCTGGGCAATCTTAACGAGGCCGCCAAATATCTGCGCCAGGCATATAATGTACAGGCAGACCCGGAGATTGCCGCACATTTGGGTGAAGTCTTATGGAAACTCGGCCAGCAGGAAGAAGCCAAAAAAATCTGGGAAATTGCGCTGGAAGCCAATCCAGGCAATGAGGTGCTGATAGCTACCAGCAACCGCTTCAAATCCTGATTCGAGATAACGTTGCGTTTGTCAGCACATCTTGGATTACGTCATTTTAGCCTGCTGTGCGCATTCCTGCTCACTAGCTGCGCGACTCAGGCCCCGCAACCCATTCCTGCTACAATCCCCATTGCAGCACTGCAGCACCAGACCAAACTCAAAACCATCCAGGCCTTCTCGCTCAAAGGCCGGCTTGGCGTCGTCACGCAAAAACAGGGCTTCTCCGGAGGAATCGACTGGCAACACCAGGCATTGAATGACGATATCCAGGTATTTTCCCCACTGGGCGGCAAAGTCGCAGACATCAGCAAGACCCCGCAGCTGGTCACTCTTACTGACCAGAAAGGCAAAATCGTCACCGCCGCAGATGCCGAAAGCCTGACCGAAACCACGCTAGGCTGGCGACTGCCGCTAAAAGGCCTGAGCGACTGGGCATTGGGTCGCCCTACGGACAGCCCGATACTTGCAAATGCCTGGGATGAGAATGGCCGACTGACCATGCTGAAACAGGACGGCTGGGATATCGAGTTCCCCAGCTATAACCTGGTCAATGATATCGCATTGCCAGACAAGATTTACCTGAAAAGCGAAAAGGTCAATCTGAAGCTAATCGTGGAAAACTGGCAGCCAAAATAAGCCAGATTTCTTTCATTGTTGCCAACAAGATTAGCTTCCATAGCATATGTTTTGATAATGAACGCGCACGCAAGGGCGCCATGTTAAAATCCACACCATGCAAGCTTTTCCCGCCCCGGCAAAAATCAATCTGTTTTTGCATGTCACCGGCCGACGTGCCGATGGCTACCATACCCTGCAGAGCGTGTTCCAGCTGCTGGACTTTGGCGACACAGTATATTTGAAGCTGCGCAGGGATAATCAAATCCTGCGTACCAAAGATGTGGAAGGGGTGCCAACGCAGCAGGATTTGTGCGTACGCGCCTCAACTGCCCTGCAGCAAGCAACTGGCTGCCAGCTAGGCGTGGAAATCGCCGTCGAGAAACGCATCCCGATGGGCGGCGGCCTGGGTGGCGGCAGTTCAGATGCTGCCACCATGTTGCTTGCGCTGAATCGGCTATGGCAGCTTAACCTGAGCCGTAACGAACTGATGAAAATCGGGCTGACCCTGGGTGCCGATGTGCCCGTATTTATATTTGGCCGCAACGCTTGGGCAGAGGGTATAGGCGAAGTTTTGACCGCGATCGATTTGCCTGAACGTTACTTTGTAGTACTGACACCTCAAATACATGTGGCAACTGCACAAGTTTTTGCACATCCGACATTGACAAGAAACACGAAACCATTGAAAATAGCGGACTTTTCAAACGGTGCGTTTCGCGATAGTTTCAGAAACGACCTTGAAACTGTAGTATGCAATGAATTTCCCGCAGTGGCATCTACCCTCGAGTGGCTGAATCAGTTTGGTCAAGCGCGCATGAGTGGTTCCGGTGCTTCTGTGTTTGTAGCGGTAGATTCGCAACAGTTGGCAAACGAGATTCTGGCAAAAAGACCGGTGAATACCACAGGATTTGTAGCCAAAAGCTTGAGTCAACATCCTTTGCTGGATTACGCTGCAGATTGAAAACGATATTGGGGAGTCGCCAAGTGGTAAGGCACCGGATTTTGATTCCGGCATTCGTAGGTTCGATCCCTACCTCCCCAGCCAAGCTTCAATAAGACGACAAGCGTGTAGATAATCTGGTTTACACGCTTTTATTTTTTAATGTGTAGAGGATGCAAGTGCACATCAACCACAATATGATGGTGTTTACCGGCAACGCCAACCCTGCCCTGGCGCAGGAAGTTGCCAAACATCTCGGTATCGAACTGGGCCGTGCCGACGTTGGTCGCTTCTCTGACGGCGAAGTGATGCTGGAGTTGCTGGAAAACGTACGCGGCAAAGATGTGTTCGTTCTGCAATCCACCAGCTACCCCACCAATGACAACCTGATGGAAGTCATGGTGATGGTGGACGCCTTGCGCCGTTCCTCTGCTGCACGCATTACTGCAGCCATCCCTTATTTTGGCTATTCCCGTCAGGATCGCCGCCCTCGTTCCGCACGTGTGGCGATTACTGCCAAAGTTGTGGCCAACATGCTCACTGGCGTAGGTGTCAACCGTTTGCTGACGATGGATTTACACTCTGACCAGATTCAGGGCTTCTTTGATATCCCGGTAGACAACATCTATGCTACGCCGATTCTGGTGAAAGACTTACAGGAAAAGAATTATCCTGACTTGGTAGTGGTTTCACCCGACGTAGGCGGCGTGGTGCGTGCCCGTGCAGGCGCAAAAGTGCTGGGGGCTGACCTGGCAATCATCGACAAACGCCGTCCGAAGCCAAACGTCGCTAAAGTCATGAACATTATCGGCGACGTGGCTGGCCGTACCTGCGTCATCATGGATGATATGGTGGATACCGCAAATACTCTGTGCGAGGCTGCGGCTGCGTTAAAAGAACAAGGCGCAGTGAAAGTGGTGGCCTACGCCACACACCCGATCTTCTCCGGTGGCGCAGCAGACCGCATTGCCGCATCCGAGCTGGACGAGGTAGTTGTCACCAACACCATCCCATTGCAAGAAGCATCGAAAAACTGCAAAAAAATTCGCCAGTTGAGTGCAGCGAGCCTACTTGCCGAAACCATGCGTCGCATCAGTAGCGAGGATTCGGTTTCTTCATTGTTCATGGATTAAGTTTCATGCCACAAGCTGGTCGCGGCTTGTGGATTTTTGTGTAGTAAGCAGTAAATTTAGGAGTTTCAAATGAGTATCGAAATCAAAGCAGTCAAACGTGACGAGCAAGGTACGGGTGCGAGCCGCCGCCTGCGTCGCGCTGGCATGGTGCCAGGTGTGGTGTACGGTGCGGACAAACCGGCCGTTAACATCAGTTTGCAACATAAACCACTGGCACTGGAGTTCCGCCACGAAGCGTTCCACTCCTCCGTGTTGAGCTTGGAACTGGACGGCAAAAAAGAAACCGTACTGTTGCGTGACTATCAATTGCACCCAGTACGCAACACCTTGTTGCACATCGATTTCCAACGCGTTTCCGCGTCCGAGAAAATCCACGTGAAAGTGCCATTCCACTTTGTGAACGCAGACATTGCACCCGGCGTAAAACTGGGTGGCGGCATCGTAGCGCACATCGCAACTGAAGCAGATGTAAGCTGCTTGCCAAAAGATCTGCCTGAGTTCGTCGAAGTTGACCTTTCCAAACTGGAAATGGGTCACTCCATTCACTTGTCACAAATCGCACTGCCTAAAGGCGTGGAATTCGTACAACTGACACATGGCAACGACGCAACAGTGGCTTCTATTGCTAAAACACGCGGTTCAGCTTCAGAAGAAGCAGCTGCAGGTGAAACACCTGCAGCAGAATAAGGCTGCAGCAATGCTGACAACGCGCACTGATTCAATGCAGTGCGCGTTTTTTATTGGCTGATTATTCTATATTACATGAGCATCCGATTACTGGTGGGTTTGGGCAACCCGGGCGAGAAATACGCAGATACACGCCACAATGCAGGTTTTTGGTGGGTAGATTTGCTCGCGCGCCAAAACGACATCGTATTTAAACCGGAGGCCAAATTTTTTGGCGAAGTAGCCAAGCTGAATACTGACGTCTGGCTGCTGAAACCTAGTACCTTCATGAATGCCAGCGGCAAAGCTGTCGCAGCCATCGCCAATTACTACAAGATCTCGCCAGCCGAGATTCTGGTCGCGCACGATGAACTGGACCTGCAGCCTGGCACCGCCAAACTGAAATTCGGCGGCGGGCATGGCGGGCACAATGGCTTGCGGGATATCCATGCAGCGCTTGGCACTGCAGATTACTGGCGCCTTCGCTTAGGGATAGGCCATCCAGGCAACAAGAATGAAGTTGTGAACTTCGTGCTCAAAGCCCCTGGCAAACAAGAACACGATGCCCTGGGGGTCAGTATTCATGCGGCTTCTGGCGTGGTGCCGGAAATGCTGACAGGCAACATGGAAGCCGCCATGTTAAAATTACATACAAAATAACCGAAAGAGATTTAATCAATGAAATGCGGTATCGTAGGATTACCTAATGTTGGAAAATCAACATTATTCAACGCCATCACCAAGGCAGGCATCGCCGCAGAAAACTACCCTTTCTGCACTATTGAACCCAACGTTGGTATCGTAGAGGTGCCTGACCCTCGTCTGCAGCCTTTGATTGACATCGTCAAACCGCAGCGCATCCAACCCGCCATTGTGGAGTTTGTCGATATCGCAGGCCTGGTAGCTGGCGCATCCAAAGGCGAAGGGCTTGGCAATAAGTTCCTGGCCAACATCCGTGAGACCGACGCGATTGCACACGTTGTACGTTGCTTTGATGATGGTAACGTTGTTCACGTTGCCGGCAAGGTGGATCCACTGGCTGATATCGAGGTCATCAATACCGAGTTGGCACTGGCCGACATGGAGACTGTGGAAAAGACCCTTGCACGCGAAGGCAAGAAAGCCAAATCTGGTGATAAAGACGCCATCGCCTTGTGTGCAATTCTTGAGCGTGTGCAAAAACACCTCGACACCGGGGCGCAAGTACGTACACTGGGACTGGATGCCGACCAATTACAGCTCATCAAACCGTTGTGCCTGATTACCGTGAAACCTGTGATGTATCTGGCCAACGTAGACGAAAATGGCTTTGAAAACAACCCGTTGCTGGATAAAGTAATTACCCTTGGCAAAGCCGAAAGCGCACCCGTTGTCGCCATCTGCGCCAAGATCGAGGCCGAAATCTCCGAACTGGAAGATGAAGACAAGACCCTGTTTCTGGAAGAACTCGGTCTAAGCGAGCCCGGTCTTAACCGCGTGATTCGCGCTGCTTATGATCTGCTTGGCCTGCAAACCTACTTCACGGCAGGCGTGCAGGAAGTACGTGCCTGGACTGTCAAAAAAGGCGCCACCGCACCACAGGCTGCGGGCGTAATTCACACCGACTTTGAACGCGGCTTTATTCGCGCAGAAGTGATTGCCTATGACGAATATGTAAAAAACAAAGGCGAGAAAGGGGCGCAAGAGGCTGGCAAAATGCGGCTGGAAGGCAAGGAATACATCGTACAGGATGGTGATGTCATGCACTTCAGGTTTAACGTGTAATTTAGCATGATTATTTTGACATCAGGTCGGCAAAACCCTATAATGCGCGGCTCAGTTTAAATGGTGATGTAGCTCAGCTGGTTAGAGCACAGGATTCATAATCCTGGGGTCGAGGGTTCAAGTCCCTCTTTCACCACCAATTCACTGTCTTGTGGAATCTAAGACGGTATAAATAGCCCGCCTAAGTGCGGGTTTTTTATTGCATTTTTGTCCAAGTTCGTCTAATCTTGTTTTAAGAAATCCAGATGTAGCTGGGGGCAACTGTGGGGGCAACCTCGTTATTAAGAGCGGAAAGCCCAAATTATTGCCCCCACATTGCGTCTAAAACCTCCTAGAATAAGGCGAACAATGGCACTCACAGACATAGCAATAAAGACTGCAAAACCCCGTGAAAAGGCTTATAAACTGGCCGATAGCGGCGGGCTGTATATAGAAATTGCTCCCAGTGGGGGCAAGTGGTGGCGCTACAAGTATCGTTTTGAGGGCAAAGAGCAGCGCATATCCCTCGGCACGTATCCCGACATCAGCCTTAAAGATGCAAGAGAACGCCACGCGGACGCTCGCAAACTGCTAGCCTCGGGGGCAAATCCTAGCGAGGCAAGAAAAGCAGAGAAAATTAGCAAAGCCGAAATCTCAGGCCATACATTCGAAGATGTGGCTCGCGAATGGTGGAAATCACACATGGCAAATAAAGCTGATAGCCATAAAAACAAAGTGATCCGCCGCTTTGAGCAATACCTCTTCCCGTGGATTGGTAATAAACCAATTTCCAGCATTACAGCCCCAGAGATTTTGCAAAATATAAAAAGAGTTGAAAAACAAAACAAGCTTGAGACAGCACACAGAGCATTGCAAACGGCTGGACAAGTTTTTAGATACGCCGTACAAACTGGCAAAGCTATTCGGGATGTTACGGCTGATCTTAAAGGGGCGTTGCCACCTACTACTGTTAAACATATGGCTGCATTTACCGAGCCGAACGAGGTAGCTCAGCTTCTTAGAGCTATCGACGCATTCAACGGCACCTTTACAGTCCACTGCGCCCTTAGACTCTCACCGCTGTTATTTGCTAGACCTAGCGAACTGAGAACTGCAAAGTGGGCTGACTTTGACCTTGAGACTGGGGAGTGGCGTTACCTAGTGACTAAAACCAAAACTGAGCACATCGTACCACTAGCTACCCAAGCAATAGCCATATTGAAAGAACTATATCCTTTGTCTGGTCATGGGGTATATGTATTTATGGGCGGTCACTCGCCAATGAAACCAATGAGCGAAAGCGCGGTTAATGCCGCTCTTAAACGCATGGGGTATGACACTCAAGTAGACATTACAGCTCACGGGTTTAGGGCTATGGCTAGAACTATTCTGCATGAGCGCCTGAACATTGACCCTAATATCATCGAGCATCAACTAGCACACAAAGTACCTGACACTCTCGGTACTGCCTACAACCGCACAAAGTTCTTAGCACAACGCAAGACCATGATGCAGCAATGGGCTGACTACTTAGATGAACTTAAAGCAGGTGCAAAGGTAATACCACTCAAAGGGAAGACCGCCTAAAGCCCCCTCCAACAATCCAAGCGCCCTGTCACGAGGGTGACTTTCTCTTATACATACAGCCCACCTTCAAGGCATTTATCATAGCAAGTAGATACTTCACCCAAACCACCAAGCAACTCTAAACAAACCTCAGAGTGCACTACTGAGCTACCAAGCTAACTATCCAGCAATAGTTCCATTATTCTTAGCTCCAGAACAATTCAAGCTTGTCCAATTCAATCTTGCCACCTACAGGAAGAACAACCGTTTTTCTGACCTTAATCATTCACCTAAATTGATACTTGTTTTTATAAGGGACGCAAATGACTGAAAGACTCATTCGAATTCGAGAAGTAATCCAATTAACGGGGAAATCTCGCAGTGCAATCTACTTTGACATAGCGAACAAAAAATTCCCAAAACCTATAGCCATTGGTGCTAGATCAGTAGCATGGCGATTATCCTCCGTCGAAAGATGGATTCAGGACAAGATCAGTGACGCCATATTTCTCTATTAATAAGCACCTACCGGACAAGCCCACAATCGTGGGCTTTTTCATATCTGAACATTTTCAGTAAGGACTTTAATGAACCCGCCAACAAACCGATGCCCAAAGTTTAACACCTGTAATGCTGCCGTCTGTCCACTTGATTCAGATTGGCGCAAACGAAAGCATATCAGCGTAGACAAGTGCTGCCTCTACTTATTGGAGCTTGCAAAGACCGACGCCAAGGCCAATTTTGAAGGTGCGGGGCTTATACATCTGCATAAGGCCATATCAGACGTTAAGGATGAAATTTTAGCCAGCTCTGCCCGCATTAAACGTACTTACGAACGGGCAAGCACTTCAGGTAGCAGACTCAAGCCAATCAACAAAGATTAAATTTGTACCAATTTTCTATATTGGTAAAACCATATTACATAGGATCACTCATGAACACACTAACATCACAAGAAAACATAACCTTAGACAGCCAACTTGATGCTTTAAACTTCCTAGACAGCATCATTGATGAGTTGCCTGATCAACGAGCACCAAAGATTGATCAGCGAGAACAGTATGCCGCTGAGAAAAAGCATAGAGATGAACTTAAAAAGGCGGTCGAAAAGGCTGCTCAGAATGCCTATGATCAATACATCAGACATAACCCTGAAGCAATAAACCTCAAATGTATTAGTAACACGTTTATTAAGAAGCGCGACCCACTCAAGCAAATAGACCTAAAGCGCTACTACGAGCAATTACTTAATAAAATCTTATTCTATAGCGACAAACTTACCAGCATGAGCGCAATTACAAGAGAGGTGAACAAGAGCTTCCCGAACACACCGCAGGGTGCAAACATCTGGACACGTGAGTTGCCAAAGTTTCAGTTGAATAAAGTGGCTACTATGATCAGGGGTAATAAGCCAAACTTAAATGTGAGGCTTAAAGGTTGCAAAACTTTTAAAGACATCAGACAGGCAATCTTGAATGCTCAAACCAAGGCCAACGATTCAATACGAATCAAGGCCGAAATCGTCATCTCAAGTGACAAAATTATCGTCAATCAAACCAGCTACGACATTCAAGACAATTCAACTAAGAGCTACAACTACAAGAGAGTTCGTGTGCCAGTGAAAGACTCCAGACAGTGGTTAAACGTAGAAGCACTGATAGCGCTACTACAGACTAAGTAATGGTTACGAGAGGGGTTAAAAGCCCTTCTCACTTTCTGTTAATTTTTCCGACTTACACACGAGCATATATCCTTTTTGCTCTGTATAGCCGGATACATACTTACATACCCTAGCAAGTCTGATAAGCTTCAGTTTTTTGACTACAACACTATAATTAAGAAACTGTATCTAACATGTCGGAAGAACAACGTCGTCAGCTACAACAACAGCTTTGGAATATTGCTAACACCTTACGAGGTAAGATGAATGCGGATGAGTTCCGTGACTACATCCTAGGCTTTATCTTTTACAAATATCTATCTGAGAAAATCCAGCGCTTTTGCGATGGCGAGTTAGTACAAGAAAATCTTAAGTTTGCCAGCTTGAGCGAAACCACCAAAGAAGGGCAAGCTTACATCTCAGCACTTGAAGATGCCGCACTAGATGAGCTGGGCTACTTTCTCAAGCCCTCAGAGCTATTCAGTGCTATCGCCAAGAAGGGCAATAACAAGCTGGATAGTGACGACGAAGCCAGCAATAACAACTTCATACTGGACGACCTGACACGCATCTTAAAGAACATTGAGCAAAGTACCCTAGGCACTGAGAGTGCTGATGACTTTGTGAATTTGTTTGAAGACCTAGACCTTACCTCTTCCAAGCTAGGTAAAACGGTTAAAGAGAAAAATGAGATAGTCGCCAAAGTACTCTCACACCTTGATGCTATCGACTTCAACCTGTCTGACACTGAGGGCGATGTGCTAGGTGATGCCTATGAGTATCTTATCGGTCAGTTCGCCAGTGGTGCAGGTAAAAAGGCGGGTGAGTTCTATACCCCTCAGCCCGTTTCCACCTTGCTCGCTAAGCTAGTCACGGACGATAACAAGCTTATTCGCAGTATCTATGATGGTGCTTGTGGTAGCGGATCGCTGCTTTTGCGTGTGAAGCGTGTATACGACCCCAAAGGTGAAAAGAAGGTAAAGATATACGGGCAAGAGCTTAATCGCACCACCTACAACTTATGCCGCATGAACATGATCATGCACGACGTGCACTATGCAGACTTCGACATCAAGCAAGAAGATACGCTAGAGCGCCCGCAGCACTTTGGTATGCACTTTGATGCGATTGTGGCTAATCCACCATTCTCAGCCCATTGGAGTGCTAGCCCATTGATGATGAATGACGAGCGCTTTAGCCAATATGGCAAGCTAGCACCCAGCACCAAGGCGGACTTAGCCTTTGTGCAGCACATGCTTCACCACTTGTCAGAAGACGGCACCATGGCAATTATTCTGCCGCACGGTGTGCTATTCCGTGGCGCGGCAGAAGGCCGCATTCGCAAATACCTTATCGAGCAGCTTAACGCCATCGATGCGGTGATTGGCCTGCCTGCCAATATCTTCTACGGCACCAGCATCCCAACTTGTGTATTGGTGCTTAAAAAATGTCGCAAGCACCCTGATAACATCTTTTTTATAGATGCCAGCCAGCACTTTGATAAAATCAAAACGCAGAACATCTTGCGCCCAGAGCATATCAATAAGATTATAGATACCTACAAGGCCAGAACTAACGAGGATAAATATAGCCATGTAGCAAACCTAGAGAGCATTAAGGCGAATGACTACAACCTGAATATACCGCGTTATGTAGATACCTTTGAGGCAGAAGAAACCATAGACCTCGCCGCTATCTCAGGAAAGCTAGCCGAGTTGGATAAAGCCAGTAAAACTACTGATGCAACCATAGCCGCATTCTGCAAAGAGCTAGGCATAGCCCTACCATTCGCCACGCAAGGGCAACAAGCATGAGTGTGCCAGTATTAAGGTTTAAGGATGAGCTTGGGCGAGATTTTCCTGAGTGGGATTTTAAGGATGGCGGAGATATTTTTGATTCCGTCACTAATAAAAATCACAATTCAGATTTACCTATTTTAGCCATAACCCAAGAGCATGGGGCTATACCTAGAAACCTAATTGAATATCAAATATCTGTAACAGATAAAAGTATTGAATCATATAAAGTGGTTGAAATAGGTGATTTCATAATTAGCTTACGTTCCTTTCAGGGTGGAATTGAGTATTCAAAATATAAAGGGATTTGTAGCCCTGCATATATCGTCCTAAGACCAAAGCAAAGGATTGTTGATGACTTTTATAAGTTTTACTTTAAAACATCTGTATACATAAGAAATTTAAATTCCAAGCTTGAAGGAATACGTGATGGAAAAATGGTGAGTTATAAGTATTTTTCTGAGATCCAGCTACCTTATCCATGTGAGCAAGAACAAACCAAAATCGCCAGCTTCCTCATGGCCGTCGATAAAAAAATCACCCAGCTCACGCAAAAGTGCGAGCTGCTAGCCCAATATAAAAAAGGTGTAATGCAGCAAATATTCAGCCAAGAGCTACGCTTTAAGGATGATGACGGGCAAGACTTTCCTGAGTGGAAGACTCATCCCTTAAGCTATTGGTTAAGTGAATCTAAGGCAAGGAATTATAAGCTTCACTTCAACAAAACCGATGTGCTTTCCGTCTCTGGTGAATTTGGGGTTGTAAATCAAATCGAATTTATGGGTAGGTCTTATGCGGGTGCATCTGTACATAATTATCACATTCTGGAATCGGGCAACATTGTGTATACCAAAAGCCCTTTGAGAAACAATCCTTATGGAATTATAAAATTCAACAAAGGGAAAAGTGGGATTGTTTCCACGCTTTATGCCGTTTACAAATGCTACAGCAATATTAATGGTGAAATCCTTGACTACTACTTCCAATTAGACACAAATCTCAACAACTACTTAAAGCCGCTTGTTAGAAAAGGCGCTAAAAATGACATGAAAGTAAACAATGGTCACGTTTTAACCGGCCAAATTTGCTTGCCGTCTTGCACAGCCGAGCAGAATAGAATTGTAGACTTTTTGAATAAATTGGATGAAAAAATAAAATTCGTTCAAGCCCAGCTTGAGGCCGCCAAGCAATACAAACAAGGATTGCTTCAGAAGATGTTTATATAGGTTAGCCCACTATGCCACCGCAATCTGAATACGCGTTAGAAACCGCCTTAATCAAGCAACTCAACGGCATGGAATATGCCAGTGTTGTGATTGAGGATGAGGCTGCCATGCTTGCCAATCTTAAGCGCCAATTAGAGCTGCATAACAACGGCATTAAGCTCTCAGCAAGCGAGTTTGAGCAGGTGCTTAACCATCTGAACACAGGCGATGTGTTTGAGCGTGCCAAAGTGCTAAGAGACCGCTATGCACTCAAGCGTGACAATAACGAGACTATTTATATTCGCTTCTTAAATAGTGATGATTGGTGCTTGAATGAATTCCAAGTCACCAACCAAGTGACCATGCAGGGCAATCGTAAAAATCGCTATGACGTGACCTTGCTGATTAATGGCTTGCCTTTGGTACAAATTGAACTTAAGCGTCGAGGTGCGGAGCTGAAGGTAGCCTTCAACCAGATCAATCGTTACCAGCATGACAGCTATGATGCAGGCTTTGGTTTATTCCAGTATGTGCAGTTATTCATCATTAGCAATGGGGTAAACACTAAGTACTTCTCTAACAACAAGCAGCAGAGCTTTAAGCAGACGTTCTTTTGGACAGACAAGGATAACAAGCGCTTGTCTGATCTACACGAGTTTAGTGCTGAGTTTCTTAAACCTTGCCATATAGCTAAGATGATTACGCACTATATGGTGCTGACTGAGGAAAAGGTTATCAAGGTGCTAAGACCCTATCAATTCTATGCTACTGAGGCGCTAGTCGATAGAGTGAAAAACAGCACTGAGAATGCCTATATCTGGCATACAACTGGCTCAGGTAAAACGCTCACCTCATTCAAAGCCAGCCAGATTATTATGCGTAACCCCAAGGTGCATAAAGTGATGTTTGTAGTGGATAGGAAAGACCTGGACTACCAAACCGCACGCGAGTTTAACGGCTTTAGCAAGGGCAGCGTGGACGAGACCACAGACACCCGTAAGCTAGTTAAGCAGCTCAACGATGACAGCACCAAGCTGATACTCACCACAATACAAAAACTTAACAATGCGATTATGCACCCGCAGCACTTAGCCAAGGTGAGCCACCTGCAAGATAAGAAGTTTGTGTTTATCTTTGATGAATGCCACCGGAGCCAATTTGGTGATACGCACCAGAATATTAAGAAGTTCTTTAAAAACGCGCAGATGTTTGGCTTTACTGGCACCCCGATATTTGCAGATAACGCTACGGGCAGCTTAGGACATCAGAAGACCACTAAAGACCTATTTGGTGATTGCCTGCATAAATATGTGATTGTGGATGCGATCAAAGATGAGAATGTGCTGCGCTTTGCCGTGGAGTACGTAGGTAAGTACAAGCGCAAGGGGAATGCAAACGAGTTAGACATCGCCACAGATGCCGATATTGAGGTGGCGGGGCTAGATACTAAAGAGCTGTTGGATAGTTACCCTAGGCTGGAGAAAATAACCGACTATATCCTCACGCATCACGCGCATAAGACCAAGCGGCCTGACTTTACAGCGATGTTTTGCGTTAGCAGCGTTGAGACATTGATTAAGTACTATGAGATCTTTAAGAAGAAACAAGCAGGCCTAGCTAACCCCTTAAAGGTTGCCACGATATTTAGCTATGCAGCCAATGAAGAAGACCCAAACGCAAACGGCTTGATCAATGGCTTGATTCCTGAAGAGAACCCTCTACCAGAAGGCAGGATTAACCCATTTAACCGTGACAAGCTAGATGGCTTTATTGCTGACTATAACGCCATGTTTGGCTGCAATTACAGCACCCGTGATAATCAGTCGTTCTATAACTATTACCAAGATATTGCCAAGCGGGTACGCCAAGGACAAGTAGATATTCTGCTAGTGGTAAATATGTTCTTAACGGGTTTTGATAGTCCACGGTTAAATACACTATACGTAGACAAGAACTTGAAGTATCACGGGCTAGTGCAGGCTTTCTCACGTACCAACCGGATACTTAACGACAAGAAGTCTCAGGGCAACATAGTCTGCTTCAGGAACCTAAAAGACGCGACTGACGAAGCGATTGCACTATTCTCGAATAAGGACGCAAAAGAGACTGTGCTACTAGAACCTTATGAGGATTACGTTAAGCAGTTTAACGATGCTACCCTTGAGCTATTGAAAATAGCGCCTACCGTGAAGAGCGTGGATTCGCTGCCAGACGAGAACGCAGAGTTAGCCTTTGTCACTGCATTTAGAGAGCTACTACGCATTAAGAATGTGCTCACCAGCTTCGCAGACTTTGATGAAGCTGACCTCGCGCTGGAGCCGCAAAAGTTTGAAGACTACAAGAGCAAGTACTTAGATGTACACGATAAGGTGAAAAAGCAGGCAGAAGGTGAGAAAGCCTCAGTACTTGAAGACATCGACTTTGAGCTTACCCTAATCCACCGCGATGAAATCAATGTAGCCTATATCCTTAACTTGCTGGTGAGCCTGAATAAGCTCGCCCCAGAAGAAGCCAAGAAACGCCAAAAAGAGATTATCGACTTGGTGGCTGGCGAGATACAGCTACGCAGCAAACGCCAGCTTATCGAAGAATTTATTGAGAGCAACCTGCCTAAGCTCAAGCCTAATGAGGATGTTATTGGCGCATTTGAGAGCTACTGGAGCAATCATAAACAAGCCGCCTTCAGGAAGCTATGCGAAGATGAGAACATCGTACCTGAGAAATTTGCTAAGGTGCTACAGACTTATGAGTTTCAGAACCGCTTACCCAGAGATGGCGAGATTGTAGAGGCGCTGAGCTTTAAGCCAAAAATACTTGAGCGAAAATCTATACTAGAACGTGTTGCTGAAAAAATTGAGGTATTCATCAATACCTTTATCGAAGGTATGGGTGGGGTGTAGTTAGCCAGTATCGCTGTACCAAAAATTTTTATAGATTTGCGCGAGATGACTCGACCATTCCAGAGTAAAAATCCCCCCCAGTGCCCTATTCCTTGTAGTAATAGCATTTAAATATCTGCTCAGAATTTGATCAACTTAGATTAATGTAGCTAAGTAATTAAGCGCGGGCATGCTTGATCTGAGCCCATGGTAAAAGCAAGACTTCCAAGAATTAGGGGTATGTTGTTGTGTTTGATCTACCAACTCCAAACGCTCTAACTCGAGAGCAATCTTATTGATATCCCTATCATTACCAATAATAATGCTAGGACTGTTTACTAAACTACCCCAAAGATTAGCAACATATTCCATAAATCCGGATGGTATGACGATATTTTGAATGTGCCAATCAACCATATCCTTTTCACCCCCAGTCAGATTGTAAGATACCGGTCGAATGTTAGGAGCTCGCCAATCTCCGCTGATATTAACTGTCATTATGCGCTGACCAGCAATTTTGTCGTAATAGCAATGAATTGGTCGCTGTCTGGAATTAACTCCTTTGTAAGCAGTCTGTCGCGGGACATTACATTGATAACACGCAGGCACAAGATTTCTTGAAAAAAAAGAAAATTCATAATATAAGGATTTAGGAAGATAATGGTCTAATGTGCCTAGGGCATCCCTGCCACACATAGGACATGCACCTACCATCTCACGTCTTTGCTTAGAAATAAAACTTAAAGCAACAGGCTCTTTTGTGTATAGATATTTGAAATCATCTTTCAAGGCGGCCAAAGAAGTAGCTGTATTAATCTTCCATGGGTTTCCTTTAGCCCTTAGGTATTCTTTGTATCTACTTTTTACCACAGGTATTTGTGCAGTAACAGCTATAGCTGAAGCTGCTGTAGATGCCCTCAAGTTTTCAAGGTTTGATAAATCTTTAACCTTAGGTTTTGTGAGATATCTCATTCAAAAGCCCTTATTTTTCGGATTTTCATAAGAGCCTCTACACTCATTTCACATCCATACTTATCAAGTAGACTTTCAAAAGAGTTGCTATCATCAACAATTTCAAGGATTTCTTGCATTAAATGGTCTGGCAATTCATCTCCAAACACCTCCGTCGATATTGAGGATACGTTCGCACCTAAGGTCTGCAAACGAGGCTTTAATACTCTAGTTACGCCAGATTCTGGGTCAAAATCTAAAACATGAACTTGTTCAGACTGCACCTCTCTGACAACGAATGGAGAATGTGTAGCTATTATTGCTATAGACTTAGTTGCCTTTAATATTTGATTTAAAAGCCTCATAAACTGAGAAATTAGATTGGGGTGGAGAAAATTCTCAGGCTCATCTATCAAAAATACTGATGCAGGACCGGCGTTAGCCAAAGCATTTAAAGAGAACTGCAAAAAGGCGTGTTGTCCGGTACTTAATTTTCTCGGCTTATGATCAGCATCTAGATAAATTAAATTGCGAGAAAAATCTACTCCGGAAATTCTTTGAAGCTTAATCTGCTCTCCACCTGCTCTCATCCATTTACTCAGTGAAAGGTATTTTCTTCCTTTGCTATCAGCATAAGCATCTTCTGAATCATTTTTCATAGGAACATAAACGGTTAAATGCCCTAGTTCCTGCTCTAGAATATCTTTATATAAAAACAAAAAAGGGCGCCCATGATCATCGAAGGTTCTTGCTATATCTACCAAAAGCCTTGCGAAACCATCTCTATGTTGGATACGTTCTATTTTTGGATTAAATGTAAATTGTCGAACAGCAGCAGATCGAATATTTTTATTTTTTCGCTTTCTTAATTTTTTATGACCAACATGGCTAAATGCCAACACTTGATTAAAACTTAAGTCACGAGATATTTGAGCATATTTAACATCAGAACCGGCAAATGCACCTGCTAACTTCCTCAAAGATTCAGTTTTACCAAGACCATTTTTACCGACTATAACTGCTATTCGTCCTCTAAGATGATTTGAACTGTCAAAGTTAAAATTAAATTCAAACTTTGGCCCTTCCCCAACCAACTTAACATTAAAGTTTTTTTGCACATCATCTTCGTACCAATCATTACTATCTAAGACATCAGCCCCTCTTCTATAGGCAAAGTAGGATTCACTTGCCCGCGTCATTGCCTCAGTAAAGACTTCCGATTCAAAAAAATCCTCCCATCCTGAAATCTTTTTTTGCTGTGATGCCAACACTGAAACATCATTCAACGACTCTAATAATTTCTTACTATTATCAGAACCAATTAAATTACGCATCAAGCTATATTGTTGGCTCTCGAACAATAACAAAGCGTACGGTAGACCAATTCTCTTAAATGGAATTAGTTCCAGCTCATTTTTTTTCAGCTCTTTAAATAGCTCTCTGATGTATTGAGTAGTATCTAATTTATCTTTAATTGCTAAATATGCGGGCAACCATGAAATTTCTTGAGAGTTCTCAGAGACAACCCCTACTTCAATCCTAACCCTAAAGCCAAAGTCATTCCATCTATCACTACTAGGTACTATTATTATTTCTGTACCCAGAGGTAGGTACTGATATTTTTTACTTAGGCTTAAATAAATATTTTCCATATTTTTATTTAAATTAGTTTGTTCTCTTTATAGCCTAAATATCCAATAATTAAAACCGTCTACATAAGAAATCTCAATTGTAAATTTGGCGCAATAAAAGCCGAACTAACGCTTTTTTTATTTAGGCCATGTAAAAAATATTCTTGAAC
>JAKOWL010000229.1 GCA_029781535.1 Pseudomonadota bacterium
CGGCCAGCAGGAGCTGCTCTGGACTGGGCCGGAGACCGCTTCTGTTCCTGTGCGCCAGACGGAAGAGGCTTTGCTTCAGGTCATCAGAGCCGCGAAAAAGGATTTATTCATCATTAGTTATGTGGCATACGCGATACCAAATGTGATGGATGCCTTGCAGGATGCCCAGGAGCGAAATGTCACCATGAACTTTCTTCTTGAACAATCTCTGGAAGCTGGAGGCAAGGTCTCCGTTGATTCCATTGCAACGCTCAAGAGCAGACTTCCTGCCGCCCACTTTCATATCTGGAAACAGCCTAATGCGAAGGTTCCAGCAGCAGTCCATGCCAAATGCGCTGTCGCGGACGGTGAGACAGCCATGATAACCAGCGCCAACCTTACTGATAAGGCAATGAACGATAACATGGAAATCGGCATCCTTCTGAATGGAGGCACTATTCCCAAACAATTGTCGGCGCATTTTCATGCCCTAATCACGGAAAAAATCATCATCGAAGCATAAGGAAAGGGGTAAATGAGAAGATTAACCTCTACACATCCTGATGATATAGCGAACGATTTCAAAAGATATGCGCAGGAACGTTCTACGCCGGGCAGCAATATGCCTGGGTCTTATGTTCAGTCTATCAACAAACTAAATGTCATCCTTAAAGAAAACACTTCTTTACTTGGTAAAAACGAGGACTTGTGGACATTCACCGACACATGCCGCCTACAAGAAATATATGATGCGATTCTGGCTGCTCAGAAAACTTCTGATGGGGGCTTTTTCGCAGGGACACCGACTCCAAGCTATTGGAAACAGTATTTCTATTCATCAGCCGTTAAGATGCTCATAACTTTTCTACCGCTGCGAAACAGACAAGAACTGATGCTTGCCAAAGCAGCAGATGCAACAGATGCAAGACTTCTGGCAAAAGAATTGGATGCCATTGATTTGCCGCCTGAGCAGATTTATTGGGATGATGAAGTACCTGTCACCTCAGTAGTCGGCAAGGAACGGCTTGCAAATATCAAGGTGCGTGAAAATCAGGATGTGTTCAGGTGCATGGTGTTGCGCAACTACCGCGAACAATGCTGCCTGACA
>JAKOWL010000233.1 GCA_029781535.1 Pseudomonadota bacterium
ATCTCAAGCATTTCCTCGATGGGCATACCGTCACCCCTCTTTCAGGGCTTCAAGCAACTCTTGCTTTTTCATCTTGTTGTATCCCTCGATGCCTTTTTCCTTGGCCAGTGCTGTCAGTTCATTGTGGGTCAGGGCTTCCAGTGCCTTTGTTTCGTTAGTGGCTTCCTGCTTTACTGCTTCTATTTTGGCCTGCTCTCTGCGCATACGGTTAAATCCAGTTATATCAACTGCCATAAAATCACCTCAATTAATGGGCGAGAGGGCGCAAAGGCCCTCTCGTTTTATTTTGCCGACTCCAGCCGGTGCTTGAACTGGACGATCCTGACGTTCTTAGGCTCATACACACGTTCCCAGTTCAGGTAGTTGGCTAGATTATCATTTGAAGGTGTCGCATTTGTTCCTTCGTTGCCATCGCTCAGGTCAACGTTCTTGAAGGCAACCCCTCTCGGGTGCAGGATAAAATGTCTCCTGTGAACGAGAATGTCGTCACCAGCCAGTGCATCCCTTGCGGTTTCTACCGGCACGGGAGCTCCACCCTCGCCCCAACCGAATGCGCCAGCACCAAAGATCTAGGTTGTGTATACGCCGTCGCCGGATACCGGCAGGCCGTCATCCACTACAACGGGCTTACCAAGGAAGGTCCTGACTGCAGGCTTGCCTTCAGACGGAGGAATAGTTTCTATCAGGTCATCCTTCGTCAGCTTTGCCACCGTTGCGCTGTGCATAGCAAAGCCAGTCAGCTTATCAGCATTGTCGCCCAGTTTGTAGATTGCATCGACTGCAGTTTTTGCATCAATTACAGCTGCATCTCCAGTTTCATCGGAAATATCATGTTTGTTTGTGTTCATTTCAGTTGCTTTATCACCGAATACGCCGTCCAGAGTTTTAATCAGGATGGCCTGAAAACGCCTTGCCCAATACTCCGCAACCAAATCACCTATTGCAGCCATCGGGTCATCGCCAGACAGGGCTTTCGCCAAATCATTTACGCTCCATGCACGGCCACGGGCCA
>JAKOWL010000009.1 GCA_029781535.1 Pseudomonadota bacterium
GGGGCGCCGAGATGGGCAAAGATGTTGGCAGCTTCAGATTTGCCGGAGCCAATCCCTCCGGTGAGCGCAACGACGTACATCAGCCGAGATAAAAACTGGCGAGCTGACGCCCGAAGAATAGTGCGGCGATGCCACCCAGCGCCAGGAATGGCCCGAAGGGTATCGCAGTGCCGCTCTCTTTACCCCGGAACAGAATGAGACCGATGCCAATGACTGCGCCTACGACAGAACTCAGCAGAATGACCGCAGGCAACAGTTGCCAGCCGAACCAGGCGCCTATTGCCGCCAGCAGCTTGAAATCACCGAATCCCATGCCTTCCTTACCGGTAACAAGCTTAAATAGCCAATATACGCTCCATAGAATCAGGTAGCCGGCCATCGCGCCTATCACGGCTGACCTCAAATCGGTGAAACCGCCGTTCAAGTTGAACAATAGCCCGATCCATAATAATGGCAAGGTGATGTCATCCGGCAGGAGTTGCGTGTCAAAATCGATGAACGTGAGCGTAATCAATGCCAGTGTGAACACCCAGGCAAACAAAGTGGCGCTGGTATAGCCGAACTGATGGGCTACCAAGCCCAGCAACGCGCCAGTAAGAATCTCCACCAGCGGATAGCGGATACTGATCGGGGTCTTGCAGCCTTTGCACTTGCCGCCCAGCAAGAGCCAACTGATCACCGGAATGTTCTCCATGGCACTGATTTGGTGCCCACATTTGGGGCATGCGGAGCGTGGCGACACCAAAGTGTATTTAGGCTGTTCGGGAATTTCCTTGCCTTGCAGTTCCAGGCAGTTGGCGTGCCATTCGTGCTCCATCATTTTAGGCAGGCGGTGAATGACGACGTTGAGGAAGCTGCCTAGCAATAATCCAAATACGACGGACAGCGCGACAAATATGTCAGGTTGGCTGCGCAGCACTTCGGAAATCGGTGTGAAAAACTCCAGCATATTGTTCCCTGATCGATGTAAACCGACCGTATCATCGCATCGTTGTTACATCTATGCAACTCGTAGCGTTTTTTGGGGCCGCTGGCGTAAATATTGCTTGAAATTTATTGCAGTGTCTCCATCTAGGTGTAGCATGGAAATCGTAAGCCATGTGCTTAAAGAAAGTGATGTATATATGACCAACTCGATTGTATTGCCTGAAGAACTTAAGGAATTGCTTGATGTAGAGGCTTCTGGCCAAGGCTCGTGGAACACGCCAATCATCTGCCGTGTGGAGGTGGATTTGCCCGGCTGGTTGAAACAGCTGACAGGCGAAGGCGACTGGGAAGTGTTCGATGAAGAGGAGGACGAAGCATGTATCAGCTTTGCCATGCGTGAGAAAGCGCGTGTGCATTCAAAAGCGGCCAATTCGAAACTGGCTGAAGTCACGCTGTACCACAACGGCTACGCAGTCGTGAATGTGGACGGCAAGGCGTTGTTCGACGGAAGTTTGACGACCGGCACCAGCCAATGCGCTCACCTGAGCTACTACAACGCTGACAGTGGCGAGCAGATTCTTCTCAACTAAACTTTCTTTTACGCGCGCGCGTTCATTGTTCGTTACGATGCCCTGCAAGCCAGGCGGGACAAGCCTTTCAGGGCGGTCGTGCGGGCAATGAAAAATTCCGGAAATCCCGATTAGAAATTTCTATTGACGGCGAAATTCGCAAGTTCCACCATCGCCTGTTTGTAGGCATTATCCTTGAAGTGTGCGATGGCTGCGCAAGCGGCCTGCGACTCTTTTCTGGCCAGGTTCAGCACATGCTCTTTTGCGCCGGATTCATTCACGGCGGCGAGCACCTGCGGCAATGTGTCCAGCCCGCCATGCAGGATGGCTTCGCGAATCAGTTTGGCGCTGGCTGCATCCCCGTTGCGCATCGCATATAGCAGGGGTAGCGTTGGCTTGCCTTCGTTGAGGTCGTCGCCCAGATTTTTCCCGATGGTCTCAGCGTCGCCGCTCAAGTCCAGTACATCGTCAACCAATTGGAAGGCGGTACCCAAGTGCATGCCATATCGTGCAAGATTCTCTTCGTCGTCACGGCTGCATTCCGGATGAATCAGGGCGCCAAGGCGCGCAGCGGCTTCGAACAGTTTGGCAGTCTTGAAATGAATGACCTTGATGTACTCGGCTTCTGAAACGTCCGCGTTGTGCACGTTCATCAGTTGCAGCACCTCGCCTTCGGCAATGGTGTTGGTAGCTTCAGACAGCACTTCCATCACGCGCATGTTCTGCAGCTTTACCATCATCTGGAATGCGCGTGAGTACAAGAAATCGCCGACCAGCACGCTGGCGGCGTTACCAAACAGGTGGTTGGCAGTGCTTTTGCCGCGGCGCATGTGGGATTCGTCCACGACATCGTCATGCAGCAGTGTCGCAGTGTGGATGCACTCGATGATGGCTGCAAGCTGATGATGTTGAGCGGTCAGTTTGTCGAACATGCCGCCGGAAAGCAATACTAATGCTGGCCGCAGACGCTTGCCGCCGCCGCCGATAATGTGTTCTGATATCGTATTGACCAGGGCGACTTCAGAAGTCAGCGAGCTGCGGATCACTGCATCCACGGCTTGCATATCGGCTGCGATTTGAGATTGGATGGCGTTGAGCGTCACACGATAACCGTAAAAAATCGTTTAAAATTAGCGCGCATTCTAGCATAGGCAAGGGAAGCGCTGAATAATGGCTTCACATAGTTACGAAGACATTTTTACAATATGAAAAATGTGCCAATTTTGGTTTGCTTTATCATGAAAATTGCGTATAATGCGCGGTTTACTAAAACGCATGGTTTAAAGGCGCATTATGTACGCAGTGATTAAAACAGGTGGCAAACAATATAAAGTGGCCGCTGGTGACAAATTAAAAGTGGAAAAACTGGCTGGTGACGTTGGCAGCAAAGTGGTGATCGACAAAGTGTTGCTGGTTGCTGATGGCGATAACGTGACGATTGGCGCGCCTTTGGTGGCTGGTGCTAAAGTGAACGCGACAGTGGTTTCTCATGGCCGTGGCGACAAAGTGATGATTTTCAAAATGCGTCGTCGTAAACACTACCGCAAGACACAAGGTCATCGCCAAAGCTACACCGAAATTCAAATTGACAAGATTGCAGCTAAATAAGAGGTAATTCAACATGGCACACAAGAAAGCAGGCGGTAGTTCCCGCAACGGTCGTGACTCCCAGGCTAAACGTTTGGGCGTAAAAGCCTTTGGTGAGACCATCGTTTCAGCAGGCAGCATCATCGTACGTCAACGCGGCACTAAAATGCACGCAGGTGACAACGTAGGCATGGGTAAAGACCATACCTTGTACGCAAAGATCGATGGTAAAGTGACCTTTACAACCAAAGGCGCACTGAAACGCCATACAGTAAACATCGTCGCGGTTTAAGCGAAATTAACGCAAAAAGCCTCATCGCATGATGGGGCTTTTTCATTTATAGTGTTTCCCATATGAAATTTATCGACGAAGCTACCATTAAAGTCTATGCCGGAGATGGCGGCAACGGCGTTGCCACGTTTCGTCGTGAGAAATACGAGCCGATGGGCGGCCCCAACGGCGGGGATGGTGGTAAAGGCGGTAGTGTCTACGTGCAGGCCGACCGCAACCTGAACACGCTGGTAGATTATCGCTATACCCGTACATTCCGTGCCCAGCGCGGTGAGAATGGTGGCAGTTCGGATTGCTATGGCGCAGGCGGCGATGATCTGGTACTCAAGGTGCCGGTAGGCACAGTCATCAGTGATAAAGCGACTGGCATGGTGCTGGTAGACCTGAATGCGCATGACCAGAAGGTGATGATTGCGAAGGGTGGCAATGGTGGCTTGGGTAATATCCATTTCAAGTCCAGTGTCAATCGCTCGCCAAAACAATGCACGCAGGGTGAGCTAGGCGAGTCATTCGAGCTTTACCTTGAGCTGAAAGTGTTGGCCGATGTTGGCCTGCTGGGCATGCCGAATGCCGGCAAGTCCACATTTATCCGCAGCGTGTCTGCGGCCAAGCCAAAGGTGGCGGATTATCCATTTACAACACTGCACCCTAATCTGGGCGTGGTGCGTGTGGATGCCAACCGCAGTTTTGTGATTGCCGATGTGCCGGGGCTGATCGAAGGTGCGGCAGAAGGGGCGGGACTTGGGCACCAGTTCTTACGCCATTTGTCACGCACTTCCTTATTGCTGCATTTGGTCGATATCGCGCCGTTCGACCCGGAAGTTGATCCGGTGGCTGAAGCCAAGGCGATTGTGAACGAGCTTAAAAAATACGATGAAGAGCTATACAACAAGCCACGCTGGCTGGTGCTGAATAAAATCGACATGGTAGAGAGTCCGCAGCAGGTGATGGCGGATTTTGTGAAAGCGTATGGATGGAAAGGACGTGTGTTCGCCATCTCTGCCATCAGCGGGGTAGGCTGCAAAGAGCTGACTTACGCCATCATGGAACATTTGGAAACCGTCAAAAAAGCAGAACATGAAATCCCTGCTGCAACATAGCAAAACCTGCGTCGTCAAAGTGGGTTCCAGTCTGGTCACCAATAATGGTGAAGGGTTGGACCGTGCTGGCATCGCAGCGTGGGCGGCGCAAATCAGTATGCTAGTCAAGCAAGGCAAGCAAGTGATACTGGTTTCCAGTGGCGCAGTGGCAGAAGGTATGCAGCGTTTGGGCTGGAAAAAACGCCCGACAGCTGTCAATGAATTGCAGGCAGCTGCGGCAGTAGGCCAGATGGGCCTGGTGCAGATGTATGAGCGCTGCTTTGCCGAGCATGGTTTGCATACTGCGCAATTATTACTGACGCATGAAGATTTGGCAGACAGGACGCGTTACCTGAATGCGCGCAGTACGCTGCGCACTTTGTTGGGGATGGGCGTCATTCCGATCATTAATGAAAATGACACCGTTGCGACCGAGGAAATTCGCTTGGGCGATAACGATACGCTGGGTGCTCTGGTCGCTAATCTGATAGAAGCAGATGCGTTGGTGATTCTGACCGATCAGGCAGGCCTTTATTCGGCTGATCCGCGTAAAGACAAGAATGCGCAATTCATCCATCATGCCATCGCCGGTACCCCAGAGCTGGAAGCTATGGCAGGTGGTGCCGGTACCAGTGTGGGCACTGGGGGCATGCTGACTAAGATCCTTGCGGCCAAGCGTGCTGCGCGCAGTGGCGCACATACGATCATTGCATCTGGACGGGAATCGAATGTCCTGGTGCGTTTGGCAGAAGGCGAGGCTATCGGCACGCATCTCGAAGCAGCACAGATGAAAACCGCTGCCCGTAAACAATGGCTGGCTGACCAT
>JAKOWL010000010.1 GCA_029781535.1 Pseudomonadota bacterium
CATTATCACAACTGCTGGTTTTACCAACCGCACAATCATCTTACCTATCAGAATTTAAAACAGCGCTGACAGAAACTAAGAAATGGGCTATTTCTCAATCGCAGAATCCGCCCCAGGCCCCAGAAATCTCCGAACGCTTTGCCAACCTTGGCAGTCTGGCTGCAAAAATCACGCAGGATGTGAACACCCAGATCGATGAAGCAAGTGAAGCGCTTAAACAAAGAGCGTCCAAGACCCAAAAACGGTTATTGTTACAAAGCCTTATTCTGGTACCTTTGGCACTTTTATGCGCAGCCTTTATTACCATCATGCTGGCAAGGCCTATACGACATATGGATGACGCACTGGAAATGATTGGTCAGGGCCAATATCACAAGCCTATTCATATTGACGGCCCGGGAGACTTGAGCAAACTCGGGCAGCGCCTCGACTGGCTGCGCACCACATTGCTAGAAGTCGATCAGCAAAAACAGCAATTCCTGCGACACGTGTCTCATGAACTCAAAACGCCATTGACCGCGATTCGCGAGGGCGCTGAATTATTACATGATGGTATTGGCGGCCCATTGACGACACAGCAGATTGAAATCGCGAAGATTCTGCGCGACAACAGCCAAAGGCTACAGAAAATGATAGAGAACCTGCTGAACTATACCAAACTGGAAACTGTCACTCCGTCTTTACAAATTGAATCGGTAGATATGCATACCTTGGTACAACGTACCTTACAAAGCCACAGTCTGAGTATTCAAAAAAAATCCCTTCACATTCAAATGAATATCAGTGACGCTCTCTGGCAAGTAGACCGGGAGAAAATTCAGATGATTCTGGATAATCTTCTCTCCAATGCAATCAAGTTCACGCCTGCCAATGGCAATATCACGATTGAAACATTAACCGGGAATGAAACATATATACTTAGTGTAGCGGACTCTGGTGCAGGCATTAGCTTATATGATAGAGATAAACTATTCAGCCCGTTTTATCGCGGCGTACAGGCCAAACAAAACCTGGTAGATGGTACTGGTTTGGGTTTAGCTATCTGCAAGAACCTGGCTGAGGCACATGGAGGAAGTATCCAGCTTGTCACAGAAACAAATGACCAAGGTGCAACTTTTGTGGTTAAATTACCTAACAATAAAAACGAGGCCTTTCCAGCATGATGCGATTTTTTGCAGTATTTTTAATCATCTTGTTAACGGCATGTGCACATACGTCTGAGTCACAAAAAAACCATCCATTAGAGTCACTGCTAAGGAGCGGCTCTAATCTGATGCAACCTGACCATACATCTGAATTGCTTGCCTTTTATGATGTGTTTTCGGACGCCAATATAGAGTCACAAAAGAACCTCCTGACTGAGTTAAGCAAGCCGATTACAGACAGGCAGCAGAACCTGCTACGCCAAATAAAACTGACCATGGTACTTGGCCTGCCATCAAGCCGGGTTCGCGACACCGTCAAGTCACAATTATTGTTGCAGGAACTGATTCAGTCCGGCCATCTGACAATACCTGATAGCGCTTTTGTGAATCTGTTGTATGAATTTATGACAGACACGAATAAGCTCGCCAAAGCCAAAGGAGATAACAAATCTCAGCAACAACGCATAGATGCGCTGCAACAAAAGAATGATCAGCTACAACAAAAATATGATGCTCTAGAGCAAAAATTGGATGCGTTGAAAAAAATTGAAAAAACCATGGGTGACAGAGATGCTGCCACGCCAGCGAAACCCTGAGTAAAACATATACTAGCTACTTTATGAATATTGCTACTCACGCCAGCATTTTAGTAGTCGATGATGATACCGACATTCAGAAGCTTATATGCATGCGCCTGAATGCGGCTGGCTATAAGACAGTATCAGCACAGAACGGCCTGGAAGCGCTTGCATTGATTGAACAACAGCAGCCAGATTTAGTGTTGACCGATATGCGTATGCCAGACATGGATGGAATGGCCTTGCTTGAGGCGATACGACGCAAGCATGTCACATTGCCTGTTATCATGCTCACCGCACATGGTTCTATCCCCGATGCAGTCAAGGTCACGCAGCAAGGTGCGTTTGGATTTCTAACCAAACCTTTTGATAGTCAAAACCTACTGCAGCAAGTGGCCGATGCACTACGCCTAAGCGGAACCACACAGACGCCTCAATCCCAGGAAGAGACTTGGCGTTCAGAGATACTGACACGTAGCACCGAGATGGAAAACATGCTCAGACAGGCTAAATTGGTCGCGGCCACTGATGCCAGCTTGTTCATTCAAGGCGAAAGCGGTTCAGGCAAAGAGCTGTTGGCACGCGCCATTCATGCAGCCAGTCCGCGCGCTGAAAAGCCTTTCGTCGCCATTAACTGCGGCGCCATTCCAGAAAACCTTCTGGAATCCGAGTTGTTTGGCCATGCAAAAGGCGCTTTTACCGGTGCGGTTAAGGCGCATGTAGGTTTGTTTCAGAGCGCAAATGGCGGAACGCTGTTTCTGGATGAGATTGGCGACATGCCTGCCAGCCTGCAAGTTAAAGTGCTGCGCGCACTGCAGGAGCGTCTGGTACGCGCCGTAGGCAGCACCCAAGACATTCCTGTCGACGTACGGTTGATATCCGCTACGCATCGCGACTTGAATGCTGAAATGCGTGAAGGCCGCTTTCGTGAAGACTTGTTCTACCGCATCAATGTAGTAAGCCTGAGCATCCCTCCATTATCTGAACGGCGCGAGGACATTAGCTTGCTGGCAAATCATTTTGTCGGCATCTTTAGCAAAAAATACCGTAAATCCATACACGGTTTTGCTCCGGATGCATTGGAAATGCTGATTAGTGCCGCATGGCCTGGCAATGTACGCCAACTACAAAATGTGATTGAACAAACTGTAGTTCTCGCCACGACGCCATTAATATCGCTTAATCTGGTACAACGCGCACTGCAAGATGAAGGCAATAGCATAGTGCCACTCGATACAGCCAGATTGCAATTTGAACACCAATACCTGTCTAATCTACTCAAAACTACGCAGGGCAACGTCGCACAGGCAGCCAAGATTGCAAAACGCAACCGCACTGAATTTTATAACCTTCTTAAACGCCATAAAATCGACCCAAAAAACTTTCAATCATCCAGCTCTTAACAGTCGACTTTCTTATCTGATAAATCTGTCGTGATTCAACGACAAAAAAAATCCATATTTTTCATGATGTTATTGAACATGTCATTTTAATTGTCGTGTAAAGGCGACAGTTTGACTCTTCTAAAAAATTGCAACATATAACTAACCATCTGTTTTTAAAAGATAAATAAAGTTGGCACGCATCTCGCTAATGTATTGGTGCAACACCATTTTATGTATCAGGAGAGTAACACCATGAAAACACCATCTTTGAATAAATTAACTGCGGCCGTATTGTTTGCATTATCGACAGGGACTTTAGCATTACTAGTTGGATCAGTTGCGCATGCTGATAACAAGGATGCTTTTAAAGATGCGATTGGCTATCCAGCCGTCGTCGCAGAAGCAAAAAGCGGAGAAGTAAAACCTGCCGAAGTACAAGCTGCCGATATCAAAGCGGGTGATGCTGCTAAGACAAGCGTAGATCCGGACTTTAAAAAACTGGATAGCAATCATGATGACAAAATTTCTGCCAAAGAAGCTGCAAAAGACAAAAATCTTTCTTCAATCTTTGACGCTGTAGATGCAAACCATGACGGTGGCATCAGTGCCGACGAGTATGCCAGTTTCAAATCAGCCATGAGCCATAGCACGTCGGAAAGTATACCTGTAGCTAATTAACCGAGCAGTACGTCTTGTGATTCCCTCCCTTGTGATCACAAGTGTTTTTACCCCGCGAAAGCGGGGTTTTTTTAACTGGGAAAATGAAACTAAACCGCGACCGGCGCTTTGATGGCTGGATGGGGATCGTAATTCTCGAGAGAAAAATCCTCGAACTTGAAACTAAATATATCTTTCACATCTGGATTGATTCGCATGGCGGGTAAATGCCGGAAATCGCGTGAAAGCTGCTCTTTCACTTGTTCCATATGGTTATTGTAGATATGCGCATCGCCCAAGGTATGCACAAAGTCTCCTAACTTCAGGCCACATACCTGAGCTACCATCATTGTTAATATCGCATACGACGCAATATTAAACGGAACACCCAGAAAAATATCTGCACTGCGCTGATATAGCTGACAGCTCAGCTTTCCATCTGCCACATAGAACTGGAAGAACGCATGGCATGGCGGCAGTTTCATCTTGTCCACATCTGCCACATTCCATGCACTAACAATCAAACGGCGGGAGTCAGGATTGGTTTTAATCTGCTGTACGACCTGCGCAATCTGGTCAATGTGTGACCCATCAGGTTTAGGCCAATTCCGCCACTGATATCCATAGACAGGACCGAGGTTGCCCTTCTCATCAGCCCACTCATCCCAGATGGTCACCCCATTTTCTTTCAGATAAGCAATGTTTGTACTACCCTGCAAGAACCATAATAGTTCATGAATGATCGACTTGAGATGGACCTTCTTGGTCGTAAGTAAAGGAAAGCCGGCATTCAAATCAAAGCGCATCTGATACCCGAATACTGAAATAGTACCGGTACCAGTTCGGTCATGTTTCTGATGACCATTTGCTAACACATGCTTTAGTAGATCATGGTATTGCTTCATATGTTTTCAATCACACATTCTTTGTAATGAAATCTTTGATAGCCTCTACGCTGTTATCCATCACTGTAAACCTTTGCGGAAGATTTTCAATGCCATTGAGGCTAGCAGGCCGCTCAGGTGCATGTCCTAAAGCTTCAGTGATCGCATCCTCGAACTTCGCGGGCAACGCCGTTTCCAGCACCATCATCGGCACGTTGGCATCGCGATGTTCCAATGCTACTTTCAGACCATCAGCTGTATGCGTATCAATCACCACACCATATCTGGCTTTTGTATCACGAATCGTTGCCATACGATTGGTGTGATTACTTGAACCAGAGGTGAAACCAAACTGCGGCACCTTATCAAAGTAACCCTGCGCATTCAAATCGAAGCTGCCGCCTTTATCCACGGATGACCAGAGTTCACGCACTTTTGCGCCATCCTGACCAACCAGGTCGTAGACAAACCGCTCGAAATTGCTGGCTTTACTGATGTCCATCGAGGGGCTGCTGGTATGGTAAGTCTGCGCGCTGCCACGCGGACGATAGACACCCGTTTTGAAGAACTCATCCAATACATCGTTCTCATTGGTTGCAACAACCAGCTTGTCCACCGGCAAACCCATCATACGGGCGATATGGCCTGCACAAACATTGCCGAAGTTTCCGCTTGGCACAGTGAAACTGACTTTCTGCGCATTATGATCTGTGACTGCGAAATAGCCTTTGAAGTAATACACTACTTGCGCAACGATGCGTCCCCAGTTGATGGAATTCACCGCACCAATTTTGTATTTAGCTTTAAATGCTGCATCGTTGCTGACTGCCTTGACCATGTCCTGACAATCGTCGAACACGCCTTTCACCGCGATATTGAAGATATTGTCGTCCTGCAAGCTGAACATCTGTGCGGTCTGGAAGCGACTCATCTTCTGGTGTGGCGAGAGCATGAACACGCGTACGCCATGCTTACCACGCATCGCATACTCCGCTGCGCTGCCGGTATCGCCCGAGGTCGCCCCAAGGATATTTGTCGTTTCGCCGCGTTTCTGCAGTACATACTCGAACAAGTTGCCCAGCAGCTGCATCGCCATATCTTTAAACGCCAAAGTCGGGCCATTGGATAACGACAACAGGTAGAGGTTATCTTCCAGTTTCAGCGTTGGAGTGATGTCTTCCGGATTCTGATTCGGACGGGCATAACAATACACTTCTGCACGATAGGTTTTATCGATGATCGCTTTCAGGTCTGTAGCCGGAATATCGTCAATCAGACGTGAAAGTATCGCGAATGCCAGGTCACGGTAATTCAGGCCGCGCATCTGCGTCAGGTCTGCATCACTGAAATGCGGATATTTTTCCGGCAGATACAAGCCGCCATCCGGTGCCAGACCGCCTAACAGAATATCGCAGAATGAAAGTGCCGGCGACTGACCGCGTGTGGAAACGTACTTCATTATTTACCTAGCTCTTCCATACGTAACTTGGTCACTTTGCCGGAGATAGCAGGCAAAGCTTCAATCGCGGCAATCGCCGCATCCATGTTCTTTTCCTGGGTGATGTGCGTCAGGATAATGATATCGGCCTCGGTTTCATTGTCGTCAGGCTCTTTTTGCAGCATCGCATCAATCGAGATGTTCTTGTCTGCAAGTATCTTCGTCACGCCAGCCAGCACACCAGGCTTGTCAGATGCGCGCAAACGCAGGTAATACGCGCTATGGATCTCACTGATAGGCAACACCGGCAAATCATTTACCGCATCAGCCTGAAAGCCCAGATAAGGCACATGCTGGCTTGCGTCTGCACCGCTCAGGCGAGCGATATCCAGCAAGTCTGCCACAACCGCGCTGGCGGTAGGCTCAGCCCCTGCGCCAGCACCATAGTAAAGGGTTGGCCCAACGGCATCCCCCTTCACAACCACCGCATTCATCGCGCCGTTTACATTGGCCACCAGACGTTTTTCCGGAATCAATGTAGGATGTACGCGCAACTCGACACCTTTATCGGTACGTTTGGTGATCCCCAGCAATTTTACGCGGTAACCCAGTTCCTCGGCGTATTTGATATCCGCTTGCTGCAGCTTGGTGATACCTTCGGTATAAGCCTCGTTGAACTTAAGCGGCATGCCAAACGCGATTGCCGACATGATGGTGAGCTTATGTGCCGCATCGACGCCCTCGACGTCAAACGTCGGATCAGCCTCGGCATAACCTAAACGCTGTGCCTCGCCAATCACATCCTGATAGGCTAGCCCCTTTTCACGCATTTCCGTGAGGATGAAATTGGTCGTACCATTGATGATACCGGCCACCCATTCTATCCTGTTCGCGCCCAAACCTTCGCGCAGTGCCTTGATGATAGGAATGCCGCCAGCCACTGCCGCTTCAAATGCCACAATCACGTTATTGGCTTTGGCAGCCGCAAAAATCTCGTTGCCATACAAAGCCAGCAGGGCCTTGTTGGCAGTCACTACATGTTTTTTGTTGGCAATCGCCTGCAGCACCAGTTCTTTGGCTACCGTGTAGCCGCCTATCAATTCCACAACGACATCCACTTGCGGATTATTGACGACAGCAAACGCGTCATCCGTCACATCCACTTTGCCTGAAGTTACCTTCTTGGCGTAATCCACATTGCGATCAGCTACTTGAATGACATTGATCTTACAGCCGGTACGACGCGTGATCTCTTCCGCATTACGGGTCAATACGGTATATGTACCACCACCAACAGTACCAATCCCCAACAAACCTACATTCAACTGCTTCAAGCTTTTGCTCCAAACTTCATTCTGTAATTCTTCAAGAATCTCGCGATACGGTTAATCGCCTCGGTCAGGTCATCTGCATTAGGCAGGAACACGACACGGAAATGGTCCGGCGTCTTCCAGTTAAAGCCTGTACCCTGCACCAGCAACACTTTCTCTTCCAGCAACAGTTCCAGAATAAACTGCTGGTCGTCCTTGATTGGATACATTTTCGGATCCAGTTTCGGGAACAGGTACATCGCCGCCTTTGGCTTCACGCAGGTCACGCCTGGGATTGCCGTCAGCATGTTGTAGGCCAAGTCGCGCTGCTTACATAACCGTCCGGAAGGTGCGACCAGATCCTCAATACTTTGGTAACCGCCCAAAGCCGTCTGGATAGCCAACTGGCCAGGCACATTCGCGCACAAGCGCATGGAGGCCAGCATGTTCAGGCCTTCCATGTAATCGGCAGCACGCTTCTTGTCGCCGGAAATCACCATCCAGCCGGCACGATAGCCGCAGGTGCGGTAGTTCTTGGACAAACCGTTAAATGTAACAAACAGCACATCATCCGCCAGCGAGGCGATGCTGGTGTGCGTATTGCCGTCATACAACACCTTGTCGTAAATTTCATCGGCAAACACCACCAGGCCATGGTGACGTGCAATCTCGACAATACCTTCCAGCGTTTCTCTCGGGTATAGCGCACCAGTCGGGTTATTGGGGTTAATCACCACAATTGCACGCGTGTTCGCGTTAATTTTGCTTTCAATGTCCTGCAAATCTGGTAACCAATCGTTTGCCTCATCGCACAGGTAGTGCCTTGCAGTCCCGCCCGCCAAAGTCGCAGCAGCCGTCCATAATGGGTAATCCGGCATCGGCACCAGCACCTGGTCGCCATTGTTCAGCAGACCCTGCATCGCCATCACGATCAGCTCGGAAACGCCATTACCGATGATAATGTCGTCCACCGTCACGCCATGGATATGCTTGCTCTGGGTGTAATGCATGATGGCTTTACGCGGCTCGAACAAACCTTTGGAATCCGTATAGCCACCCGCCTTGCTCATGTTGCGAATCACGTCCTGCAGCATCTCTTCCGGCACCTCGAAGCCAAAGGCGGCCGGGTTACCGATATTCAGCTTGATGATGCGCTGACCTTCGTCCTCCATCTCGCGGGCGCGCTGCAGCACAGGGCCACGGATATCGTAACAGACGTTGTTGAGCTTATTGGATTTTACTAGAGGTTGCATATCGCAAAATAAGCGCCATTGGCGCAATGTATAAAGCCGCTAGTTTACATTAGAATGCTACTCTCATTCAACGAAACACTGCGCCGTACAGGCAAGCAGATGCATGAAACCAAGACGATGAAACTACTACTGGCACAACCTGACGGCAACCATCTCATTACCGCTTGCGGCTGCGGCTTTGTGGAAATCAACCAGACGCGCTATTTCAGCCACCTCATCGTCTCTGCGCAGGCTATCCATACGGATTGGTGCAAAGGTGGATTCGACAGTTTAAGTGTATCTGAAATCGACACCATTCTCTCGCTCAAGCCGGAAATAGTGCTGCTGGGCACCGGAGAGAAACAGCGCTTTCTGCACCCCAAACATTATCAGGCACTTACACAGCAAAATATATCGCTGGACTGCATGACCACCGCAGCAGCATGCCGGACTTACAACATTCTGGTCAGCGAAGGCCGCAACGTAGTAGCTGCTCTGCTAATATAGTTAAATATATTTTTCTTATGGATTGCGTTAGTATTTCTTTGAACTGAGCATTCGAAAACGCATGATGTATTTGATGAAAATTTTTAGGTTGTACTAAAAATAGTTAACCATATGAAAACATTAGAAACAGTTTACATTTTCACAACCAAAAAAGCACCTTTGACGGAAAACTTTCCGTCAATTAGGATGCCTACTTTACGTTAGGCGCTGGGTCACAAACAACCAAGAAGTCAACCCAAATGCAAGGCACCCCGCTCAGATCAGGATTCATCGGCACCCTCATTTGGCTGGGCATCTGCATAGCCGGCGGCTTTGTGGTTCTCGCGAAATTGCAAGAGTATGGCTCCATCGTGCAGCCGTTGATTGGCCTTGTTATGGGCATACTTGGGGCGGTATCTCACGCGCTGCTATGCGCATCGGCTCGATTTCGTAATCTTGGTTTTCTGCGCCGAGCCCTTCTGAATTGGGTCTGCGCTTATGTGCCGTTTACAGCAATTGTTATGGTCCTAATAAACTTCAAAATGGCACAGTACAATCCCAATTTCTGGGGTAACTTGCTGAAGTTGATGGCGCTGTACACAGGCTGTCCTATGTTGCTCGTTGCAACGCTTACCGCTATCCTCACCAGCTCGAAGCGCCACCCAGGTACGGCCTAACATGGCGCTCAACCCCGCTCCCTTCAGTAGCTGGACGCTGCGCAATAAAGCCGCGCAGCGCCGGTTAGCTCAACGTTAAGCATCTTCATTTTGACTCCCTGAAACCCGCATGGATATTGGGCTGCAGGGCAGCCATTTTGCTCGGGATTATTCAATACACCTATCTGGTTGGGCTTAAAGTAATCTGCAGACCATTACCGGTCACCTGCATGTTCTTGGGCGTGTAGTTGGTGCCGCCAAACTTCAGGTCCTCTTCTTTCACCTTGTAGAGCGTCAGGCCATTCAGCATCGGCCCGGCGATCACCTTGGCCAGCGCGTTCATCATCTCGTTCTGTTTGCTATCCGCACCTGCAAGGTTGAATTGCTCGATCTGCGGCTCATCCAGCACGATAGATTGTGTGGCTGCATCGAACCGGAGCTTGCCGGAGATGCCAAGCTTGCCTACCAGGCTTTCTTTGAACAATTGGCTATTGAACGTGGTATCGAGCGTCGTCTGCATGCGCCCGGTCTGCTGATCGAACTTCACCACGGAATTGCTCAAGCTAACATCAAAAATCTTCAATAGCTGAATCGGCACTTCCAGCTTTTTGTTCAGCATATTCTGGATATCTGTCTCCGTGACATTCACTGTCCTGTCGCCCAGTGAGGCACAGCCGACCAATATCAGCAACAAGCCTAGCCATAGATACCTCACGCCCCGCTCCTTTCAAAAAACCATCCCAACATGATGCGTATCTTCACAACACTGTCGAGAAATCGACATTACCCATAGATTCCCAGTACTCAAACCATCAGCACCCCTATTGATTTCAATGAGTTACTGAGAGTCCTCACGTTGGTACGCAATGTGCAATGTCTTTTATAACGATTTTAACTTGTGGGAGATATACAACATGTCGAAAAAAAGAATTGCATTGATTATTTTAACAGCAGGCTTAGGGCTGGGTGTGATTCGTTCCGTTTCGAATCAGGTCATATTCGTGCTGAGCTCCGAGCCAAAGACAGAAATAACGCAAAAGAATACCGACGTATCTAAAGCGATTAGCCTGGAAACAGCAGCCAGTATCCTTGCATTTGGGCTGGCGGGATTTTGCTTAGCCAGCAGCCGCAAGAAAGCCTAAAACAGGCAGACAATAAAAAACCAGGCATTTGCCTGGTTTTTTATTGTCAAATTTCTTTACCACAGCTATGCACCATCCCACATAAACCAGACGGCAAGCAGCTTTAGCGTATCTTAGTAAATCACAGAATTTTGGTCGAGAAAACCAGCGAAGCGTTAGTCCCGCCAAAGCCGAAACTGTTAGAAAGCGCAGTTTCCACTTTCACATTGTCAATACGCTTGGTTGCGATTGGCAAACCTTCCGCAGCCGGATCAAGATTCTCGATATTGGCCGATGCGGCGATGAAATTGTTCTCCATCATAATCAGCGAATAAATCGCCTCATTCACACCCGCTGCGCCTAACGCATGCCCGCTCAGGGATTTTGTGGATGCAATCGCAGGCAGCCTACCGTAATCGCCACCGATAAACACGGCGCGAATCGCTTCCAGTTCTTTGGTATCGCCTACTGGCGTACTTGTGCCATGTGTATTGATGTAATCCACATCCTGAATGCCCTGGAGCGCCATGCGCATACTGCGTTCTGCACCCTCGCCACTTGGCGCCACCATGTCATACCCATCACTGGTAGCACCGTAGCCCACCACTTCGGCGTAGATCTTGGCGCCGCGCTTCTTGGCGTGTTCGTATTCTTCCAGCACCACAATGCCGCCGCCTCCGGAAATGACAAAACCATCACGGTTCACGTCATAAGTGCGGGATGCTTTCTCCGGCGTGTCATTGTATTTGCTACTCATCGCGCCCATGGCGTCGAACAGCAGACTCATGGTCCAGTGCTCTTCCTCGCCGCCACCGGCAAACACGATATCCTGTTTGCCCCATTGAATCTGCTCGACAGCATTACCAATACAGTGCGCACTGGTGGAACAGGCCGAGCTGATGGAATAATTGATGCCTTTGATCTGCGCGCCCGTTGCCAAGCAAGCAATGATGCCGTTTCCCATGGTTTTGGTCACCATATAAGGGCCAACACGTTTGACGCCTTTTTCGCGGAACGTGTCCGTTGCCTGCAGCATGCTTTCTGTCGAAGTGCCGCCAGCCCCAACAATCATGCCGGTACGCACGTTAGAGATCAGTTCTGGTGGTAGTTGTGAATCAGCAATCGCTTCCTGCAAGGCAATCCAGGCGTAGGCATGCCCCTTAGCCATAAAGCGGAATAATTTACGATCTATCAGCGCCTCAATGTCCAGATTCTTGATATTGCCGGCCACTTGTGAGCGAAAGCCCCGTTCTGCATATTCGGGCTGAAAAGTGATGCCCGAGCGGCCGTGGTACAAGCTGTCCTTCACTTCGGCCTTATTATTACCAAGACTGGATACAATGCCCAACCCGGTTACTACGACACGACGCATGGCGTCATCCCCCTCTAGAAGTTATCTGTGCGGGTGAACAACCCCACACGCAAATCCTTGGCAGTATAGATTTCGCGGCCATCCAATGTCATGGTGGCATCCGCAATACCCATCACCAATTTACGCATGATAACGCGTTTTAAATCGATGGTATATACCGCCATCTTGGCGGTCGGCAATACTTGGCCGGTAAACTTCACTTCGCCCGCACCCAAAGCGCGACCGCGGCCTGGTCCGCCCATCCATCCCAGGAAGAAACCTACCAGTTGCCACATCGCATCCAGCCCCAGGCAACCCGGCATCACAGGGTCGCCGGTGAAGTGGCAATCGAAGAACCACATGTCCGGTTTGATATCTAGTTCGGCGATAATCTGCCCCTGACCATATTTACCGCCATCCTCCGTGATCTTGACGATGCGATCGAACATCAGCATGGGCGGCAACGGTAACTGCGCATTGCCTTCACCGAACATTTCCCCCCTGCCACAAGCCAGCAACTCTTCCTTGGTATAACTATTCTGTTTTGTCATTTTATATATCTTGAAGTTGTAGAAATGATTTATAGCCGCTATTTTCGCCGGAAAACGGCTTTCTTGAAAGCCCTGGTTGAAAATGTTCCTTAAATTGAACAACACTAGCTAGTCCCTACTTTGAGCTAGCGTACGTTCATTATCAAATTCATTGGCTTGTAAGCCTCGTCCAGACTGGCGTTCAAGTTAACTGTTTACATAATGAACGCGCACGCGTATTTTTTATATCCCCTTAACCGGATGCAACTCAACTTCCCCCTATTTCAGGTATTATCACGTAAACATGCAGCTTGCTATTTTTGTATTTCACACGCAAGGTATATACAAATCTGTATACACCATAAAAGATTTAGTTTAGTATCACCAAAAACCGCAATTCATACTGATTAAAAATCACTAAGGAATCATAAATGAGCGACAAACAACTCGCCGACTGGCGCGATAGCGCGCTAAAACTGGAGAACGAAGTCAACAAGGTTGTGGTGGGGCAAACCAGGCCTGTGCGCTTGATTACCACCGCGATTTTTGCACGGGGCCATGTGTTGCTGGAAGGTGACGTAGGTGTGGGCAAGACTACCGTGTTGCGTGCGTTCACTCGTGGCATCGGCGGGGGTTATCAGCGTGTGGAAGGCACCATTGACCTGATGCCAAACGACTTGGTCTACCATACTTATCTGGGTGAGGATGGCAAACCGCACGTCAGTCCCGGTCCTATTCTGATGTCCGGCCAAGATCTGTCTGTGTTCTTTTTCAACGAGATCAACCGCGCCCGCCCTCAAGTGCACTCTCTGCTGCTGCGTGTGATGGCAGAGCGCACGCTGACAGCTTTCAACAAGGAACATACTTTCCCACACATGGTTGTGTTTGCTGACCGTAACCAGGTAGAGAAAGAAGAAACTTTCGAGATTCCGTCTGCGGCACGTGACCGTTTCATGATGGAGATTCCTATCGCCGTACCTGCTGATGACACCATCATGCAGAATCTGATGTTTGATACACGCTACCACAACGTCGACGCTCTGGTAGAAACCCTTCCGGCAGACATCCTGCAATTTGACAAGTTAAATGAGTTTGCGGCACTGGTGCAAAACGAGATTTCGGCCTCCGATACATTGAAATTGTATGCCTTGAACTTGTGGAAAGCCACGCGCACGCCAACCGAATATGGCGTAAAAGTACCCAATGTCGATATGAATCGCTTGGTACTGGCTGGCGCCAGCCCACGTGGCATGAGCATGATGTTGCGTGCTGCCCGTGTGAACGCCTGGCTAAACAATCGAAGTGCTGTCACCCCTGAGGATATTCATGCGGTATTTCATGAAACGGTAGCACACCGGCTGGTATTCAGCCCGGTTTACGAAATGCGCCGCACGGAAATTTCCCGTGAAATGTTAACGAGCATCATCAATCAGGTTTCAGCACCATAATGGAACAGCAAATCCCGGAATTCAGCTACCAGATCGGCTGGCGCAATCGAGGACGGCATCCTGGCCGCCATCGGAGCACGCAGCGCGGCATGGGAATGGAGTTCATTGGACACACCACACTAGTAGCCTACCCGGATCCACGCCGTATCGATTTGCGCCAAACATTGCGTGACCCGATGGGCGAGGTATATGTACGCCTGTTCAACCAGAAAAGTGCTGTACCAGTATATGCCATATGTGATCTGTCCGGCAGCATGAATTTCGGTGCCAAAGAGCGCAAAATCCGCAAAGCAGCCGATATCATCGAATCTATCGCCCGGTCGGCGACACGCAATTCCGACCCTTTCGGATTCATTGGTTTTGACGAAATCGTACGTGAAGACTGGATCAGCACTGTCTCTTTCAAACCGCAACGTGCCCTAGAGATGGCCGAGCAACTCAAGGAATACCATCCAGCTGCAGTGTCCAGTACCGGCATTACCGAGATCTGGCGTTACTTGCCGCGTGAACGCTCTCTGGTATTCCTCATTTCGGATTTTCATATGCCTGGAACGCAGCTTGAGGCATGCCTTGCCAACCTGACGCGCCATCATATCGTGCCCATCGTATTATGGGATGCGGACGAATATCGTGACTTGCCGGAGTTCGGCATCACCATGGTGAGCGATCCGGAAACTGGTGCCAAGCGTACCCTATTCCTGCGTAAAGACTACCGTGAGCGTATCGTTCAGGCTTTCGAGGCAAGGCGAGAAGAGATATACAAACTATTTGTGCAATATGACATGCCGCCGTTTTATGTGGAAGGCGCATTTGATGCGGACAAGATGACTGAATATTTTTATCAATTTGTAGCGGGTTAGCCGGATGTTGAAACTCCTTAAGATTCTGTTTTTATGCTTGATCCTGATAACAGACGCACTAGCGCTGGATAACCAGGAACTCCCGGATATCAACCCCGGCATTGCGACCATTCAAACGATAGAACCAACTCGCGACGTAGGGTATACCGTTGGAGATGTACTGACACGCCAAGTGATCATTACCCTGAAAAAACCTTACAAACTGGTAAAAGAGTCTTGTCCGATCGTGGGTTACGAAAGACGTTACACAGGGCAAGTGATAGGCATTGATTTAAGTGATATCAAATACAGCCAGCGGGATATAGGAGAAACCGTTCAGCATCATCT
>JAKOWL010000020.1 GCA_029781535.1 Pseudomonadota bacterium
TGATGATCGCAGTGGCTTACCGACGCTGGCAGAACGCAAAGTGATTGGCTACATGCAAGTGCGTCTGGGCCCGAACCGCGTCGGTCCATATGGCCTGCTGCAGCCGATTGCCGATGGTGTGAAGCTGCTTTTCAAAGAGATCATACATCCAACCGCATCCAACAAGGGTTTGTTTCTGATTGGTCCGATTTTGGCGATTGCACCGGCATTCGCCGCTTGGGCAGTCGTGCCGTTTGATACCACCTTGGTGCTGGCCAATATCGATGCAGGGTTGCTGTACATCTTGGCCATGACGTCAGTGGCTGTATACGGAGTGATTATTGCCGGATGGGCATCTAACTCGAAGTATGCGTTTTTGGGCAGCCTGCGTTCTGCTGCGCAGATCGTGTCGTATGAAATTGCCATGGGTTTTGCCTTGGTAGGTGTGTTGATGTGCGCCAACTCATTGAATCTGGGTAAAATCGTCATGGGACAAACAGGTGGATTCTGGCATTGGTATTTCCTGCCCTTGTTTCCTTTGTTTGTGGTGTATTTCATCAGCGCAGTCGCTGAGACCAATCGCGCGCCATTTGACGTGGCTGAAGGCGAGTCCGAGATCGTCGCCGGTTTCCACGTGGAATATTCCGGAATGGCATTCGCTTTATTTTTCTTGGCAGAGTATGCAAACATGTGGCTGGTATGTACGTTGGCAGCCATCATGTTTCTAGGTGGCTGGTTGTCTCCAGTGCCATTCCTGCCAGATAGCGCCCTTTGGTTGCTGTTAAAAGTTGCCGCATTGCTGTTCTTTTTCCTGTGGTTCCGCGCCACTTTCCCACGGTATCGCTATGATCAGATCATGCGTCTGGGCTGGAAGATATTCATCCCGATCACCTTGGTCTGGATTATCTTCATCGGCGGGATGATGCAAACAAGATTCGGATATTTGTTTCACTAAATCAAATGCTTAGACAGATAAAACAGACATTGAACAGCTTGATGCTGTGGGAACTGCTGAAAGGCATGGCGCTCACGGGACGGTATTTCTTTGCCAAGAAAATCACTGTGCAATATCCTGAGGAGCGAACTCCGCAGTCTAACCGTTTCCGTGGTTTGCATGCTTTACGTCGTTACCCCAATGGTGAAGAACGTTGCATCGCCTGCAAACTGTGTGAAGCTGTGTGCCCTGCGATGGCGATTACGATTGAATCAGAACAGCGTGCGGATAATACGCGTCGTACCACCCGCTATGACATCGATCTGACCAAGTGTATTTTCTGCGGCATGTGTGAAGAAAGCTGTCCTGTAGATTCGATTGTGGAGACACGCATATTCGATTATCACGGTGAACAAAAAGGCGATTTGCTCTATACCAAGCAGATGCTGCTGGCTGTGGGCGATAAATATGAAAAGCAAATCGCGGCAGACCGTGAACAGGACAAAGCGTTCAGATAGGTAGTGATGATGCAATTTACTGACATAGTGTTTTTTGTATTGGCGACAATTCTCCTCTATGCAGGGTTGCGCGTCATTACCACGCGTAATCCGGTACATGCTGCATTACATCTGGTGCTGGCATTCTTTACCGCGGCGGGGATATGGCTGATGCTGGAAGCCGAGTTCCTGGCAATTGTGCTGGTGCTGGTTTATGTAGGCGCAGTCATGGTGTTGTTCCTTTTTGTCGTGATGATGCTGGATATCAATCTGGATAAATTGCGCGAGGGTTTTTGGTCCAACCTGCCTGTCGCAGTGACGGTCGGAGTTCTGATGGCGGGCGAGATGGCAATGGTATTGAGCAACAAATACTTCATGGCTGCCAGGGTCGCTGCGCATCCTGCAGAATATAGCAATACAGCAGAGTTGGGGCATGTGATATATACGGACTATTTGTTAGTCTTCGAACTGGCAGCAGTCGTGTTGCTGGTAGCGATCGTTGCTGCGATTGTGTTGACCTTGCGCGATCGTGGCGATAGTAAGAAACTCGACCCTTCCGAGCAGGTTTTGGTTAAGCGCAATGACAGGCTGCGTATCGTGAAAATGGATGCTGAGGTAGAGACAGTGCAGGAGGCTAAGGAATGATTGGATTGTCTCATTATCTGGTTCTAGGTACGCTGCTTTTTGCTATCAGTGTGGTTGGCATTTTTCTTAATCGCAAGAACGTGATCGTATTGCTGATGTGCATAGAGTTGATGCTGTTGGCGGTCAACCTGAATTTTGTCGCATTCTCACATTACCTGAATGACATTGCCGGCCAAGTGTTTGTGTTCTTTATCTTGACCGTTGCTGCCGCAGAGTCTGCAATTGGCTTGGCGATTCTGGTAGTGCTGTTCCGCAATTGGCGAACTATCAATGTGGATGATTTGGATAGCCTGAAAGAGTAATGATGATTTCAATGAGTCTATTAGTCTGGATTCCTTTGTTGCCTTTGCTGGCAGCAGCAGTCGTTGGCCTGTTTGGCTGCAAGTTGCCGCGCGCTGCTGCGCATGTATTGACGATTGCTGGGGTTGGAGCTGCATTCGCGTTATCTGCATTGGTGTTCAGCAAAACGCTGGCCGGGGCGGTATATAACCAGAATCTATATACTTGGCTGACAGCCGGTGACATGCAGTTCCATGTAGGCTTCCTGGTAGATAACCTCACCAGCATGATGATGGTCGTGGTGACTTTCGTTTCGTTGATGGTGCACATCTATACGATTGGCTATATGGAAGAAGATCCGGGTTATTCGCGCTTCTTTAGCTACATTTCTCTATTCACGTTTTCCATGTTGATGCTGGTGATGAGCAACAACTTCGTGCAGTTGTTTTTTGGCTGGGAGGCGGTTGGTCTGGTGTCGTATTTGCTGATTGGATTCTGGTATACGCGGCCAACAGCCATTTATGCCAACTTGAAAGCATTTCTGGTTAATCGTGTTGGTGACTTTGGCTTCCTGCTTGGTATTGGCATGGTGCTTTATTACTTTGGCAGCTTAGATTACGCTACTGTATTCCAGGCAGCTCCCGCCCAAGCAGCAACACAAGTCAGTCTTTTCCCAGGTGTTTCATGGTCATTGATGACAGTGACTTGCTTGTTGCTATTCGTTGGTGCGATGGGCAAGTCTGCCCAAGTGCCTTTACATGTCTGGCTGCCAGATTCGATGGAAGGCCCGACTCCGATTTCTGCGTTGATTCACGCAGCAACGATGGTGACTGCCGGCATCTTCATGGTGGCGCGTATGTCGCCGTTGTATGAGCTTTCAACGACTGCACTTTCCACCGTGATGGTGATTGGCGCAATCACAGCGTTGTTCATGGGTTTTCTTGGCATCATTCAGAACGATATCAAGCGTGTGGTCGCTTATTCTACCTTGTCACAGCTGGGTTATATGACGGTGGCTTTAGGGGCATCCGCTTATTCTGTGGCAATATTTCACCTGATGACACATGCGTTCTTCAAAGCGCTGTTGTTCTTGGGGGCTGGCGCAGTCATTATGGGGATGCACCATGACCAGGATATCCGCCACATGGGTAACTTGAAGAAATATATGCCAGTGACCTGGTTTACCTCATTGATAGGTTCTCTAGCCTTGATTGGCACGCCTTTCTTTGCAGGATTCTATTCGAAAGATAGCATTATCGAAGCGGCTAAGCTTTCTGAAATCCCGGGTAGCGGGTTTGCTTATTTCGCGGTATTGGCTGGCGTGTTCGTGACTGCGTTTTATAGCTTCCGTATGTATTTCCTGGTGTTTCATGGTAAAGAAAAATGGCGTGAAATGAAACATGATGATGCGCATCACGACGATGGTCATCATCATGGCTTGGGGGCTCACGATGATCCGCATGAGCCGGGCTGGGTTGTGAAGCTGCCATTGCTGTTGTTAGCAATCCCATCTTTTGTGATTGGTTATATCGCTATCGAGCCGATGCTTTTCGGACATTTCTTCCAAGGTGTCATTTCAGTGAATAGTGGTGAGCATGCTGCGATGACGGAGATTGCCCATCATTATGCGCATGAGCTGCAAACGCCGGCAGCAATGGCTTTACATGGTTTCTTGAGTTTGCCTTTCTTCCTTGCAGCCGGCGGGGTTGCGTTGGCGTGGTTCTTCTATACCAGACGGCCGGATATTCCGGCGGCACTGCAAACGCGCTTTGCGGCAATTCATCGTGTTTTAGAAAACAAATATGGTTTCGATGCATTCAATGAGCGTTTCTTTGCGGGCGGTGCGCGTTGTCTAGGTAGCCAGCTGTGGCAGATCGGTGACGTGAAATTGATTGATGGTGCTATCGTCAATGGTACTGCCAATAGCATAGGCAGATTGGCTCAGCTAGTGCGCAAACTGCAAACCGGCCGTATATACAACTATGCATTCGCCATGATTATTGGCGTATTTATCTTGCTGACATTTTTTAGGTTTATCCACTAATGGCTTATCCGATTCTAAGCGTTTCAATCTGGTTGCCGATTCTGGCGGGCGTCATCGTACTGTTGCTGGGGGACGATCGGCGTGCCTGTTTTACTCGCTGGCTGGCATTGGCAGGTGGCTTGATGGCCTTTTTGGTAACTCTGCCGTTATACACACAGTTTAATTATGCAGATACAGGATTCCAATTTCAGGAATTATCTAATTGGATCCCTGCCTTCAATATCTTCTACCATTTAGGTGTCGATGGTTTTGCAGTGCCATTGATATTGCTGACATCATTGACCACCGTCATTGTGATTATTGCCGCTTGGGAAGTGATCGAGAAGAATATCGCCCAATACATGGCGTGTTTCCTGATCATGAGCGGGCTGATGATAGGCGTGTTTAGCGCACTGGATGCGATTTTATATTACGTGTTCTGGGAGGCGATGCTGATTCCCATGTTCCTCGTAATTGGCATGTGGGGTGGTCCTAACCGGGTTTATGCAACGATCAAGTTTTTCCTCTATACGCTGTTAGGCTCGCTACTGATGCTGGTGGCGTTCATTTATCTGTTCCATCAAACCGGAAGCTTTGCGATTAGTGATTTCTATCAAGTACCACTCGATCTGAATGCACAGAAGCTGATTTTCCTCGCATTTTTTGCGGCCTTTGCCGTCAAAATCCCGATGTGGCCTGTCCATACCTGGTTGCCGGATGCGCATGTGGAGGCCCCTACCGGTGGTTCAGTTGTATTGGCAGCCATCATGTTGAAATTGGGTGGCTATAGCTTCCTGCGCTTTGCCATGCCAATTGCGCCTGATGGTGCGCATGCACTTGGTGGCATGATGATTACATTATCGCTGATTGCGATTGTGTATATTGCCCTAGTGGCCCTTGTGCAAAAAGACATGAAAAAACTGATTGCCTATTCTTCTATTTCCCACATGGGTTTTGTCACTTTGGGCTTTTTTATCTTCAATCCGCTAGGGCTAGAAGGTGGCATGGTGCAGATGATTTCGCATGGTTTTATCTCTGCGGCAATGTTCCTGTGTGTGGGTGTGCTGTATGACCGTGTGCATAGCCGTGAAATATCTGCTTATGGCGGTGTGGTGAATACGATGCCGATATTCGCAGCTTTTGCGGTCCTGTTCGCAATGGCCAACAGCGGTTTGCCTGCTACATCAGGGTTTGTGGGCGAGTTTATGGTAATTCTGGGGAGTTTGCAGCTCAATTTCTGGTATGCGTTCCTGGCAGCCACTACCTTGATTTTTGGAGCTGCTTATACATTGTGGATGGTGAAACGTGTGTTTTTTGGCGGGATTGCCAATCATCATGTGGCGGAACTGAAAGATTTGAACAAACGGGAGTTTTTGATTCTGTCCGTACTGGCGTTATTGGTGATTGGGTTTGGTATTTATCCAAAACCAATCACAGATATGACTCACGCGACAGCATTGCAGTTTTTACAGCACATGGCGACACCTAAGTTGTTGCCGCAAGCAGGGTTCTGATTCATGGATAGTGTTCAAAACGATTTGATGACCGCATTGCCAGAAATGGTGGTATTAGGCATGGCGATGGTAATCTTGCTGGCAGATTTTTTTATTAGCGCCAAGAACCGCATTGCGGTGTATGCCTTGACGCAATTTACTTTGCTTGTTTCAGCCTTTTTGGTTATCCAGACACATACGGCGGCAGTCAGTTATGCTTTTACTGATATGTGGGTAGACGATCCTTTGGCTGATGTTCTAAAGCTGATGACACTGCTTGGGACGTTCATCATGTTGGTTTATACCCGGCAATACATGCAATTACGGGCCATGTACCGCGGTGAATATTATGCATTGGTGTTATTTGCATTGCTGGGGATGATGGTAATGATTTCCGGCAACAGTTTGCTTACGATTTATGTTGGTCTAGAGTTGCTGTCTCTTAGTATGTATGCGCTAGTTGCGCTGAATCGTGACAGTCTGACAGCGAGCGAAGCTGCAATGAAATATTTCGTACTCGGCGCACTTGCCAGCGGCATGTTGTTATATGGCATGAGCATGATTTACGGCATGACAGGTACTTTGGATATTAGCGATATCATCGCAGTGCTGCGGGATGCTCCTTATAGGGACCCTGTATTAGTCATGGGGTTGGTTTTTGTGGTAGCCGGTATTGGTTTCAAGTTTGGCGCGGTGCCATTTCAGATGTGGGTTCCTGACGTATATCAGGGGTCGCCAACAGCTATTACGTTGCTGGTTGGATCAGTGCCGAAGTTCTCTGCGTTCGCAATGGCGATTCGCCTTTTGGCGCAGGGGTTGGAGCCTCTCGCTGCGGATTGGCAGCAGATGCTGCTTGTGATGGCTGTATTGTCCATTGCTATTGGTAATATCACTGCAATCGCGCAGACGAATCTTAAACGTATGCTGGCTTACTCCACTATTTCACATGTGGGGTTCCTGATGTTTGGCTTGATGAGTGCTAGCTTGAATGGATATGCCTCCAGTATGTTATATGTAAGTGCTTATGTGCTGATGACATTGGCAGGCTTTGGCATGATTCTGTTGTTGTCTAGACAAGGGTTTGAGGCAGATAAGTTAGAAGATTTGAAA
>JAKOWL010000024.1 GCA_029781535.1 Pseudomonadota bacterium
CAACGCCTTAAGTGAATCTTCGGCGCGATCAAGCAGGCCCGATTTCAGGTAATCCAGCGCCAATTCATACTGCGCCTGCAGCCGATCTTCGGCAGGTAAATCGTTGCGCTGCAGTAGCTTCTGATGAATCAGAATCGCGCGGTCGATTTCGCCTTTGCGTCTGAACATGCTCCCCAGCGCAAAATTCAGTTCCACCGAATCAGGATTGGTCTTGATAATCTCGACAAATGCGTTGATTGCCAGCTCTTCCTGATCGTTGACCAGGAAGTTCAACCCTTTGTAGTAGGCGGTTGGCAGGCGACGCGACTCGCTGAGCAGTTGCTTGATATCGATGCGCGCAGCGAGCCAGCCCAAGGCAAAAAACAATGGCGGCACCAATAACCACCAGAATTCAAACTCCACTAACAACACTCCTGAATCAGTGCGGGTTGCATAGCCATATTTCTCGGATAGCGATGCATGCATACATGGCGGGGCATATACCGCCGACTTTGCTGACGCTTACAGAACAGCGTCCGAATGCTCGATGGCCGGTTGGGCAGCGGATTTACTGCGCATATCTTTTTTCAAGCTCAGAATTTCACGCCGCAATTTGAGCACATAGGCAAGACATGCCATCACTCCAAGAATTGCGCCACCAACGAAAAACACCAGCAACGCTAGCACCAGCGGCGTTTGCCATTGGTAGCCAAGAAAAAACGATACCGCCACCGGGTTACTGTTCTTCAGAGTAAAGCCCAGCAACAGGAAAAACAGGATAAATTGAAACAACCAGAACAGGTATCGCAGCAAGTGCGTCTCCGGCGAATTGCACAATTTTAGAATGTGCGATTCTACCCCAGAGCGGAACCCCAGACAAAAAAAGCGGCATGATTACTCATGCCGCTTTCCCATTACGCCTGGTAGGCGTTCAGGCGTTACTCTTCGCTATCTACGCGTTCACGCAGTTCCTTACCGGCTTTAAAGTGAGGAACGTATTTCTCTGGTACCTGCACTCTGTCGCCGGACTTGGGATTGCGCCCAACCCGCGGCGGACGGTAGTTCAGATCGAAACTACCAAAGCCACGAATCTCAATGCGCTGGCCAGTCGCCAAGCCTTGGGCCATTGCGTCGAGGATGGCCTTAACAGCCAGCTCGGCGTCCTTGACCACCAGCTGAGGATAACGGGTCGCCAGTTTCGCAATCAATTCCGACTTGGTCATAGCGCCTCTGAACTATCAGTTCTTGTTGTCCATCTTGGCTTTCAGCAGCGCGCCCAGACTAGTGGTGCCGGCATTGCCTGCACTTTCAGACTGCACACGGCTCATGGCTTCGTTTTCTTCTGCCATGTCTTTAGCCTTGATCGACAGATTGATGGTGCGGTTCTTGCGATCGATATTGATGATCATCG
>JAKOWL010000040.1 GCA_029781535.1 Pseudomonadota bacterium
GGTCAGAACTGCAAACCCAAGCTGGCGGCAAGATGTTCAGAACCTATTACGCTAATCGAGAATTGTTTGCAGAGTTTTTGAAATATCGCAGACAGTTTCAAGATTGGCTGAGACGGAGAAAGAAAAAATGATCCCACCTGTTAAAATCGGCAAACACTCAATCCAGATTGAGAGTGTTGTCAATATTGTCCATCGTCGTGACTGGCTGTTTCGCAATCGCTACGATGTGACTACGACAACCGGCATCATCACTCTGACGCCAAAAGAAAAAGACGAACTCGATAAAGAAATCGAAAGTCATCAAACAACAATGGGGATTTATAAGCAGATGCAAAAATCCCAGGAACTAATAACCGCTCGCGCACAGCAAAGGAGAGTTCAATAAATGGCTGAAGACTTAAAACACCCATTTAATCACGGCCTGCTTGAAGAGTTGATTGTATTTGGCTTGATGTTGCCAGATTTAGGCGATGGCCTGACGTTGAATCTGGCCAGTATTGTGAAAGTCGAATCACAGGCAAGCGGCAATGATAATTCGGTACTTGTCACGTCGCTTGGTGAAATCTACACCGAGCTAACACAAAAACAAGCGGCAGTGCTGGAAGAAAAGGTAAAACAATTACTGATGATTGCTGCCGGTGCCGCGCCAAAACAATCACCAAATAGCCGAATAGTGATGCCACATCGAAGGCAAAACTAAATATACCAATTCCCTGCCTAATAAGCCTCTATATTGATTTATAGAGGCTTTTTCTTTTCGTGCAAGAAAATGCAAAAAAATGCAAAATAACGCTTGACGGCAAAGTGTAACACTGTGTAATATTCTTACACGGTCGGCAATGAGGTCGCCGGAGAAAAAAACGGGCTGCGGCGTACCGCAGGGGATAAGAAACGGAGATATTATGGCAAAAGACATGAACGGCAACTACTACAGAAATGATTATGAAATGAATCGCGCTCATGGGCTAATCACAGTTGGCAACGAAACATTCCCTGTCGCCGACGAGGGAAAGTTTATTTTTCAGGTAATGGAGGATGGTGCTGGGTACTGCGCGCCGACTGATTGCGTCCCAGGCACAGAAGAGGAAGCCGAGGCCGATGCATCTGCTTGGCTGGAATGTTACCCAGGCGCGGACTGTCGCGTTGTGGAAATCTGCTAGCACTACCACCACCACGCGCCGCGCCAACACGCGGCGCAAACACCAACGGGCTGCGGCGAACCGCAGGGGAAACAAACGGAGATAAGACAATGAACAATTTTAAGAACACATACGACAATCCGCGCGACATCCCGCAGGGTCAGTCCCGCACCTACTACACACGCGGCAATTGCCCGTGCGGCAGTCATTACGCGAAGAATCACGTTAGCGGCTTCGCTAAGTGGCTGGTACGCGGCACAGCGACCGGATGCACGTGCACCTTGAAGTGCATCAACATCGGCTTCAGCGACCTGCCGGAAGCTGAGCGGCGCGCCAGAGCCTAACCACCACGCGCCGCGC
>JAKOWL010000098.1 GCA_029781535.1 Pseudomonadota bacterium
AACAAAACGGCCCAAAGGCGCTGCTTTGAGCCATCGTTCTTTTACTTCCACAACGAAAACCTACTTGCATCGTACAAGGCTTAATTTATCATAATTTCAGGAATCAGGCAATTCTTTTTGAGGCTCCAACACCATGACAGGAATGCGTCGTGGACTAGCCCTCTTTTCGTATACATTGTATCCAGCATAGTAAGAGACCGCCAGATTCCAGTAACGTTCACGCTCATCGCTGTTCGCTTCGCGTGCGACGTGCGGCCGGTCCAGGCCATCAATTTTGACCTGGCATTCAGGATTGGCTTTCAGGTTGTGATACCACGCAGGATGATGCGCCTGTCCAAAATTGGATGCGATCAGGGCAATCCTTTCCCCATCCGGCAGGCCAACCAATGGAATGGCACGCGGTAATTTGCTTTTTGCGCCAATGGTTGTGACCCTGAAAGTTGGCAGGCCAGCCAGGACACTTGTAAGCGAAAAGCGGCCCCCGTTCCATTTCCAGATGAAGGTGTCAGCGTGGTGCAGAATATGGACGAGAATGGCCGTCACTGGCCGAAGCATGAGAATACGATGAAAGGCGCGCTGGAACAAATTTGGTTTAACCGATTTCTGCATTCTGCTCGTCCTTTGGTCGATTGGAAATGTAGCGGAATAGAAGTTGATCGGCAAGCAGAAATATAAGCAGCCAGAGGGAAAGAACCAGTTGCAATCCAACGGAAAGCGCGTGGCGTGCGGGGGCCATGGCATCACCATGCCAGGTGATAAATAAGTGAGGCAAGATTGGCAGGCACAAGAGGATAAACGCAGCCCAAAGCGGATTGACCTGCCATGCTTTTCTCCAGGCCGCGAGCAAGGCAGCCAGAGTAAGCAGCAGCCATAAGATCACTGTAAAGTGAGTAGGATACAGAATTCGTTCCAGGCGCCACGGTAGAAGTGGAGAATACCGGCGCGAGAAGTAGAAATCCACGTCGGTAAAGGCAACCAGATTCCCGAACTCACGCAGGGACTCGCCAATACTGTGAACAGGATCTAAGATCAGCCAGCGCATATAACAGGATTTACCGCGCGCCGCAAACCATTCACGAAAACTTTCGAGAGCCGGATCGTTGTAAAAGGCACGGTCATTCCCATTGGCAAATTCACCTGCCAGGCTGAGAAGTTCAGGGGTGACGGGCATTCCGCAAGATTCGAACGAGGCAAGTGCCTGACCATAAGGCAGAATACGTCGAC
>JAKOWL010000099.1 GCA_029781535.1 Pseudomonadota bacterium
ACTGCTGATTTTGGTATTTGTTTAGGGCGCGAAAGTAAAGGAGCCGGTGACTAAACGGCAGTATTTTCAGGGTGGCATCCACACGCGACACGCCACCTTTATTAACCCAAACGCCGAAACGCTGATTGATGAATGCGATTGCTAATGGAGCCAGATACAACGCAACAAGCAATTCCAAGTAGTCCAAAAAACGATCCCGTAGGATAAAAATGAGAACCATGGCCCCCATCAACCAGATATGAAATCGCAGTTCCCAGATAATATTGAATGAGGTAGGTCTGTGAACAAAATCCGGCGCATTTATTTTGATGCGATCAGAATAGATGTAAATGTTACGCCACGCCACGTATAAGGGATAAAGGGTATGTACCACCATAAGCGGCAACAAAATCGCAATTGCAGCAACAAGGAGGCTTGTGTTTCTAAATCGGAGAGCGTCCTTCAAAAACACAATGCCAAAACTGAGAGAAACGACCACGATCACCACAAACCGAATATAGCGCATCCAAGTGTTATCCCTCTTGGTTTGTGCCTTCATTTGATCAATCTGCGTTTTGAGTACTTCTAGATCAAGCGAGTCACGCATTAAGTTATCTCAATCAGCGAAGTGTTTATAAAAATATCTTAGCATAGACCTATCGCAGGTGGCATGAAAATCAAGTCCGCTAACTGAAATATTTCGTATTTTACAGTCACTTACCGTGATTGCTAGATGAGGTCGTTCATGCCGAACTCGCTAAAATGGGAGTTACTACACAACCATCAGACGAGAAAACAGCATGAACGATACTTACGGTTTTTACCTTAAGTTGTGGCAGGCAGCAGCCGCGCTTGCAAGCGGCGGCTGACCGTGATTTCGTACAACACTGCCATCAGCACCGACAGCGCGAACAAGATGACCGGGATGACTTCCAAGGTGGTGCGTTGGGCGATCACCCCCGCCAAGCCGGGCAGAATGCCAATGCCCAACCCGGCAGCCGCCACCACGAAGCCGATGGCATTCGCGCCATGCAGCGGACCCAGCCGTTCTTGCAGATTCGTGACCATCAGCGCCCAGATCGGTGCCAGCATGAACCCGTAGACCGCCAGCACCACAAAAGCGCCGTCGGGAATCGGGTTGATAATCAACAGAAAAGTCATCAGCATCAGCAGCACGGCGCAGGCGCGGATTAAGGTGCTGGGCTTGAAATAGGGCAGGATGATGCCGAAGAAAATCCGTCCGGCGGTAAAGCTGCCCTGCAAAATGCCTAGCCATAACCCCGCCGTCACCGGATCAATGCCCCGTCCCCGGTTGAACAGCGGGAACGTCCACTGTGTGCCCACGCCTTCCAAACCGGCATAGGCGAGGAAGATCAACAGGCCGACCCAC
>JAKOWL010000102.1 GCA_029781535.1 Pseudomonadota bacterium
ACCTTTATTACAGGTGATGGTGCAAACCCAACTTCGCCAGTATTGTCTGGTAGCCCAACATTTAATGGACCAGTGTCTCTTCTGTTGGATGTTGATTTGGCCGGTGTTGGTTTGGATGGCGGCTATTTCAATGCGATTGGTGGTACTGCAATTACTGCGATTGACCGTGCGGGTAATGTGCTGGGTCAAGTCAAGAACGAAGGTTTTGGAATTGAGTTCCTTGGTTTGGTGATGGACAATGGGTTAGCAAAAATTGCTGGTTTGCAATTCTCTCTGGTTGGAGCTGAACCAGCAGGTTTTGCGATCGACAACTTGCGCTTTGGTAAAGCAGGCCAAGTTATTGTTCCAGGCCAAGTTCCGCTGCCAGCAGCGCTTCCTTTGATGGCTTCTGCAATTGGTTTAGGAGCAATGGCACGTCGTAAAAAAGCAGCTGCTTAATTAGATAGAAGCGCTGTTAGTAAAAAAAGCACGGTTTTTAACCGTGCTTTTTTATTTTTTATAGTTTTATTTTAAATTATCTAAGTAACGTTCTGCATCCAGCGCCGCCATGCAGCCGGTGCCTGCACTGGTGACGGCCTGGCGGTAGATGTGGTCTTGCACGTCACCCGCTGCGAATACGCCTTGCACGCTGGTAGCCGTGGCGTTGCCGTTGCGCCCCATATGCGTGACGATGTAGCCACCTTCCATTTCCAGCTGGCCTTCGAAAATCTGCGTGTTGGGCTGGTGGCCGATGGCGATGAAGACGCCTTGCAACTTGATATCCTTGGTGCTGCCATCGTTAACATTCTTTACGCGCATGCCAGTCACTCCAGTGTTGTCGCCTAAGACCTCGTCCAGTGTGGAGTTGAGTTCCAGCACGATCTTGCCTTCATTTACGCGGTCCATCAGTTTATCCACCATGATGGCTTCAGCCTTGAACTTGTCGCGGCGGTGCACCAACGTGACCTTGCTGGCGATATTGGCCAGATATAGCGCTTCTTCCACGGCGGTATTGCCGCCGCCAATCACGGCAACCTCTTGATTGCGATAGAAAAAGCCATCGCAAGTGGCGCAGGCGGAAACGCCTTTTCCAGCAAAGGCTTCTTCGCTAGGCAGGCCCAAGTATTTGGCTGAGGCGCCAGTTGCAATAATAAGTGCATCACAGGTGTATTCGCCATTGTCACCTACCAGACGAATCGGTTTTTCGTTCAGGTGTGTGGTGTGGATATGGTCGAAGATCATTTCGGTATTGAAGCGCTCAGCATGCTTCTGGAAGCGCGCCATCAGTTCCGGGCCCTGCACGCCGTCGGCATCAGCCGGCCAGTTGTCCACTTCGGTGGTGGTCATCAATTGTCCGCCTTGTGCCAAGCCGGTAATCATTACCGGTTTGAGGTTGGCGCGTGCCGCATAAACAGCCGCGGAATAACCGGCAGGGCCGGAGCCTAGAATAAGTAAATGAGCATGCTTGGTCGACATCTTTGGTACTTTCTTAAGTTGGATTTCTACAACCTGCAATTGTACCAAACGCTGTGACTTCAGGCCGTGTTTTTATGGTGATAGCGCATAATTTGTCTAGAAGGTATTTTATTTTTTACACACTTTACGCAATTTGATTTTGCTATAATCGAAGAATATTAACTTCTAATCTATAAAGCAATATTAAAGGTATATAACACCTTGTTTTTTAATAAGAAATCAAAAGTAAGCAATAGTCGTGTCGTGCAGCCCCCCAGTCCGCGTCAACAGCATCATGCGCATTTGGTGCGAGAGGCATGGTGGCTGGCTCTGGCGTTGGGTGGCCTGTTCCTGACAGTCATCCTGCTGACATACAATCGCCAGGATCCGTCCTGGTCACATATCGCCAGTGACGATGCGGTTATTCATAATGCCGGTGGGGCAGTGGGTGCATGGGTGTCTGACATGCTGCTCTATCTGTTCGGTTTTTCAGCGTGGTGGTGGGTGGTGATGGCGTTCTATGGGGTATGGCTGGTATATCATCGCCTGGAAATGACCATCAGTGAGCGGCCTTTCCTGATATTCAACCTGGTGGGTTTTGGCTTGCTGCTGGTAGCTTCCAGCGCATTGGAATCCGGACATTTAGCGAGTCTGCCTGCTACATTGCCCTTGGGTCCAGGCGGTATGATAGGTGACGCGGTAGACGGTGTCCTGCGCAGCATGCTGGGTTTTGCAGGTTCCACGATGTTATGGCTTTTATTGTTTGCCGTTGGTTTTAGCCTGTTTACCGGCTGGTCATGGATCATGATGACCGAGAAATTTGGTGCCGGATTGATTGCAGGCTATCAGTGGGCCGTTGCGAAATATCATGATTGGCAGGACCGCAAGGCTGGCAAGGTGGTTGAGCAACAGCGCGAGGAGTATGTAGAACAGGAGCGCAAGCGCACGGAAGACCGTGCTCCGCTGGAAATCAAACCTGCCCAGACAGAAATCGCCAAGAGCGAGCGTGTGCTGAAAGAGAAGCAGACCAATCTGTTCGCGTCCGATCCGGATTCACCTTTGCCACCCTTGCACTTACTGGACGAAGCCAATAACCAGGTCGAACTGCCGAGTGAGGAGACGCTGGAATTCACGTCCCGCCTGATCGAGAAGAAACTCAGCGATTTCGGTATTGAGGTGAAAGTGCTCTCCGCTCAGCCGGGGCCGGTCATCACGCGCTATGAGTTCGAACCTGCCGCTGGCGTCAAAGGCAGTCAGATCACCAACCTTGCACGCGATTTGGCCCGTGCGCTGTCTGTCGCCAGTATTCGCGTCGTTGAGACCATTCCGGGCAAGAGCTGTATGGGTCTTGAGATTCCGAATGCAAGAAGGCAGATTGTGTTCCTGTCCGAAATCATGGGCAGCCAGGTATATGCAGACATACACTCTGCCGTGCCGATCGCGATGGGCAAGGATATAGCGGGCAACCCTGTGGTGGCAGACCTGGCCAGAATGCCGCACGTGCTGGTGGCGGGTACTACCGGTTCTGGCAAGTCGGTCGCCATCAATGCGCTCATCCTGAGTATCTTATACAAATCCGAGGCCAGCAAGGTGCGCATGATCCTGATCGACCCGAAAATGCTGGAGTTATCGGTGTATGAAGGCATCCCGCACTTATTGGCGCCAGTGGTGACCGATATGCGCCAGGCGGCGAACGCGCTGAACTGGGCGGTGGCCGAGATGGAGCGACGCTACAAACTGATGTCCGTGTTGGGTGTGCGTAATCTGGCCGGGTATAACCAGAAGATCAAGGATGCTGCTAAGGCCGGTGAATCCATCCCGCATCCTTTCAGCCTGACGCCGGATGCGCCTGAGCCGCTGGAGGAAATGCCACTCATCGTGGTGGTGATTGACGAGTTGGCGGACCTGATGATGGTAGTAGGCAAAAAAGTAGAAGAGCTGATTGCCAGGCTGGCACAGAAGGCGCGTGCGTGCGGCATCCACCTTGTACTGGCTACCCAGCGCCCTTCAGTGGATGTGATTACGGGCCTGATTAAAGCCAATATCCCTACTCGGGTTGCTTTCCAGGTTTCCAGCAAGGTGGATTCACGTACGATTCTGGATCAAATGGGTGCAGAGACATTGCTAGGTCAGGGCGATATGCTCTACATGCCGCCAGGTACAGGCCATCCTCAACGTATCCATGGTGCATTTGTCAGCGACCATGAGGTGCATGAGGTGGTGAACCATTTGAAATCGTTCGGGGAACCAAACTATATCGAGGGTATTCTTACCGGTGAAAGTGGCACAAGCGGCGAGTCTGGAGATTTCTTGGCTGATGACGGCGGTGAAAAGGATCCACTGTATGATGAGGCGGTGGATATTGTCCTGAAAAGCCGTCGTGCGTCCATTTCCTCGGTACAGCGCCATTTGCGCATTGGCTACAACCGCGCCGCACGCTTGATAGAGGATATGGAGCGCGCGGGTCTAGTATCAGCGATGCAGAGCAATGGGAACAGGGAGGTGTTGGTAAAAGGCCAAACACAGGATGATTAGGTATCTATTTTTATTCGGTTTTTTCGTATGTCAGGTTGCATGGGCTGACGGCGTGTCCAGTTTGTTGGATTTCTTTAATAATACTTCTTCCATGCGCGCAAAGTTTCATCAGATAGTCGTCGACAAACAGGGCAGAAAGACACAGGAGGTTGACGGCAACATGCTGCTACAACGCCCGAACAAGTTCCGGTGGGATTATCAGAAGCCTTATGAGCAGCAGATCGTGAGTGATGGCAAACAAGTGTTCTTGTTTGATCCGGAGCTGCAGCAAGTCACCGTGCGTGATTTGAGCAAGACGATAGGTTCCAGCCCTGCGGCGATGCTGGCTGGCGGAGAGAATGTGGAAAAAAGTTTCACACTCAAAAACGCCACGCGTAAGGACGGTTTGACTTGGGTGTTGGCGTTGCCGAAGGATAAGGACAGCGGTTATGACCGTGTCCTGCTAGGTTTCAAGGCGGAGAAACTGCGCAAGATGGAGCTCTATGACAGTTTTAATCACGTGACGCACATCACTTTTGATGATGTTGAGCGTAATCCTGAGCTACAGGTCAGCAACTTTCTTTTTACGCCGCCCCAAGGGGTGGATGTAGTGGGTGAGTGATGCCACCTTGCATCGTTGTAATTTCGTAAAACCTTGGTAGATGAACTGTCTGAAACTGGTCATTCTCCACTTGAAGTTTTGGATTATTTGTTAAACTCTCAGACATGCAAATATTTTTCCGCATGAAAAACTTTCTAGCCATCGGGTTGTTGATCGTCTGGCCTGCCTTAGTGTTGGCGCAAGATTCAGCATTGTCAGAGGCGGAAAGTTTGATACGCAAAGGGGATTTCAATGCAGCTTACCTGTTGCTGGAGCCATTGGAGAATATGCATGCAGGCGAAGTGGAATACGACTACTTGCTTGGTGTGGCTGCCGTAGAAAGCGGCAATGTTACACGCGGTGCATTCGCGCTGGAGCGGGTGCTGGCTGTCTCTCCTGGGCACAAGGATGCACGAGCAGAGATGGCCAAGGCACATTTTTTACTGGGTGAGCGTGATGCATCCAAGTCAGAGTTCCAGAATGTCTTGCAGCAAAATCCTGATGAAGCGACAAGCAGAACCATACATAAACTCCTGACAGAGATCCAGAAGATAGAAGGCACGACGACGACCTATGGCGCCTATCTTGAATTTGGTTTGGGGGTGGATTCAAACGTGAACAGCGCTACCAGCATCAACTCGGTCAGCGTGCCTGCATTGGCCGGGTTGCTGATACCGCTCGATAGAGGCGCCAAAGCGCTTTCTGACAATTTCTCCCAGTTTGCGGGAGGGGTATCATTCCGTCATCCATTTAACGAACGACTGGCTATGTTTGGCGCGGCCAGTTCCAGTCATCGTGTTAATGGTTCGGAAACGGAATTCGATACGGATTCGCTGGACTTTAATGCTGGCATGACATTGAAACCCACTTCCGATAATCAGGTGATTCTCGCATTACAGGATAATCACTTTGACTTGAATGGCGAGGGTTTCAGGCACGCCTATGGCGCGACGGCACAGTGGCTTCATGAAATCGACCCACGTAATCAGATAGGTATTTTTGCTCAATATTCCGGTTTAAAGTATGCTGGAAACAGTGTGCGCAATGCTGACAGGAAAATAGCCGGCATGAATGCAGGTCATGCGTTTGACGCGAATTCAGCCGTGTTCACAAGCCTGTATGGAGGGCGTGAGGATGCACGAAACGGATTGTTTGATTTCCTGAGTCAGGATATTGCCGGTTTGCGTTTGGGTGGCCAGATGAAAGTTGCCAGTGCATGGCAGGGTTATGCGATACTAGGCTATGAACAGCGTAATCACGATGCGCGTGACCCAACGTTCCTGACAGTACGCAAAGACCATCAGTACGATGCTACTTTAGGCCTGAGATACAGCCCTGCGCGTGACTGGTCTATCAAACCGCAGTTTAGTTATACCAGAAATGACTCGAATATCCAGCTGAACGATTTCGACCGTAAGACTTTTTCCGTCGTCGTCCGTAAGGATTTTTTCTGGTAGTTGTAATAGTTGGTTGGACAAGCCGTGCCTAATACACTTAATATCGCCACCTTTAACACCCATAAAGGGTTAAGCAGCTTTAATCTGCGCCATACCCTACACGAACAGCGTCAACTGATCCGTAAACTGCAGGCCGATATCCTGTTCCTTCAGGAGATATGCGGGGCGCATGACCGGCATCGCGAGCTAGCCTATCACGGCCAATACCATTTCTTGTCCGAGGATGGCTGGAACTATGCCGTATATGGGCGCAATGCCAACCGTGCCAAAGGCCATCATGGCAATGCCATCTTCTCAAAACACCCGATCGTGAAGTGGGAAAACGAAAATATCTCCGAAAGTTCAGTGGAGCAGCGCGGCTTGCTGCATGCTGAGATCGCCATCCCTGGCTGGGATCAGCATCTGCATTGTATCTGTGTACACCTCGGCTTGATGGGGAGATGGCGTACACGTCAGTTAGAGGCTTTGAATAGCCGCATTCATCGCATGGTTCCAAAGGATGCACCGGTGATTGTCGCAGGTGACTTCAATGACTGGCGGCAAAAAGCCAGCATAATACTTAAACAGCAGAACTTGCATGAGGTGTTTGAACAGTCGCATGGGCGGCATGCTCGCAGTTTTCCATCCGTGATGCCGATATTCCGCCTGGATCGTATCTACAGCCGCGGGTTTGAGGTACATGCCTGTCAGGTACATCATAGTTTGGCTATTGCAAACATGTCCGACCATGTTGCCTTGTCGGCCAAACTTATCGGGTATCCCAATGTCGGGCGGTAACCAAATCACGCTGTTGAAAAACGGTGTTGAGTTCTTTCCGGCGCTGGAAGCCGCAATCGACGAAGCGCAATACGAAGTCTATCTGCAAACCTACATTTTTGAGATGGATCATATAGGGATCCGAATCGCGAATGCGTTGAAACGTGCCGCGCAGCGTGGTGTGCTGGTTTGCCTGCTGCTGGATGGCTTTGGCTGCCGTACACTGGAAGAGTCCCATATCCAGGGATTGGAACAGGCTGGCGTCAATGTGATGATATACAGGCGCAGAATCTCGCCATGGACACTCAAGCGTAACCGCCTGCGCCGTATGCATCGCAAGATGGCCGTGATAGATGGGCGGGTGGGGTTCTTGGGTGGCATCAATATCATCGATGATAACAATACCCCTGACCATGTTCCACCAAGAATTGATTATGCAGTGCGCATGGAGGGCAGGCTGCTTCAAACCATGCGCCACAGTGTGACCGCGCTCTGGCAAAAGATGTCCTGGCTGCATTTTCGCCGTAAAGTGCACAGTAATCTGCCTAAAACTATGCCCAAGCAAAAGATAGGCAATATGCACGCAAGGCTTTTATTGCGTGACAATGTGATGCACCGGCGTGAGATCGAAGACGCTTATCTGGACTTGATCCAGCGTGCCGAGCGAGAGATATTGATTGCCAATTCCTATTTCCTGCCTGGCTTGCGTTTCCGTCATGCGTTGCGGGATGCAGCAAAGCGCGGAGTGCGGGTCACTTTGCTGTTGCAGGGGCGGGTGGAATATATGCTGCTGGATTTTGCTTCGCACGCCTTGTACAGCAACCTGTTGGCAGATGGTATCGAGATATACGAATACTGGAAGAGTTTTATGCACAGCAAGGTGGCAGTAGTGGATGGCCGCTGGGCGATGGTAGGTTCTTCGAACATCGACCCGTTTAGTCTGATGATGTCACACGAAGCCAACGTGCTGGTGGATGATTTTGCCTTTGCAGCAAACCTGTTAGAGGATTTGCGTCAAACCATGAAAGATGGCGCCAATAAAGTCACGCTGTCGGGCTGGCAACACCAGCATCATCTCAAGCGGTTGTTTTCCTGGCTGGTATATGGCTTGGTCAGGGTGATGATGGGTTTTGCCGGTTATTCGGATAAGCGCGCTGAGTGATGGTGCGTTCAACTCGGTTATACTAATGTTTTCCGGCCACTTCCCACGCGTATGACCGATTTGTTTCAACCTGTTAGCCCGCAAGCCCCGCTTGCCGAAAGACTGCGTCCACAGACGCTGGATGAAGTCGTCGGCCAGAAGCACCTGCTGGGCGATGGGAAGCCACTGCGGGTGGCGTTCCATTCCGGAAAATTGCCCTCCATGATCCTGTGGGGGCCGCCAGGTGTAGGCAAGACCACGCTGGCTAGGCTGATCGCCAATACGGTCGATGCCGAATTTATCCCGATTTCTGCGGTGCTTTCCGGTGTCAAGGATATCCGTGAGGCAATCGAGCGTGCCGAGCTTACATTACAGCAATCCGGCCGCAGGACCATTCTGTTCGTGGATGAGGTGCATCGGTTCAATAAAAGCCAGCAAGACGCTTTCCTGCCTTTCGTCGAAAGCGGGCTGATCACCTTTATCGGCGCCACGACCGAGAACCCATCGTTCGAGGTGAATAGTGCGTTACTGAGTCGTGCGCAGGTCTTTGTGCTGAACAGTCTTTCAGAGGATGAACTGGCGCAATTGATGGAGCGCGGCCGTGCTTTGATCGCGCCTGATATTGTATTCACTGATGTGGTGAAGGATCAGGTGTTGGCTTATGCAGACGGCGACGCAAGGCGTTTGCTAAATTTCCTGGAAGGCTTGTTCCATGCAGCTTCTGAGGCTGGTATAAAAACTGTGGATGATACCTTCCTGCAAACTGCGATGGCCTCTAAACTGCGCCGTTTCGACAAAGGTGGCGAGGCATTCTACGACCAGATTTCCGCGCTGCACAAATCCGTACGCGGCAGTAACCCGGATGCGGCTTTGTACTGGTTCCTGCGCATGCTGGATGGCGGTGCGGATCCGCTTTATCTGGGGCGCCGCATCATCCGCATGGCAATCGAAGATATCGGTCTGGCTGACCCCAAGGCGCAAACCATGGCCTTGGAAGCTTGCCAGATATATGAACGGCTTGGCTCGCCCGAGGGCGAATTGGCGCTCAGTAACGCGGTGATCTATTGCGCCGTGGCACCCAAGAGCAATGCGGCTTACATGGCCTATAACCAGGCCAAGGCCTTCGTCGGGCAGGACAAATCGCGACCGGTGCCACTGCATCTGCGCAATGCGCCGACCAAACTGATGAAAGCGCTGGATTATGGCAAGGAGTACCGCTATGCGCATCACGAACCAGAAGCTTATGCTGCTGGAGAGAACTATTTCCCAGAAGAAATAGCACCGCCGCAGTTTTACCAGCCCACGCCACGCGGGCTTGAGGGTAAAATAGGCGAAAAATTGCAGCATTTGAAAGATTTGGACAGAAAAGCGAAGAAATAGATGTTAGACATTCAACAATTAAGAAACGATTTGGATAATGTGGTTGCACGTTTGAAAGCGCGCGGGTTTGAGTTCAATGCGGAAGAATTTCGCAAGCTGGAAGCGGAACGCAAAACCATCCAGACTAATACTGAAGCCATGCAGGCCAAGCGCAACGCGGCCTCCAAGCAGATAGGCATCGCAAAGTCCAAAGGTGAGGATGCAAGCGCGATATTGGCGGAAGTCGCCGGTTTGGGGGATGAACTGAAAGCGGCTGAAGCACAGCTGAACGACGTGCAAACCAAGATGCAGGCACTGATGCTGAACGTGCCCAATCTGCCGCATGAGAGCGTACCGCAAGGTAAAGATGAGACACAAAATGTGGAAGTACGCCGCTGGGGTACACCACGTACTTTTGATTTTGAGGTGAAAGACCATGCCGATGTCGGCGCGCCTTTGGGACTGGATTTTGATACTGGCGCCAAGCTGTCCGGGGCACGCTTCACGTTCATGAAAGGCCAGATTGCTAGATTGCATCGTGCGATTGCGCAATTCATGCTAGATACGCAGACTGAACGGCATGGTTATACCGAGTGTTATACGCCATACATGGTGAATGCTGAAACCTTGCTGGGGACCGGGCAATTGCCGAAGTTTGAGGCTGACCTTTTTAAAATTAAGGATGCTTTGTCAGATGGAATTGATTTACAAATGTATCGTGAAGACGGTACGCCTACATCTAATATAATCACAATGTATGACGCTAAAACATTTTATCTGATCCCCACTTCAGAAGTTACGTTGACCAACAGCATACGCGGCGAGATCGTGCCGCTGGAAGCTTTGCCAATCAAGCTGACTGCGCATACGCCATGCTTCCGTAGCGAGGCGGGCAGCTATGGTAAGGATACCAAAGGCATGATACGTCAGCACCAGTTCGACAAGGTTGAGATGGTGCAGGTTGTGCATCCAGAAAAGAGCTATGAAGCGCTGGAAGAGATGGTTGGTCACGCCGAACATATACTGAAATTGCTGGAATTGCCATACCGCGTGGTTTCACTGTGTACTGGCGATATGGGCTTTGGCGCGGCCAAGACCTATGACCTGGAGGTGTGGCTGCCGGCGCAGAACACTTATCGCGAGATTTCCAGCGTGTCTAACTGCGAAGCGTTTCAGTCACGCCGCATGCAGGCGCGTTTCCGTAATGCACAAGGCAAACCCGAGCTGGTGCATACGCTGAATGGTTCTGGCTTGGCAGTGGGGCGTACATTGGTTGCAGTTTTGGAGAACAACCAGCAAGCCGATGGCAGTGTAACGATTCCGAAAGCGCTGCAGCCTTATATGGGTGGCAAAACGGCCATTGCAATCTAAACTCTGGTGCGGTTGTGTAGTTGGAGGAAAGCTATTGCCAAGCTTGGCTAATCAAAAGCTACTTCTGCACTTGCAATCTGGAAGCTATTCTGTGTGCTGTCATGCGGTGCTTCGAATTTGCTTAAGATATTGTAATAACTGCGAATGGATTCCACAAAGACCACAGGCTGACCGCAACTGCAATAGCCGTATTTGGCATTGATATAGTAGTTCGGGTCGTTCAGCATCACCAGCGTCTTCTTGATGTCCGCCCAGCTGTCCGGATTAAGCTTTAACCGCTGTGCCAGCACCCGGGCATCTTCCAGATGCGCGTAGCCGGCATTGTATGAAGCCAGTGCCATGAATGTGCGGTCTGGCTCCGGGATGCGGTCTGGGACAGTATCTATCAGCTCCTTGATGTACTTTGCCCCTGCGGGGATGCTTTGTGCTGGGTCCAACCTATCGGTTACACCCATTTTGTCAGCCGTACCCTCGGTCAGCATCATCAGCCCGCGTACGTTGGTAGGTGAGGTGTTGAATGTATCCCAATGTGACTCTTGATAACTGATGGCAGCTATCAGTCTCCAATCCAGGCTAGTGATCTCCTGCGCTTGCTTGAATAGCCGCCTGTACTTGGGTAATAGTGTCTGGCTGCGTACCAGAAAAGTCTTTACATCCAAAGGTTTCAGCCTTCTTGAGCTGCCGTGATACCTATCAACCAGATTGCGCAAAGTGCCATCTTTGTTGATTTTCGCAAAAAAATCGTTGGCTTTCTTGAACAGCTCCGGATTACTATCTTTAGGGAAGGCCCAGGCGATTTTTTCAGGGTTACCGATAGGGAAAGCTACTGTCAGGTTGGGGTAATAGTTCTGTAGCATCGATACCAGATGATTGTCTGCAATCGTATACTGGATTTCATTGTTTGCCACCGCTTCCAGCAATCGTTCCGAATGTACAGCTTCGCGCTCTTCCCAAATGATGCCAGGTTCGGTTTTGCTGAGTGTCTTTAGACGCTCCACAAAACTACTGCCGGCAGGTACTACAATATGTAGCCCAACCAGGTCTTTTGTGTTTTTGGGTGGATTGCTGACAGTTTCCCGGTTGTATACCAGCTGCTGTTGTACATCCTCGTACGGCATGGAGAACTGAACTAATTTTTTCCGTTCATCGGTGATGGATAAATCAGCTGCAGCGATATCTGCCTTCTTGTTGATAATGCCGGTGAGGGCTTTTTCAACGCTGGTTTCTACTTCGAACTTTATTTGTGTTCCGTTACCCAGATATTTGCCGAAAAGCATAGCTAAATCATATTCCAGACCGGCAAACGCTTTGTCATTATTGACATAATAGGTGTTTGGACTGTTGATGGTAACGAAAGTCAAAACGTTCTCAGCCGGTTTCTTTTGCTGAGCAGTCGCAGCTTTGTGCTCGGCATTTTCCCGTTTGCAGGCTGATAATCCGAGTGATAACCCTAACAGAATAATGAATAGCTTTTTCAAGCGCTGGCTCCATTAGCGCCAGTGCGCATCTACATTTCCGTCTGCGGCAATAAGTGTACCTGCGGCTATTCCATAGAATATACCGTGCTCCACTACACCGGGCACATTGTTGATCAAGGCATTGAGTTCGCCTTCCTTGATGCTTTTGTCAAATCGCATGTCTAATACCAAACTACCGTAAGAAGTGATTGACAGACCATCTTTGGCCAAGTTTGGTCGCAAATCTCCAACACCTCCTAATGCTTCCAGGCTACGTTTGGCAGTCTGCCATGCGAATGGCATCACTTCGATGGGAATGGCGTAATTGGCGCCGATATGGTCTACCAGTTTGGATCTGTCGGCCACCACGATGAACTTCTTGGCCGCCTTGGCAAGCAGTTTCTCCATAACCAGGTCGTAGCCACGGCCTTTGAGTAAGGTCATGTTCGGGGTAATTTCATCTGCGCCATCTACATATAGGTCGATGCTGCTGACCTGCTGCAAGCCGATGACTTGCAAACCCAGGCTTTGTGCCTTGATCATGCTGATGTTGGAACTGGCGATGGTGGTGACG
>JAKOWL010000116.1 GCA_029781535.1 Pseudomonadota bacterium
TTTGGGCTGGATAATTCGCCATCTACAATAATGACACTCCCTACCCCTACATTCCTATTTACAAACTGAGCCAGCTTAGCCCAAGCAGTAGCGCACACCGTCACAACAGACGATACCCCGCCGCGCCGATTGTCAGCCTCGATGAAAAACGTAATCACTTCATTAGGTTCGCCATTGCGATTCGTGATTGACTTGATTGGCGTGACCTTTGTCACCGTACCCGCTACCGTTACTGATGTAAACATGATTCCCCTTTCTCAAATAGTTCCCGCAACCGTAACACTTGTTTGACTTGACATACTCCAACGAACTTTAATCGTGAGATTCTAGGGTCAAACAGCAACAGCCAGCCTTGCGGATGGTCTTACGTCGCCTAGCCTAAGCGAAGATGCCCCTTCGCTACAAATGTTTAGAGCTGCGTTATGATCTCTATTATGGATAGAACCACAGCTCTGACAGGTCCATTCGCGTTCCGAAAGTTTCAACTCTTGGTAAACATGGCCGCAATCATTACACATCTTTGAGGATGGAAACCAACGGTCTACCAGATGAACAATCTTGCCCTTTGTGGATACAATATACTTGAGTATGCTCATGAATTCCGAACGTGCCAGATCGCCAATTTTGCGACCCCACATTCGCTGCATCCCCTTCATATTTAGATCCTCAAAGAACAGATAGTCGTACCTATCGGTCAACCGATGCGCCAGCTTGAAAAACCAATCGCGGCGCTTATTGGCCACTGTTCGATGGATTCTCGCTACGACCTCTTTGGCCTTTTTCCAACCACCAGAGAACTTAACCTTACGCGAAAGATTCTGTTGAGCAATCTTAAGTTCAGCCATAGCCGCGTGATAGTGCAAAGGACTCTCGATCTCCTCGTTATCCGATGTGACAAGAAAAGTCTTCAAACCAAAGTCAAAGCCTGCACTATTACCTGTCATGGTTTGATTGCTTTGGTCCAGTTCTTCCTCTACCACAAAGAACAACCATAGATCGCCAAAATTGTCACGCTTAATTGTGACCGTCTTGATGTCATCTGGAATATCACGAGACTTGGAAAACTTGTAGACTTTTCCGCGGATGCGGATCTTGTTGCCGCCAAGTAATTTCCAACTACTCTGCTTAAGCGTAAAGCTACTGTACTTCTTAACCTTCTTGAAACCGGGAGGGGAGGCCTTGACCTTACGCTTAAGGTTGCCGAAAAACAACTTGTATCCGCGTTCAATACGTTCGCACACGTCCTGAATTGCTTGGGATCCAACAAGATTCCAATGACTATATTTTGGCAACCTCTTGAGTTTGGTAACATGCTTTAGCAATACAAACAAGTTCAGGTGCTTACCGGCAAGTTTGTAGTATCGGCGGTGTAAGGCCACCACGTGATTGTAGATCAATCCCGCAATGTCAATCTGCCGGTGTAGATACCTATTCTTTTTCGACTTGTACAGTTTGAACTTGTAGGTCCTCACGTGTCAACCTTTCTAGTTCTTGGGTAGCAAGCCGGTCAACGACGGAAATCATACTCTCACCCGTCTCGGCATAGATGCGTCGCAACTTTTTCAGCGTACTTTCCCAAATACGCAATGTGCTGTATGTCATGTGTGTGTTATACTTCATTACGTGCAATGTGTCAAGTGGGCGACGGGTTTCCAAAAACAAAGGCCAAAAAAGTCCCACATATCATTGCTGATGTGTGGGACAAAGGGTTACTTTGTTAGCGCGGCGATAAAGATCGTCGAGGCACAAAAGAAAATTCCAGCATCCCCGCCTGCATTAGCGCAGCGGCAGAAAACGCTTGAGGCGCCATTCCAATGAGAAAGTATTTAGTTCTCACTTTCGTTTGACCACGTACTCGATCATGGTTGCTCCTCTTTCGTCCATTTCTTCTGGACTCAGGTCCTTTCCACGATCCTCTAGTTTCAGTTTGGGCATGTCAATTGTGACGTAACTAGCGGTCAAGGCCGCGAGGTTCATCGGAAGCGCACCAATAACCCGCTTGCCACGCACATCATTTTCAGCTGCCTGCTCTATCACCGTTCCGGTAATTCCACGCAACCGAAGCCACTCCACAGCACCCTTGTGACGTGTGATTATTACTGTATCCATTACATTTCTCCCTTCTTAATCAGTTTTGTCAGCTCAACAATCGTCTGAAAAACGTTCGTGTCGAACCCAGGGATATTTAATACTCGTGGATCCTCTTTTCCGATTGTCACCATCGTGCCGCCAGTCATTTGCATGTGAACTAACACGCAGTTAGGGTTGCGACCCTTCCAGTATTGCTCCATCAGGATTTGCGGATGCTCACCCGTATTATCCTGGCCGTCGGTTACAATCACGATGCAATCGTATGGCCCGTCGCGTTTCAGCGCGAACTCGATGGGTAATCCCAAGTTTGTACTTTCACCGTGACGAGCGTTGGCCGACATGACATGCGCAATGCTCGTGGCATTTTTTAGCCCCCCGGTAATATCGCTGATCCGCGTAGCAAATCCGACTACGGTCGTAGTCGGTTCGATACCGGAAAACAGCTTTGCCAGCACCATGCTCGCGACTTCCGGTGTCACACTGTCCATTCCGGGCACACCGCCGCTCTGCATAGACATAGAGCAATCCACGCCGACCAGGAAACGCAAGCCAGACGGCTCCACATTAGCAAAGGAATTGAAAATCCCCCGCTCAAGTGCGTTCAAGATGCCGGTAGAAACTTCCCAGTATTTTGTATCGCCACCTTTTGTGGCACGGCTCCCGTTCTTGTAGACGTTGTAGGTTTTCCAGAAGTCGACCGGATGCACACGCTGCCGCTTCGCCAGCGCCACATCCGTAATGCGCACCAGGAGCGCGCCCGCTAACTCCCGGTCGTTCAAGAATCCCTTTTCTGCAAGGTTGGTTACGTTCCACAGCGCGGCCTTAACGCCAAGTGTAGGCATCAGGCGCAGCCACACATCCTTATCGTTACGCCACTTGGTATCCAGCCATTCAAAGGGAATATCAGCCAAATTGATCTCGCCAAAGTCGCCGATCGTTTTGGCGGTTCGTACTTGAACGTATCGCTCAAAAAGCGGCAATTCGACTGCGCCTATCTTTCCCGCCGCGTAACCAAGCACTTCGGGCATGTGTTCGCCCACGGGCTTGACGTGAACCAGGCGCAGAGCATCCTTCCACGACATACCGTCGCGGGAAGGATACTTGAGAACCTGAAACAGGACGTTGTTTGCGCCCAGGCTGTTGATCCAATTACCAACGATCTCGCGGATATGACGGCCGCGCGTGCCGGACCACACAGACGGCTTACGGCCCTGATTCAGCATTTGGATATAGCCAACCAGGTGCAAAAAGTGGGTGCCTGTACGCACCACGTGACCAAATGCCGCCCCTGCCATGTTACGCACCTTCACATCCTCATGGATAAGCGCGTTTGCCAGCACGTACAGCGCGGGTTCGTTCGACGGAGCCCGGCCACCATCGGAAATTTGCGCGACAAGCTCAAGAGCGCCAGCAGGGTCAACAGACAACGCGTTCAAAATCGTATCATCTGCGCGCATCACCAAAGTTTCGGGGTTCAGGTAGTACGTGCTTTTGGTCGTACCGAGAATCAGGTAGCGACCCAGGTCCACCAGCGGCGAGGTCTTGTACGCATACCCGCCGGTATCGTTCGCGATCATCCCCGGCAGCGGCGCGTGCACCGGGTTTCGCAGCATCTTGCTTCCAACCATTGACATTTTCGTTCCTTTCTTATTTCGGACAAAAAAAAAGAGCCACCAAGTCGGCAGCCCTTTAGCTTATATTAAGAGGACAAGGATTTGTACAGGGATATTATTTCCTGTCCTTTGGGCAATGCCCAACGACCTCGGCCATCCAAGTGGTGATAACCCTGTAACGTCGTTCCTCTTAAATATCAACTTTAAGGGCTAGTTTGCCTAACAACTACTCCCTGGATCGATCCAGGGACCTGTCTGCTTACGCAGAAAGGCTCAGACCATGATAACGTTGCTAGTTCGTCCCTCGCTCTACTTTCATACACAAGCGGACAAGTTGTTCGCACAGGGATATTTTTTGGGTGAACCCAAAACCATATCAAATGATAACCCTGAACTGTCGTTCCGCTTTATTTCTAAAGTAAGAGGCTAAGAGCACCACAGGGGATTGTTACTCAATCAATTGGGTTGATTACCCTGCGACAACGTCCTCTTTACTTTTTTGTTAAGTGTGGTTGCTATGCCGCCGCTTACGCGCTATGTACCACAAACAGTCCACTGACGGGACCCTGGACGCACGGTCCTGCTCATATGACCATAACACGGATTGAATCCCCAGGTCAATTTTGCCTTGCTTTCCGTCTACTTCACTTAGCCATCCGGGGGCGGGAGCCTACTTTTATTGCGGGTTACACGTTCCGCTATGTCGTCGGCAAGCTATCTACCGCCCTTCAATATAAAGCACGGGAAACTTGCAGGCACTACCCTATCCGTTTCAATTTGAATCGTCCGAAAAGCCTTACTCTACTCAAACCATCCATCACACACGGAATCGGATTTGCGACATTGCGCCACCGGATCGCTGTGCAACTACTCACTTGCGACCCGGTTCAAACCAGGACATGCCCAGTTGTGACCTTTTGTTTTAATGCCCCTTGCTTGGGGAGTGTCACGATGACCTGTGACACTCCCGCTAGGCAAGTAGGAGGTGATCGGCACGGGTAGATGTCCCCGACAACCGCAAATTAAAACCTGAGAGGCTTGCACCAGCGTGATTTGGCAGAATCACATATTTTAACGTCTCTCAGGTGACGGTTTCAACGCCCTTTTGGCATCTTGCCTGTCCGTCTGGCATGGCATTAGTATAGCACGGGCACTTGCCATTGTCAAGTGTTTTTCGGGCGAGTTCTTGATGAATTTTCGTTATTTGCGACAATCGCAAAAAAAGTACCCACCGTTCGGGTAACTAGCCAAGAAAAGACAAGAGCGTGGGGCCCGTCAACCCACGCTCTTGTCCAACCCACTATCTCACGGCAAGGAAGGAAGCATCATACTCTGTCGTTCCCGTACAGTCCAAGTATAGCACAGTTGCTTACCGTTGTCAAGAGCCAAAAACAAAATGACACCAGAATTTTTCAATCCAGTGTCATTTTGCGCCAACGCAACGTAAAGAAACAAGAAGCAAACCTACGCGAGTATATCATGCTTACAACAAAAAGTCAAGGCCAAAAAATTAGGTTGTAGCAAATGCCATATCAGATTCATCGAACTCTCCAAATTCATCTCCGGTTTCAGATGCAATATGGGAATACTTGAACTCGCTGAATCTAAGCAATTCTCCCTCGAAGTGTAACCGGCAAACGCCAGTTGATCCGCCACGATACTTCGCTACAATCAATTCCACTAAGGACGCAAGCGTCCCATTATCCTCTACCTTTCTGTGCATAAATATAACTACATCTGCGTCCTGTTCGATCTTTCCAGAACTGCGAATGTCGGTAAGTACAGGGCGCTGGTCTGCGCGTTGCGCAGGCGCACGCGAGAGTTGCGCACAGGCAAGGATAGGCAACCTGTACTGCCTGGATAAACGCCTGAGACCGCTGCTAACTTTTGTGACCTCCGTGTACCCATCCTCAGCGCCAGTCATGAGCTGAAGATAATCAACAACCACAAGGCTAATCCTATCTCGATATTCTATAATATGAGACTCAAGGGTTTCCACATTGATTGTTGGATCGTCGGCGATAAAAACAGGTAAACTGCCCATCTTGACAATGCTATCACTGATTCGGGTCAGTTCATCGCCTGATAGCGTCGCGTCGCGGATATTTGAATTATTGACCCCTCCCATGTCGGATACATACCTGGACACAATCTCGTCGTCCGGCATTTCGATACTGGCGATCAACACCCCATGTCCACCCCCGGACACATTACGTGCGATGTTGAAAGCAAGCGCAGACTTTCCCACAGAGGGCCTAGCCGCAAGCACGTAAAACTTGCTTGGAATCAACCCTCCCAAGATTTTGTCCAAGTCCTTATAGCCAGTTTTCATGTGGCTAGGCCGACCATGCTTGGCCGCGTGTTTGATTTCGGCCTCAAACTTGTCTGCCACATCCTTGATGGGCTTAGGTCGCTGTACTTTGGCGCGGTTGATTTCGTGCACTAAATCGCCGGTTAGCTCCAGCGCCTTTTTCAGCCCTTCCTCTCCGCCATCGGCGGACCTCAAAATCATCTGCGCAGCAGCCTTAACCTTACGTGCTTGGGACGCCTGTAACACCGACTTCTCGTACATAAGCGTGTTAGACGTGTTGATTTGGGTGCGTCGAATTGCATCCAGCATTGAGTACGCGCCAGGACCAACACCCTTTTCCCTGAACATAGCATCAATTACGCTATACTCAGGGACTCCATCACGGCTGACGATTTCCTTGATCGCTGTAAACACAAGCGATGCGCTAGGCTCAAAAAAGTCATCTGCCTGGATTAGTGTATCCAGGGCCGCGCTCGGTCGCAACATGAAAGCGGCCAATAGACGCATTTCCATGTCTAACGGATTCGCATTAGGCATGGTAGCTCCCGCTATAAAACGTTGTTTTTGTGGCTACAGCGCGCGATGCAGTATATACACCGTAGGTGGTTTGTCCACGCTTATCGGTCCATTTTGGGTCACGTGTACGCGCCGCCACAATACGCGAAATTTGGATAGGGTCTTGTGTCCAGAACGCAAGGATGCTACAGATGGCATACCAGGCCTCCGAACGCGACTTGTAGCCGGTATAGTCACCATGCCAAATACGGAAGAACTTGTTACCCGACCTGCTGCGTATTACGCGCTCGATAATATCCCCATCTTCCATGTGCAACAGGGTTATGTCCGCTTGACGCACAGTAATAGGTGGAAATAGCTCGTGGTACAAACCGGACACATCTTTCTCAAGTAGCTTTTTGTCTGAAATGGGTTGTCCGGTTACGGTCAGGAATCGGCGATTATCGTAAAATTCTATGTTGTTGGTTCGACGACTAGGTCCTGGTAACTCTCCAATAGCAAAGATGTGGATGCCAGTTCCGCTTGGACTAAGTTCTGTGTAGGACGCTACCGTATCAATGATACGCTGCGCGCTTTGGTCAATAATGCCACTAGAAACACAGTGGTCTATATCTATTCCAATGATACCGGATTTGTTATCTTGTTCGCCAAGCGCGAACGAGATACCCGGAAATCGATGAAAGTTACGTATGGCGGCATTAACCGCCTGTTCGTAAGGGACCCACGATGATCGGTCGTTAGACCTAGAAAATTCACCGTTTCGCGGATTGAAAGGAATCTTTTGTGTTTTTCCGTTGCGTTCTCGTGCAATGAAACAGGCCCAATTATCCATGCACGTCATTGGATAAAGGTCAGTCCTAATTTGGTTTGCTGCTTGCTGCGTTAGCATCGTCGCCCCTCTGCTTTCTTACCAGTACCAGCGTATTGGCATTACTGGGTTCAGGTTACTAGCCTCTGTAGAATAGGCTCCCTCAAAAATTCCGCTTTCGTTTGGCTGTGGTGGCATACGCGAGCCTTCAATCCAGCCAACTAAATGTGCTTGCGATAAACGGTTTGGTTCGTTTACTATATCTACTAGCACAAGCACATAGATAACATCTTCTCGATACTCTCTGGCCCTCACAACCAAACTGTGTTTTAGAATAGGCCTGGAGTGATTTAGGCGGCTTGATTTTACGTCTATGTTTGCGCCGATAATATCGCCCAGGTCTCCCTGGTATTTGTTTTTGTCGGAAATCCAACGTTGGTTTAGGAAATGCTGACTGGTCCCGAAATGCACCACGCTCCACGCGTAGTGTCCAATCATCCCAACTAGCTGATCTTCCTCAAGATGATCGGCTCTGTCTGATTTTTCTCTGATATTGCTCTTGCCGCCTATCATGGCAGATTGTGCCTTGCGACGTAACATTTGCATCTCTGCAATAGAAATCGGTCTCACGAAAATTTGATTTGGGTCTTGGATCATTTATTGTCTCCGTCTGTCAACAGTAACATTTTTCCAGCTTTCGATGTATCCAGCATGGTTCTCTGTTGTGGTGGAAGTGATAACCTCTCAAACTCCTGTGCCACTTTTGCGCTGTAGATTTTTGCAAACATACTTTGATTGAACCTTTCATCCAGGCAAACACGCTGCCAACCACCAAAGCGTTTGACGGCAGCCATCGTAGATTCATCAAGGACGGGTGATCCAACGTTTCCTACCCTTTCCACCTCCGCCATTAGCTTTTCATAAGCCTCATCTGCCGAGAGAATCCCGCGTGCTGCTTGCCAGTAGCGAATTGCTGGACCGCGCAGTAATCCAGGTTGTGGGAACCAGGCGCAGCGTTGTTCGTTGGAAATGTGCGCTTTAGCGGCCGCAAGCAAAAACTGTGCCGGGATGTCGTACAGAGCTTCCACGTAGTTCTCTAGTGTGTCCTCGTCCAGGGTTTTGCCATAATGATTGGTAAGAAACCCGATAACCACCAATGTGTCGCGACGTTGATCTGGCGTCGCCGATCTGTCACGCATCGAATTTACAATGTTTTTAATCATGGACTTACTCCGTAGATCTTTTCGAGCTCAACTTGCAATTTGTCCTCCAGCATTTGTGTTGTGGAAGAATTATTCTTTCTGACGCTAAACCTTTGCGTGTCCCATTTAGGCGACGCCACATAATTTATGATGTTTGCAACAGACACGTACCCAAGATTTGTGTAAGCTGCCACTATTCTTTGACACAAGGCTTCAGCGCCAATTCTACTTTCAAGTTCCTCGAACTTTGCCTTGATTACCACATTTGGAAAGTGTGGAGAAGGTCCTTTCAGGTTGGACAACGCCGCAGCCTTCGCTGCCTCTTGAAACAAAAAGATACCCGCCTGGGACTTTGCTTCTAAAACAGCGTTATCTGCCGCCTTTTTTGCAGCGCGCTTTGGCGGTTTTTGAACGGCAGGAGAATCTAATATACTCTCTTCTTCTATATTACTATTATCTAAACGCGGTTTTCGCGTCTTGCTAGGCGCGGTTTTCGCGTTTAGCAAAGCGCGATTTACGGCATTAGACAATATCGCCTCGTCCACGTCGTACCATGTCAGGCGCGCCCTATCAGTCCAGAAAATCACTGGGCGGGTTTCCTCAGCCGTGTATAGAGTTTGCTGCAAGCTGCCCGCGGCAGACTTGCGGGCAATCTTTTCTAATGCCGCTCTGAACTCGAACGATCCAAACCCCATCATTTCTGTCCACGATATGCCTTTTCGATAAAGCGGGTTTCCGGGACAAGGCTCCATGAACATATGAAATGGTCTTTTCCCGTTCTTTTGCCACAGATAGACAATTTGGTTTAGTAACAAGGTGGCGTTGACGCTTCCCGTTGTGTCATTTAACATAGGACGATACACCATCGTCGGCATAGCCGACAGAATATCAAATACATCGGACACATTGTTTCCTCTTTGAAAAGACAAATGAGACGATCGGATGATCGTCTCGGTACTAACTTAACTAAATTTTCTGGAAAACTTCTGGCGCTAACTCGGACAGGATGTCTTGGATTTCTTCAGCCACGTTGCGGATTTCCCATTGCGCCGCTTTTGGCAGGCGCATGTTTAGGAAATGCAGCCATCCGTCGAAGGTGGATGTTACCACCATGCGGGTCGTTGTGGCTTCCGGGAGGACAAAGCGTGCGTCCTCTTTCTTGATGCCGCTATCGCGCAAGAAAGAGTACAGCATGTGGCTGTCAGTTACACAATCGTTAAATCGTGCAAGAAGGTCTTTGTTTTCTTGAATTGATGGTGGGATAACTACGTCCTGGGCTGATTGGTCCACGTAACGCTGGCTTTGTTGAGAAATAGAGAACGCTCTATGCCTGGCGATC
>JAKOWL010000127.1 GCA_029781535.1 Pseudomonadota bacterium
GGCGCAGGAGCATAGTCGCATGAAGGCATTGAATCTGTACGCGGGCATTGGTGGCAATCGCAAAGGCTGGCAAGGCGCAGAAGTTACCGCCGTTGAAATCAACCCTGCCATTGCCGAAGTTTACGCAGACCTATACCCACAAGATACCGTTATTGTCGGTGACGCTCATCAATATCTGCTCGAAAATTACCAGAACTTTGATTTTATTTGGACATCCCCGCCATGCCCCACACACGGGCAATATCGCTACAACGTGGGCGTGAGAGCCAAAGGTTACAGGGGCGTTTATCCTGAAATGTCACTGTACCAAGAAATCATTTTCTTGCAGTATCACTTTTCTGGATTGTATGCCGTTGAGAATGTGGTTAGTTATTACGAGCCGCTTATCAAGCCGCAGAAAGTAGGCAGGCATTATATCTGGTCGAACTTCGAGATTGAACCATTCGAGAGCGAAGCGTCAAACATCAGAAGCAAAAACAAAATCAGCGATTTTCAAGAATACGACCTGTCAAAATACAAGTTACCCAATAAGCGGCAGGTCTTGCGTAATTGTGTAAATTCGTCTTTAGGGCTGCATATCTTCCTTTGCGCCCAACACCGCTTGCACCTGACCGCCTTCGGCGTGGGTACGGCGGCAGTCAATCCCCTGCAAGCGTCACTGTTTGCAGAAGTATCTCCCGCTACACACGGCGGCAGGTAAAGCAAACCGTTGGAAAGCCACTTTGCTGGCAAGGAGTCGCAATGCCAAAGTTTGTAAAAATTGAACGTAGTGACATGGCAGGTAATTACATTGATGAAATCAAATCTCTGCCGCAGGTGCTTGATGGTGAACTCGATGATATTGATTACATCGAACCAGGTACACAAATTATTTTGACCATCGTCGAAATGTCTCAGGAAGAATTTGAAAACTTGCCTGAGTTTGAAGGTTGGTAGGCTGAAAGGCTTTCCAACACCGCGTGCACCCGACGTATGGTGGGCTTCGGCTTCGTGGACAGTTTTTCCCGCTCCCGCCACCATACGCAGGTAACGCAGTGCCGTTCGGCGGCTTCCTTGCCAGCCGAGAGGAGAAAATAGCATGGGTTACTACGCAGAAAATCCGTATGAAAAGCCTGAACCACCGCGTTGTTTGTCTTGCGATGAGTTCATGATTGAGACAAGTAGAAATATTTGGGGATGTCGCAATCCAGCCTGTGAAGAATGTCCGTCAAAGTATCAGGTAATTGAATGTTCTATTTGTGGCGAAGAATATATATATGGCGAGTTTTGCCAAAATTGCACCGATGGAGTGATGAACAATGTTTGATAATTGCAGAGTGGAAGCCGATAGCGTCAGTGACTTTCTTGAAAAATTCTATAAGCGCGATAGGTATCATGGTCGCGGTGCTGATTATGCGGCTGTTGTCTTGGCACATCACGAGAAGGATTTTGCAGAATTGGGTTACACCATCATCAGTAGGCATGAAAGCGTAACGGGAGATGTTGTTGCCTATTTCGATAAAAGCCGCCGAACACCGCGTGCAGCGGACGTGTGCCAAGAGTGCGGCGAAACCGAAACTATTGATCCTAATAATGATGGCGTGCCCGTCTGTGTGTTTTGCGGCACACGCCGCTAACGCAAGCCGTTAGCCGCCCTTGCTTCAATGGGCAGAAAGGTTCTCAAATGAAAATTGTTTCGCTTATTGTGTTGGTTCTGGTATTGATTGCCCTTTTCCCCGCCGTTTGTATGTGGCTTTGGAATTGGCTCATGCCAGATTTGTTTGGTCTGCAATCCATTGGTTACTGGCAAGCGTTGGGTCTGATGGTGCTGTCAAGTTGTTTCTTTTATCGTGGTAGATCGTCCAGCAAGTAGGGCGGCTAACACCGCGTGCACTGGACGGTTGGCGGGCAAAGGTATTTTTTGGACAATGACCTTCCGCCAACCGCCAGTAACGCAAACCGTTAGGTGTGCCATGAAGAGAGATGAACGAGCAGTAAAAATCGAGGAGTTCATACGGGAATACATTGCTCGCAATGGTGGCGTAGATGTCACAGATGCACTATTCCACGATGAGTTCACTGAGAAATTTGGCGGTAGGCAGACATTTAAAAATTATGGAGCCATGCCGAATCCGCTTGCAATGCGTTGGGTAAAGCGGTTGTATGAGCAGGGCATTTTAGAGCGTGGAATAATTTCTCTTTATGCCCATGAGCAGGGTTTCCCAAATTGGGTGTATGTGTATTCATTGCGCACACCCAACATTGCGTGCACCTGACGCCGCGCCACGCGGCAAAAAATCGGACAAGTTATAAGGCGCGGCGCAGGTAACGCTGTGCCGTTGGGCGGACCCCAACAGAAAGAGGTAATGTGGAAACATTAATTTATTTACTAAAATTTGCGGCCGATAACGAGAAATACTTCACAGAGTTTGATCCCGATGGTGTAAAAAGGGCATGGATAGAAGAAGTAAAAAAGGCACTCGCCGCCCAACAAGGCGTGCAGCCGACTTTGCTAACGGTCTGCCCAAAATGTGGCGGTTGGCTCAAGGGTGGAGAGTGCGAAAATTGCACTCTCCCGTAAATCGCAAAGCGGCTAACGCCAGCCGTTCGGCGGCGCTCGCTCATAACAAAAAGGTAGGTAGGCAATGTCAATGGCTGGCAATGTTCGTTGTACTGCATTGTACTTTTGCATCGAAAATGATATTCCGCAAGATAAGGCGATTGCTTTGTTGAATGAACTTGTGGAAGATATGGGCGGCGACCCTGAGAATTACAATTTTGGCGAGTGGGTTGCAGAAGAATATACCCGCTTGCATAAGAGCCGCCCAACACAGCGTGCAGCGGACGGCGCGAGTCACGCCGAAAATTAGCAGGTCTTGCGTGGCGGTGGTTCGTGTTCAATGCGCCGCCGCTAACGCCAGCCGTTGAGCCGCCGCCCAGTTAGTTTGCTTGCTCCGCGGTCATAGTTTCGTGAAAATCCGATAAACGAGTTTCCTGTTT
>JAKOWL010000129.1 GCA_029781535.1 Pseudomonadota bacterium
AAGAACGGAGAATAAAAAATGATTGAGAGAACGAACGTATCTTATGAGTCGCAGAAACCAGCGGCATTGAAGTTGCTTAACAGTACCAATGGTATCTTTGGTATGAATCCGCTGGCTGCTTTGCTCGCACATGCTGTCTTGCAAAAGTATCCGAAGCATCGTGTGCAGCTAGAAAATGCCGCAAATGAGATGGGAGTTGATGTTGTCGATGTTACGTTGGCAAACATTAGCTATGATCTTCTTTTCGGCCTTATGGGTTGCTCTACGATGGCTCTCGCTGGCCCCGATGGTCCGATGATTGTCCGCAACATGGACTGGTTCCCTGCCGATCAAATCGCCAAAGCAACCACCATCGTCCCAACTGACCACGGTAAGCACGTTGGTTTTCCTGGCATGGTTGGCGTTGTAACCGGCATGAGCAACAGGGGATTCGGTTTTGCGCTAAACGCCGTACATGCTGGCCAGCCAAATATCGCTGGCTATCCGGTATTGTTGTTCCTGCGCAATGTTCTTGATAATGCTTCATCTTATCAAGAGGCACGCAGCATGATTGAAAATGAACAGCTTATGTCCGGTGGGTTAATTACTCTTGTTGGCAAGTCCAACGATGAGCGATGCGTTATTGAACGCTGCCACAAACAGTCTGCAACCCGCACGCCAGAGGGTGACGAAGCTCTCGTTACGACCAATCACTATCGTGCCGTGGCTGTAACCGAAAATTGCCCAAGATACCATTACATGAAAAAGCATGTAGGTACGGTGCCGCCTCTGGAAATTCTCGAAAATGAGAATGTAATGCAAACAATTACCAGTCAACATATCGTGGTGAAGCCGAATACTGGTGAATTGCAAGCATTTGTTCCACAACATCTTCTTGAAAGTGATGATGAGGAACTGACTCCAGAGCTAATCCAAATGATGCTGGGTTCTGAAGTTATGCAGCTTTAATAGCGGCATAAGTGCTAAATACTTCTGATGCTAAAAGTCAGAAGAAAAACCAACTATGTTATCGCATGTTGGGACGGCAATCGAAGATCG
>JAKOWL010000137.1 GCA_029781535.1 Pseudomonadota bacterium
CCTGAATCTTACGCAGATTGCGAATCAGCTCCGCCAGATGGATCCGATTACGTACCTGGACAGTGAAGTTCAAATTGCAGTATTGACTTCCATCAGAATCTTCCATGCTCACACTATCAATATTGGAATCTGCCTCTGATATCCCTGCAGCTACCTTTGCCAATACACCACGCTCATCGATAGCAACGATGCGCAGGTTGACCTTGAATAAACGTTTGTTGTCGGTATCCCACTCCACATCCAGCCATTTGTCCGGATCCAGCCTAAACTTGCGGATGGCCGGGCAATCATGCGTGTGAATGACCAGGCCTTTGTCCTTGTTGATGAAACCGAGAATCGGGTCGCCTGGAATCGGCCGACAGCATTGTGCGAACTGCACTGCCATGCCTTCCGAACCGCGAATCGTGATGGTATCCAATGACTTGACAGCTTTGGAAGCGTTAGCATCCGATGCTTCTACAAACCCTTGTGTCAGCTGATGCGCTACCATCACACTCATACGTTTTCCCAAGCCGATATCGGTCAAGATCTCTTTTTTATCTTTGGCACCATAATCACGCAGCACCTTTTGCCATTGCTTGTCATCTACCTCGGCCGGTTCTACATGCAAAGCCCTTAAAGCAATATTGAGCATGCGTTCGCCAAGCTGGGCCGATTCAGAAACCTGTAGTGATTTTAGATAGTGTCGGATATGTGACCTTGCCTTGCCGGTGACCACATAATTCAGCCATGCAGGGTTAGGCTTGGCCAGTGGTGCGGTAATAATCTCAACATGGTCTCCATTGCGCATCTCGGTACGCAATGGCACCAGTTCGTGGTTGATTTTCACAGCTACGCAGCTATTACCCACATCGGTATGCACTGCATAGGCAAAATCTACCGCTGTCGCGCCTTTGGGCAACGCAAGGATGTTGCCTTTGGGCGTGAACACGTAAACCTCGTCGGGGAACAGGTCCACTTTGAAGTGTTCCAGAAACTCATGGCTGTCATCACTTTCGGTCTGAATCTCCACCAGACGCTGCAGCCATTGGTGTGTCTGCTGCTGCAGAGCAGTCAGATGTGCGTCTTCTGTTTTGTATAGCCAATGCGCCGCCACACCAGCATCTGCGATGTTATGCATCTCCGTGCTTCTGATCTGCACCTCGATTGGTGTGCCGTAGGGACCAAACAAGGTGGTGTGTAGTGACTGGTAACCATTAGCCTTGGGAATAGCGATATAGTCTTTAAAGCGGCCAGGGATAGGCTTGTATAGGCCATGCAACACACCTAGTGCCAGATAACAGGTCGGCTTGTCTTTCACCAGGATACGGAAACCGTAAATATCATTCACCTGCGAAAGCTTGATATGCTTGCCAGCCATCTTTCTGTAAATGCTGTAAAGATGTTTTTCACGCCCTTCCACATCGGCATCTACGCCTGACTCTTCAAGCTTGGTTTCAATGGTTGCCAATATTTTGCTGACAACCTCTTTACGGTTGCCTCGCGCTGCCATGACGGCCTTGGCAATCACGCGATAGCGGTATGGATGTAGATATTTGAAGCTCAGATCTTCCAATTCGCGGAAAACCGGGTTAAGACCCAAACGATTCGCAATAGGTGCGTAAATCTCCAGTGTCTCGTTGGCAATGCGCCGTTGCTTCTCCGGGCGCATCGCGTCCAGTGTCTGCATGTTATGCAGCCTGTCTGCCAGTTTGACCAGAATCACCCGTACATCCTGACTCATGGCCAACAGCATCTTGCGGAAATTCTCTGCCTGCGCGTGCGTAGCGCTCTGTAGCTCGATCTTGTCCAGCTTGGTGACGCCATCCACCAAATTGGCGACTTGCTTGCCGAATTTCTCGCTGATTTCCGATGATGGTACACCGGTATCCTCTACCACATCATGCAATAACGCGGCCAGCAGGGTTGGAACATCTAGATGCAACTTGGCCAATATACTGGCGACGGCGATAGGATGCGTAATATAAGGTTCGCCGGTTTTGCGGGTCTGTCCGGTATGCGCGTTAGCGCTGTAACGATAGCCCGTCAAGACGGCTTCGACATCTGGCGGACTTAGATAGTTTTTAAGGAGCGGGACGAACTCCGCAATCAGAGGATCGTCATCCGGCGTAGCTGCCGGTGACGACTCTGTCAATTGAATGGCAGTGTTTACCATATCGATAAGATACTGCGCACAAAATGAATACGCTAGTGCTGAACGCGCGACAAGATTTCCAACCCAACTTTGCCTGCAGCGATTTCACGCAAGGCGATCACTGTGGGCTTATCGCGGCCATGGATACTCACCAGCGGATCAGAACCATTCGCAATTTGACGCGCGCGAATCGCCGCGACCAAGGTCAACTGGAAACGGTTAGGGAGTTTTTCCAAACAATCATCTACAGTAATACGTGCCATTGATATTCTCCAAAATTAATTCTTCAAGTCAGCTCTTTGATCAGTGCTGTATGACGCTGGATTTGAGTCTGCAGCTTGAGCCGCTGTGCGCGCACAATAGCCAGCAGGTCCTGCAACGCCGCGTCGAAATCATCGTTAATTGTAACATAATCAAACTCGGCTACGTGGCGCATCTCCTCACGCGCAGCTGCCAGCCGCATTGCGATCACATCCGCGCTATCCTGCCCCCGACGGCTCAAACGTTCGGCCAAGGTTTCTATGGATGGCGGCAGGATAAACACGCTAATTGCCTGCGGATAGGTTTGGCGAATCTGTACTGCACCCTGCCAGTCAATTTCTAGAATCACATCGAAACCCGCTGTAAGTGCAGACTCCACTGCCACCTGTGAAGTTCCATAACGTGCGCCATGTACCGAGGCAGATTCCAGAAAGCCGCCTGCATTGAGAATCTCGGCAAACTTTGTTTCATTGACGAAATGATAATGCACACCATTTTCCTCGCCCGGCCTGGGAGCACGTGTCGTATGCGAGATGGATAGCCTGACTTGACCATCCTTAGTCAATAGCGCATTCACCAGACTGGTTTTCCCAGCACCGGATGCAGCTGTGATAATGAATAAATTACCCGGAATCATCTTGGCATTTTACTCGATGTTTTGAATCTGCTCACGCATTTGCTCGATCAGCACTTTAAGCTGCATGGAAACTTGCGTGGTTTCGATAGAAACCGATTTGGAACCGAGCGTATTAGCTTCGCGATTCATTTCCTGCATCAGGAAATCCAGACGCTTGCCAGCTGCGTTACCTGCAGACAGAATACGCTTCACTTCACTGACATGCGCATCAAGACGCGACAGCTCCTCATCTACGTCGATTCGCTGTGCAAATAACACCATCTCTTGCTGAATGCGCTCTTCATCCTGCGTTTGACAGACTTCCCTGAGCTTATCCATCAACTTGTTCTGGTATTGTTTGATTAGGTCAGGCATCAAGGGCTTGACGATTCGCACCTGAGCTTCCACCTCTGCCAGCCGCGCCAATATTATCGCTTTGAGTTTTTCACCCTCACGCTGGCGCGCAGCGACCAAATCGTCCAGCGCGGCGGCCAGCAAAGTCTTTAAATCAGCTTCCAGCGCTTCCTCGTCGAGCGTGGGCGTGACCATCACCCCTGGCATGCGCAGCACATCCAAGATATTCACTGCCTGAGTTTGCTCGAAATGCCTTGCGACGTTTTTTACCGTCTCGGACAACTGCTGCAACACGGTTTCGTCAATATTGGGCGCACTGGTTAACGTAGTAGCTGGCGAAAAAGTCAAACGACAATCCACCTTGCCACGCCCCAGTTTAGCTGCAATCTGATCGCGCAGCATAGGCTCGAAATTGCGCATGGATTCATCCATCCTAAAGGATAATTCCAGATAGCGATGGTTAACGGCTCGCAGTTCCAGCGCCAGACTACCGTTGTTTGTAGCACGCTGTTGCGAGGCAAATCCTGTCATACTGAGTATCATAGTTTCAAATCTTAAAGTAATTTGTCATAATTGTATCAAATACCTATGATTTTATGCGAGAATACCATCTACGCCCTAACTTCATTATAATGACATAATGGCCA
>JAKOWL010000151.1 GCA_029781535.1 Pseudomonadota bacterium
CAATCCCCGGAACCTGTTCTGCGACCCAGTATATTGGCGCACTGAGTAACAATTGCAGTGGTTCAACTTCTGCTTCAGACAACGGGTAATAGCTATCAGGAGTGGTAGTTTGAGGGGGATTATCAGCAGCGGACTTATCCAGCAAAACATCGCCGAAATCAACCGTACTGGCTGTCGCATTAAAAAGCCGCTGTGTATCGCCGCTTTCAATATGCGCACTGTACGTGAATGCATATACACCAACAAATATTCCCATCAAAGGAAATAGTAGCAACCAGCGATAATAATTGCTACGGGTGGTTTCACTAAGCATGTATAGCCCTCTAGCTCTATCAGCACCTGTTCAATCTAAGAATCAGGTATGACAGATACGATAACAGCTTCTTCTGCTTTGTCAGAAGAAGTACAGAAAAAACGAAAGCGGTAATCGGAAAGACCGACTACCGCTTTGAGTTTAATTGATTTCAAAAAAGATAGAAACGTTGAAGAGACTAGCCGCCACCAATGAGCTTATTGCGAACTCCCAACAATCCTTTGATGACCTTCTGGCTGGTATTTAGTTTGTCAAGCTGTTCGAGTCCGGCTTCGTAGGTGGCCGCACCAACCATGAGTTTACCATCTCGCACCTGCAAATCCCCCATCGCAATGAGGGTTTCACCATAGAGTTTCTTTTCACCTTGTTCTTGGAATATATCAGCAGCCTGTCGATAACAATTGTAGGCTTGCTCTTTATCGCCTAATGCGGCATACACACCACCCATGTTACCCAAAACTTTGGCGGTACGCATCGCATCTTGCAACTCTTGGAAGATTGTGAGCGCATTTTGCATCATATCAAGAGCTTGCTGCTGTTCCCCCAATGCGCGATGAACAAGTCCGATATTGGTTTGCATTTCTGCCACCATATCGCGTTCTCCATCCGCTTCATAAGCATCACTAGCTTGATGAAAAACCTTGGAAGCAGCCTCATAATCTTTTTGTTGAAAAAGCTTAACGCCTTGATCCTGCAATTCTTGCGCTGACGCCATACCTCATCACCTCATTGTCTATTTGCTTATCTAGTAATATCAAGAATACTGGCCCCGACCTGCCTCAAGTCCTCAACTGGCATCTTACTGAACATGATGGCAATTTCGATAAATCCGATATTGCGCGGGTTCGCAGCAAACCGGCGCATTTCATCTGGTAATTCGAGGAAGTGTTTCCACTCCTCACGCATTCGTAACCATTCGCCAACGTAACCGCTTGACTCCAAGAAATAGCTGGTGTTCTTTTTCAAGATGCTCGAAAGTACATTTAGCTCGTGCATAGGCACTGGCAACTCACCCATTTCGTACTGGGCTAGTACGTCCGACGGAATTGCGCTGTCCGCGCTAACCGCGTTAAGATCGAGTCCCAATTCCTCCCGCGCTTGACGCATCAACGCGCCGATCATGCGCGTCCGCAGCGCAACGTATTCAGACTGAATATCCGTATGACGACCATACTTAGCTTCAAGCGTATCAGTTCCCCAGAAATGACTGACCGGAACTCCAAGATAAAACGCAAGGAGTTCAATTTGCGGCAAGCTCGGTGTGGAATCACCATACTCCCATGCCTGCATTTCTTCCGGTGTTACCCGAAGCAAATCAGCACATTCGTCGATACTTCGCTCAGCGTTCAGACGAGCATCATGAATTAACACACCAATCATGCGTGCACGAATGCGATA
>JAKOWL010000156.1 GCA_029781535.1 Pseudomonadota bacterium
CCACTCGATGCATTGTTTGATAATGCGATTGGATTGACGCATCTCTTCTATGCGCACCAGATAACGGTCGTAACAATCGCCATTCACGCCAAGCGGGATATCAAAATCCATCTTTGCATACACTTCATATGGCTGTTTCTTGCGCAGATCCCAGGCAATGCCTGACCCACGCAACATCGGGCCAGTCATGCCCAAGGCCAAGGCGCGCTCCGGCGTCACCACACCAATCCCCACAGTACGCTGCTTCCAGATACGGTTATCGGTCAGCAAGGTCTCATATTCATCAACGTAGGTCGGGAAGCGGTTCGTAAAATCTTCGATGAAATCAAGCAGGCTACCCTGACGATTCTCGTTGAGCTTCTTGATGTCCGCAGACTTGCGGAACTTGCTGGCCTCGTATTGTGGCATGCGGTCAGGCAAATCACGGTATACGCCCCCGGGACGATAATAGGCTGCGTGCATGCGCGCACCGGAAACTGCCTCATAAGCATCAAACAGATCCTCGCGCTCACGGAAAGCGTACAGGAACACCGTCATCGCGCCCACATCGAGCGCGTGTGCGCCTAGCCACAGCAGGTGGTTCAACAGGCGCGTGATTTCGTCGAACATCACGCGAATATATTGCGCGCATACAGGCACTTCCAGCCCGAGCATCTTTTCGATTGCCATCACATAGGCATGCTCGTTCGACATCATGGACACATAGTCCAGCCTGTCCATATATGGAACCGACTGCAGATAGGTGCGGTTCTCCGCCAGCTTCTCGGTTCCACGATGCAGCAAGCCAATATGCGGGTCAGCACGTTGAATCACCTCACCATCCAGCTCCAGCACCAAGCGCAGCACGCCATGCGCAGCTGGATGCTGCGGGCCAAAATTCATCGTGTAATTGCGAATCTCAGCCATTATGAGTGCGCTCCCTCATCACGAATGACACGCGGCACATTGTTGCGCAGCTCGATCGAGACCGGCTGATACACCACGCGCTGCTGCTCCGGGTCGTAGCGCATTTCCACATTGCCTATCATTGGGAAATCCTTGCGGAACGGATGGCCGACAAAGCCATAGTCTGTCAGCAACCGGCGCAAGTCCGGATGATTCTCGAACATGATGCCAAACATATCGAACGCCTCACGCTCGAACCAGTTGGCAACCGGCCAGATATCCACCAGAGTCGACAGCACTGGAAAATCGTCATCTTCGGCGAACACGCGCAAGCGCACACGCTGATTGAGCGAAACGGAGAGCAAATGGACAACCACTGCGAAACGCCGGCCTTCCCATGCACCATCCTTGTAATCAGCGTAATCCACGCCACACAAATCTATCAACTGCTCGAACCTTAGCTCGGCATGATCGCGCAGCTTCAGACAAACTGGGATCAAGCACCCGGCTTTGCACTCGATAGTGATTTCACCCAAAGCAACATCCAGCTTGGCCAGATGATCGCTCAGCGCCAGCTTCAGTTGTGCGGACAGTTGTTCAAGTTTTGTCATGAGGAATATTCTGCTTAGCGTGCGATGGTATTGGTTCTTCTAATTTTCTTCTGCAACTGGATAATGCCGTACAGCAAAGCCTCAGCGGTGGGCGGGCAGCCTGGCACATATACATCCACCGGCACGATACGATCACAGCCGCGCACCACCGCATAGGAATAATGATAATAGCCACCACCATTGGCACAGCTACCCATCGAAATCACCCAGCGCGGTTCAGCCATCTGGTCATAGACTTTGCGCAAAGCTGGTGCCATCTTGTTCACCAGCGTCCCGGCGACAATCATCACATCAGACTGGCGAGGACTTGGGCGAAACACGACGCCAAAACGATCCAGGTCATAACGGGAAGCACCGGCATGCATCATCTCTACCGCGCAGCAAGCCAGACCAAACGTCATCGGCCACAGCGAGCCGGTACGGGTGTAGTTGATCACCGTATCCAGCGTGGTGGTGACAAAACCTTTTTCTAAAACGCCTTCGATACTCATATCAATCCCACTCCAAGGCGCCTTTTTTCCATTCGTAGACAAAGCCTACAACCAGAATAAACAGAAATACCATCATGGCAACAAACCCGAACAAACCGATTTCCTTAAGCACCACCGCCCAAGGGAATAAGAACGCGATTTCCAAATCAAAAAGGATGAACAGGATAGCAACCAGATAATAGCGCACGTCAAATTTCATGCGTGCATCTTCAAATGCTTCAAAACCACACTCGTACGGGGAGTCCTTCTCAGAATCCGGCTTGTTAGGGGAAAGGAGTTTACCGAGGATGAGCGGCCCCAGACCAATGCCCAAGCCGACTAAGATAAACATCAAAATTGGAAAATAATTCTCTAGCACTTGCTAGTCCTATATTAATCACTACAAGTCAAACAACCAGTCAAACCCCAAAAAAGCCGCCGACGATACCGCTGCCATTGTCCTACCCCTCTCCTAGGGCGATTTGCCAAACAAGGCCACAAACACCTTTTTTGTTTGGCATTCAGCTGCCAACTCGCTATTTTTCTTGTTTTATTGTTATTTCTTATTCTTTTGTCACTTCCAACATCATTTGGTGCCGTCGGCGAGACTCGAACTCGCACGACTTTCGTCACTACCCCCTCAAGATAGCGTGTCTACCAATTTCACCACGACGGCCTTATCCACCCGACCAATCCGAGCAATATCAAATCACCCGAAACGACAGCGGATATATTATTTATTTTGGTACATCCTGCGCACTGCCGCCATCTTTTGGCGTCGCTGTCGGTGTTGGCACAGCCTCTTTAGTATCAGCCGCCTTCTGTTCCTCCTGAGCCGGCGCGACTCCAGCCTTGACCACACTGCCAGAGTTGGTACGGTGGCTGGCAAAATAACCCAGCGTCATGCTAGTGATAAAAAACACCGTCACCGCAATCGCAGTTGCGCGACTCAAAAAGTTGGATGAACCCGACACACCAAACAGGCTGCCGGAGGCACCGCTGCCGAAAGCTGCGCCCATATCAGCGCCTTTGCCGTGCTGCAACAGCACCAGGCCAATCACCGTAACAGCCGCCAGCACATGAACCACTAAAACCAGATTTTCCATTTTCCTGCCTAATTCTTTGTCATGCCTTTATTCGTCAGACTGGCTTACCCGCTCGGCCGCCATACAAATCTGCTCGAACTCTTGCGCATTCAGCGAACAGCGGCCAATCAGCCCGCCATCGCAGTTTTTCACAACCATTAATTGTAACGCATTTTGCGGATTTACGCTGCCCCCATAGAGGATTTTTAAGCGCTTCGCCGCCGCCTCATCCAGCACTGCGATCTTGTCGTGGATGAACTTGTGCATCTCGGTCGCCTGTGCCGGCGTTGCCGCCAGGCCCGTGCCAATCGCCCAGATCGGCTCATACGAGATCACTGCATCGGCAAACACCTGCGCGCCATACATGCGAATGATGGTATCCAGCTGCTTGGCCACCACATTCTCCTGCATGCCAGCCTCGCGCTCGATCAGCGTCTCGCCCACGCATAGAATCGGCGTCAGGCCATGTTTTTTGGCCACCATGAACTTCTGTGCGATGTTCTCATCCGATTCGCAATACGCTGTGCTGCGTTCGGAGTGGCCGATAATCACATGAGTCGAACCAAAATCCCGCAGCATCTCGGCACTCACCTCTCCGGTGTATGCTCCGCGTTCCATTTTGGCAATGTTTTGCGCACCCCAGGCGATATCGGTATCCGCCAGCAGGCTTTGCAGCTGCGCCAGATAAGGATACGGCGCGCATACCACCACTTGCGTATGCGGTAGATTGTCCAATGTACGGATATACGCCTCGAGCAAGGTCTGGTTCTGCTTGAGGTTGCCATGCATCTTCCAGTTGGCAACCACCATTTTCTGTGCGGTTTTTTTCATGATCGGTTTTGCGCGAATTCTACGCGCCGCTGTCCATGCGGTCAAACGAAAGAAATTTGCGCCTCATGTTTTCATTAGGTAAACCATCGGCCTGGAAGGCACATGCAGATTGGTTTGCAAAGCGATTGTTTTAATAATGAACGTACATACGAGAATTGCTGCGAAGATACCAAGATCATCCTGCCAAAGATTAATTAACTATTGATTGTGCGACTGTTCAACGCGATAATCTCCCTAAGCAATTAAAGGATATCTCAGCAACCCATGCTCCATTTAACGAGACATCACTCCATATTCCAATTTATTGTGGCTGCCGCATTGTGTTTCACACCCCTCACCTCACATGCAGCGCAATCCATGTTGATGGATATACAAAATGCTTTTACAGAAACTTGGGACTCAAAAGATTACGAACTTTATGTGCCAATCAACGTATGGCATAACCGCCACTACTACAGCTCAGAAAAAATTGACGAGTACAACGAACATCCCTGGGGGTTAGGCTTAGGTAAATATCGTTACGACATGAACAAGAACTGGCACGGCCTTTACGCCATGGCATTTCAGGATTCGCACCGAGATATCGAACCGATAATCGGTTACGGTTACCAGAAAATGTGGTATCCAAGTCAAAATACGCGTATCGGCGCAGGCCTGACCGCCGGTTTTACCTTTCGCCGGGATTTTGATTATCTGCCGCTACCAATACTACTCCCGATTTTTTCAATCGAATACAAACGTCTAGCATTACAATCCACCTATGTGCCAGGTGGCAACGGCAACGGCAACATCCTGTTCACCTGGCTGCGCTGGCAACCATTTCCGTAAAGATAATTGACACTTCAGGCAACAGGCTACGCAGTCAAACGCAAGCAAAGCGAAACCCCTTACCAAGCCTTTCCTCCAGAATCCGCTCCAGACTGGCTTGCAACCCAATAGTTCTGGTAATGAACATGTACGCGTGTCACTCGACGTGCCTGATGAGCAACTGCACCGACTGCAAGCCTTTGTATTCATTGGCTTCCAGTGCATAAACAACATTGACATCCCCGAACAAATCATCCACATGATTGAAGTAGATAGCATCAAAACGTTTGCTGTCTTTTTCCAGCAGCAGCTTGGAGTGCTTTTCGCCGATGATACGCTGCTGCACCACCCGGAACCTGTCGCTGAACAATGGTTGTGCGAAACCTTGCCCCCATACGCCGGAAGCCAATACCCATGCGGTCTCCAACCCAATCAAGCCGGACTCTAGGCTGCCATCCGTTTCGATCACCGCTTCCAGATCCTCTTCAGTCATCAATTCGGAAAGCACTTGCTCGAACGCCTCGGCGAAACGCATAAAATCTGCCTGCCGAATGCTCAAGCCCGCTGCCATGGCGTGGCCGCCAAACTTGACGATGAGATGCTGGTGACGCTTACTGACCAGATCGAGCGCATCTCTCAGATGCAGGCCCGCCACTGAGCGGCCGGAGCCTTTCAGCAATCCTTCTCCCGCATCCGCAAAGGCGATGGTCGGGCGATGGTACTTTTCCTTGAGGCGCGAAGCCAGAATGCCCACCACACCTTGATGCCAATCCGGCTGGAACAGGCTGATGCTGTAACGGTTGGTCACGTCCACATTGTCCAGATTCGCCAGCGCGCTATCCTGCATGTCCGCCTCGATATTGCGGCGTTCGGCATTCAAATCATGCAGTGTCTGCGCAATTTCTTTCGCTTCAGACAAACCTTCAGCCAACAGACACTGGATTCCCAGCGTCATGTCGTCAAGCCTGCCGGCTGCGTTAAGGCGTGGTCCGACATAAAAACCCAAGTCTTGCGTGGTAACTTTTTGCGGATTCCGGCCGGCCACTTCCAACAACGCCAGCATCCCCGGGGAACAGGCTCCGGCACGGATACGGCGCAAACCCTGCTCGACCAGGATGCGATTGTTCGCATCCAATTTCACCAAATCCGCCACAGTGCCGAGCGCGACCAGATCCAACAATGCCGTCAGATTAGGTTCAGGCTTTTCCACAAAGGCGCCTCGCTTGCGCAGCTCCGCCCGCAACGCTAGCAGCACATAGAATATCACACCCACGCCAGCGAGATGCTTACTCGCAAATCTGCAGCCATGCTGGTTCGGGTTGACGATGCAGGCTGCCTGCGGCGTAGCATCTGCCGGTAAATGATGATCGGTCACCAGAACATGAATCCCCAGCGCGTTGGCCGAGGCAACGCCCTCGATACTGGCAATGCCATTATCCACGGTGATGATGAAATCCGGCGCGCTTTGAGCGGCAAGCTGCACGATCTCCGGCGTCAGGCCATAACCATACTCAAAACGGTTTGGCACCAGAAAATCCACTCGTGCACCCATGCTGCGCAGCCCTTTTACCGCAACAGCCGTGGCAGTGGCGCCATCGGCATCGTAATCACCGACGACTAGTAGTTTTTTGTTGTCCTCGATGGCGTCCGCCAATATCACTGCCATCTGCGATGCATTGGTCAATGTTTCTGGCGGCAGCAGCTTTGCCAGGTTCGCATCGCACTCCGATGCATCCTTCACACCGCGTGACGCCAGAAGCCGCGCCATGACAGGCGATACGCCCTGCTCGATCAGGCGAGATTCGGCCGCCGCATCCACTTCCCTGACAACGACCCTCATTCTGATCGACCCAATCCATCAAACCACAAGCTATTGATCGGCAACTCGCCTCGCGCCTCGCGCGCCGCATTGACTGGATGATTGAACAGCAGCATCTGCATCTCGTTGGTTAACTTTGCCCATTCCAGCGCGCCTGCGCCTTGTGGCAAATAGGGCGTCACATCCTGATTCAAAGCAGTTTTTAACCAGGTGGTCGAGATTCTCGGGTCGAAATCCACCCCAAGGAACCATTGGTTGTTCTTCAGGTAAAAATGCAGCTGCTGTGCAGAAAAATGCTGGTTGAGACTTTCAATGATCGCATCTGCATCATCGCCAGGAATCAATAATGGCGCAGGTTCTGGCAGCACGAAATAATCACGCGCCAGCATCAGATGCACGGGTTGTGCATACATCCAGAAGACATGGAACTCGCTACCTGCGGCCAATTGCCACGCCTTGGCTGCGCTGGCCGGTGCAGGCGTCATCCAAGCGCGCAGTCGTGAGGCAATATCAGGAAAGATTCGAAGGGACACGGTGCAAATTATAACCGATGCCCATAAAAAAGCCGCAAAGACACCCTTGCGGCTCGGTCTGGTTTAACGGTTACCAGTAATCGTGACGTCTGCGGCGATCATACTCACGCCATTCGCCCCGTGGTTCGCGATATACCACATCGCTCACGTAACCGCTTGGGCGGACTTCCACGCGCACCGGGATATACCGGCCAGGGTCACGGTCAGTCACGGTCGAATACTGGCGGCCGTTATATTCATAGTTCACCACGTAACCGGCCGGCACATTCTGCCAGTTATCTACGGCCACGCAACTCTCTACTGGGCGAGTCTCCACACGCTCCCGACCGCGAGGTCCGTTGCCGTTATCGATACGGTCACCCACAACGGCACCAATGCCGGCACCGACTGCTGCGGCTGCCACTCGGCCACCGCCTCTGCCGATCGTACTGCCCAGCAAACCGCCGGTGATGCCACCCAGGATCGCACCGCCCGGGGAGCGCTCACGCTGTTCATAATAGCTTTCGCGTACATATTCGGTATGGCATTCCTGACGCGGTGTGTTCACGCGCTGGTATTGAGGTGTCACGGAAACCACACGCGCACGATCTTCATAGCGGTCGCCATCGTCGCGATAGTCAGCCAAAGCCGGCATAGAAGCACTTGCTGTTAATAAACCTAAAACCAACATTTGACGCATTTTTAACTCTCCTTGAGTAATACTGCCTTTTTCGTGGCAGATAAGCACTAAACGCGGAGACTTGAACAGTTGACGACAAAGAGTTGTAAACAAACTGTAACTAATGGTTTTACTTAGATCTTTAGTGACTGATATCACTGAGCACGTTCTAATAGTGCATACAATGACCTCATATGCCGCCAACCGATACACAAACTAAAAATGCGGCTTAATTTAACGATTAGGAGTCATCTATGAACAAACTTAAATGGACAATCGCCAGCATAACGATGTTGCTGGCCAACTTTGCCTTTGCAGCAGAATTTAACGGCCAATGCACGACCAGCCTTTCAAAAGGTGCCATGTTTAAAACCGATTGCAACATCAAAGAGATATATCAAGGTAAAACCTACTGTTTTGGCAGCGAAGCCTCGCGTGCTGCATTTTTGCAGGATCCCGACACGACCATTATGAAGGCCAGAGAGATGTTCACCAAAAATGCCGAACCGGAACGTGAGAAAATGACGCAGGAAGAAGCGCTAAAACGCATAGCCAGCGCTTCATGCGATTTATCCAACCGTGATCTGGGCTATCTGGAACTGGATGGCAAAGACCTGCGTCACTGCAATATGGTCAATACCAGCTTTTTTGGCGCCTATCTGCGTGGCGCGAACTTGAGCGGAGCTAACTTGCAAAAATCCTACCTCAATCTGGCACGCCTGGAAAATGCCGATTTAAGCAGCGCAAACCTGACTGATGCAACGATCTTTCAGGCCATTTTTGACAAAACCAACTTCAAAGGCGCCAACCTGACCAATGCGCGCATGATAGGCACGCTGGGGAATGTAGACATGAGCGGCGCACAAATCAGCAAAGGGAAGTTCGGCTTGGATATTGGCAACCAGCCGATGGGTGCGATGCGCTTTGATGCGGAGGGTGGCAAGTTCAATGGCAGCAATTTCGAAGGTGCAGACATCAATCGTGCCAACGTTCGTTATGCCGATTTCCGCGGGGCAAATTTGCGCAACACGGACTTGTTTCGTGCCGACTTAAGCAAAGCGGATTTGACCGGGGCAGATATCACAGGCGCAAATCTGAACGAGGCTGTACTGGATGGCACCGTAATGACCGGTGTAAAAGGACTGGAAGCCATCAAGGGTTACGACATGGCCAAAGGCAAATGCATTGATTGCGACATCCCCAAGGCAACAAGCACCAGCCGATGAAAATGTGCATCAAGCCAATACCGGTTATTCAACGGTATTGTGCCGCATTACCCACAATGCAGAAATAGCTTAACTGTTTGCCAGTTTGGTTAACTCGGCGCGATTGGTCAGATCCACTTGCCCGCGTCCGAGTGTGACCCAGCCTTTCTGTTCGAAACGCTTGAGCTGACGGCTCACCACCTCGCGTGCGGTACCAAGCTCATCAGCAATCTGCTGATGTGTGCGGCTGATGTTGCTACCACCCGCATCCAGCAGCAGCTTGGCCAGCCGCGCATCCAAACTGTGGAAGGCTACTTCATCCAGCAACACGATCAGATCACTGATCAGCGCGCCATAATTGGTCATCACAAAAGTGCGAAACACCTTGGAATCGATCATCAACTGATTGAAAGCGGCCGAAGGAATGATCACGTCACGGATCGGTTCTTCCACGATAGTAGATGCAGGATAATTGCTATTGCCCAACAAACAGGTGGTCGTGATCACGCAAGTCTCCCCCGGGCCGACTCGGTACAAGAGAATCTCACGCCCACTGGCTGACATCTTGTATACGCGGGACTGCCCCGCAAGCCGCATCACATAAGCGCCGCAGGCACCACCTTCGCGATAGCCGATAGTACCGACCGGTGCCTCAACGATACGTGCAGCTTTGGTCAGGATCGCACGTGCATCCGGCTCGAGCTGCATCAGCGCAGGAAATTGCGATAGCCAAGCTAAATCTTCCATCTGTCACCCTCGAATCATGTTGTCTTTTTTGTATCCGCTACACTATCAGCCCCAGACCGCGGTTGCAACAATCTGGACGCTTCGCTTTCACATCCAAATAAAAAAGCGGCCTTGCGACCGCTTTATGATGATGTACCTAGCCCTATGCATGCTTAACCTTGCTGCGGTTCTTCCGGCACACCGCACTTCCTGTTGGCGGGCACTGCCAAGTCGATCATGCGCGGTTTTGGCAAATTCAAACTGGCCATGATCTCGATGAACTCTTCGCGCGTCTTGCCTGCCAAACGGGAATTCGTGTCCCGTTCCTGCGCGATGCAACTGACGCGCTTACCATTGTAATCGTGCCCCGGATACACCAAAGTCTCGCCGGGCAAAGTGAATAGCCGCCCAGTGATACCGTCATACAAGGTGCCGGCATCACCACCCTGGAAATCTATCCGCCCGCAGGCGTTAATCAGCAGTGCGTCGCCGGTGAATACACGGTCGTTCCACAGAAACGACACGCTGCCTGGCGTGTGCCCCGGCGTTGCAATCACCCGTATCGCCTGCTTGCCTACATACAGCACATCATCGTGCTGCAATTGCATGTCGGCAGTTTTTGCGCCGCACGCCGCGCCGACAGCCGTTTCTATGCCTAGACGCTGGCGCAGCATCCCGCCTGCGGTAATATGGTCGGCATGCACATGTGTCTCCAGGGAATATTTCAGCTTGCAGTTCAGATCCTGCAGCAGCTGCAGATACAGTTCAAGCTGTGTATCCACCGGGTCGATCAGCGCCGCCTCACGTGATTCATCATCCACGATCAGATACGTCAATGTCGAGGAGACGGGTTCGAACAACTGTTTAAACATAGGGATTCCTTACGCTATAGACCGAATAACAATTGCATCGCATTATATATTTATATATATTATATAAAAACATATAATGTTAAAAATAACTTTCCCCTTTTTAATTTCATGCTATGACTCATCAAACCGACTTTACCGAACTACGTGCTTCCGCAGACAAAGCAACCGGCCTGATGAAAGCGATGGCGAACGCTGACCGTTTGATGCTGCTTTGCCAGCTTTCCAGCGGCGAAAAGTCTGTCGGAGAACTGGAAACGATCCTGGATATCAAGCAACCTACGCTCTCACAACAGCTGGGCATCCTGCGCGATGCGGAGCTGGTCAACACACGCCGCGAGGGCAAAGGTATCTATTACAGCATCAGCAGCCAATCTGCGATGGCCGTGATGCATGTGCTGCACCAGCAGCTCTGTGGTGTCAGACAGGCCAAGGCACTACATGTTCAGCCTGTGGCCGATGGGGTATGCGCACATGCACAGATCGGGGTGGATGACATTGGCCAGCTTGCCGTGCAAGGCTTTAAAACCGTCATCACACTGCGCCCCGACCACGAAGGCGGCCCGGAACAGCCCCGCAGCACCG
>JAKOWL010000167.1 GCA_029781535.1 Pseudomonadota bacterium
TCATTTCCGAGGGTGAGCAGTTATTCACACTCGATTTAGGCAAAGGGAAACGCGCCCAAGTTGAGTTCGTCAGCGCCAATCCAACTGGCCCGCTGCATGTGGGGCGGAGCCGTGGCGCGATGGTCGGGGATACCATCGCCCGCATTTTGGAAGCTGCCGGTTATACAGTGGAGCGCGAATACTACTTCAACAATGCCGGCGTGCAGATGGTAAACCTTGGCAATAGTTTGCGAATCCGTTATCTAGAAGCACTCAAATTGCCGGTAGAAATCCCTGCGGAAGATGACAAAACCTTTTACCAAGGCGAATATCTAAAGGATTTTGCGGCTGATCTGGCTCTGGAAAAAGGTGCTTCGTTGAAAGATGCCGATTGGAAGCCATTCAAAGAATATGCTGAAAAGCGCATGTTTGACATCATCAAGACCACACTGAAGCGCGTCAATATACAGCATAATGTGTTCTTCAATGAAAACAGCCTCTACGAATCTGAGGCAGTGTGGGACACACTCGACAAGCTGGAAAAGGCCGGCCACATATATAAAAGTGCTGTGCGTGAAAATGCCGACGCCGAAGAACTGGAAAAAGGAAAGAACTTAGCACCAGCCAAATGGTTCCGCAGCACCACGTTTGGGGATGAAGAAGATCGCGTGTTGGTCAAAAGTGATGGCATCCCCACCTATACCCTGCCGGACATTGCCTATCATGTCAACAAAATCAATCGGGGTTTTGACCTCCTCGTGAATATCCTTGGCGCAGATCACGGTTCACAATACAAGGTGGTGCAATACGGCGTACAGGCGTTGGGTCTTGATCCATCCAAGATTCATGTTGTGATTATCCAATTAGTACGCATGATTCGCGATGGCAAAGAAGTGAAGATGAGTACCCGACGCGGCGACTACGATACGCTAGATGATCTGATTGACCAAACGAGCCCTGATGTGGTGCGGTATATCCTGCTGGCTCGGAGCGCTGATTCGCATCTTAATTTTGATCTCGATTTGGCAGTCAAGCAAAGTAATGACAACCCTGTCTATTACATTCAAAATGCACATGTTCGATGCGCAGGCATCTTTCGGGAAGCTGAAGCGCGTGGTCTGACCGATGAAGGTGCCGATCTCAGTTTATTGGGTGACGTGGAAAAACGTTTTATCCGCAAAGCACTAGAACTGGGTGAAATTATCGAGCTTTCTGCTGATACGCTTGAACCTCATCGAATAGCGTTCTACGCGCACGAACTGGCCG
>JAKOWL010000169.1 GCA_029781535.1 Pseudomonadota bacterium
GCCCGTTGCTGCTGAACGCTTCTGCAGAAAAAACACGCTTGAACTGGTTATTGGGTGTGATTGGCATCAGCCTGCTGGGGTTGCTTTATATTCTAGGCAAACACGCATGGCTGCCGCGTATGGGAGGTCCTTTCGCACAGGCTTTTCGCCAACTGCGCAAAGTCCAGGACACGCCTGACGGCTTGAAGCAAGCGGTAGCAGCCGTACACCAGTCTCTCAACAAAACAGCCGGCAACAGTTTATTCACTGACAACCTGGATGCTTTCCTGACAAAAAAACCTGCGTTTAACAGCATAAGATCCGAGATTGAGCAGTTCTTTGCGCTATCGCGCCAAGTATTCTTTGAACCAGAAGCCAGGCATGGAATTGAAAAACCATTGGCGTGGCTGCAACAGTTCACTCGCCGTTGCCGCGATTGTGAGCGTGGCCTAACCCCGGATAGCAAATAACAACCATGTCATTCTCCTACCCCTGGATGTTATGGTGTCTGCCATTGGCTTTACTGCCATTGGTATTCATGCGCAGCCACAGCAAAGCCTACTCATGGCTGGAGATGCTGCCCCATGACCCACTCTCTGACTTGATTGGCTTGATCCTCAAGATACTCGCAGTACTGATTTTGACCCTGATTACGCTTGGATTAAGCGCGCCTCACAGCAATCAGCAGGAAATCGAAAAAATCGGTGTCGGCGCACAAATCGGCCTGGTGCTGGACAGAAGCGCAAGCATGGATGACCCCTTCTCTGGCTCTGCCGACCGTGTGGGGGAAACAAAATCTGCCGCTGCCAGCCGTTTGATCACAGAATTCGTGCAATCCCGTCAGAACGACATGATGGGCATGATCACTTTCAGTAATTCTGCCATGTATGTATTGCCGCTTACTGAAAACAAGAACGCCATCATCGCCGCTGTACGCGCAACTGCCGGCAACGCCTTGTTCCAGACGAATATCGGTAGCGGTTTAACGGCCGGAGCAGGCTTGTTCGATAAAGTACCCAATTCCGGCTCACGTGCCGTGATATTGCTCTCTGATGGCGCTGGCCGAATCGATGCCAACAGACAGCAAAAGATCCGTGACTGGTTCGAGCGTCTGGACATCAGTCTTTACTGGATCGTGCTACGCCAGCCTGGTGGTTTGAGTATTTTTGATAAAAACTATAAACCTGCAGATGACCAGCCCTTGCCGCCGGAAATCGAGTTGTATGAGTTCTTCAAGACGATGAAAACGCCATTTCATGCATACGAGGCCGAGAATCCAAGGACTCTGCAGTTGGCGATTGAAGACATTAACCGCAAAGAGAAAAAACCCATCAAGTACCTGGAGAAAATTCCCGGTAAAGATTATTCAAACTATTGTTTTGTATTAGCAGCTATCCTGATTACATTGCTGCTAGGCGTTAAATATCTCGAGGTAAGAACATGGCACTAATTCATCGATTACGCATTTTTTTCACCGTTGGCCGCCTGACTTGGCTACTGGTGCTAATCGCGATTGGCTGCACAATTGGCAGCATATACACCTACAAACGAATTCAGGAGATCGAAGCGTTTAATCAGGCGGTACTAGCCGGGAAACCACCAGAGACAGATAAACAAAGCTTTGAAGCCAAGTTTGCGACCGCACTATATCTGGCTAAAAAAGAACGCTACAAAGAAGCCACCCTGCTCTTCACCCAGCTGATCCCCAAAGCCAATCAAGATCAGAAATCGGCTGTGCAATACAACATCGGCAACATTTTCTTTTTGCGCGGGTTAGCTATCAACGGCAGCAACATGACCGTACGCGATGAAGCGGAATATCTGATACGTCAGGCCAAAACAGCCTACCAGGCTTCGATTCGCTCGAACAATACACATTGGGATGCCAAGCACAACCTGGACAGGCTGCTCACCATGCTGCCATCCACACCTACGCCCGGCGTGGGGGAATCTGACACCCCCGGGCTTATGATGGGCAATATCCCGGTAGGGCTGCCATAACAGGAAAATATCGTGAGAAAAGTCGCCAATATCCTACGCCACCGCCGCGACATCACGCTGATGAGCGCAGCATTGTTGCTATTGATCGCTGCAATCCTTGGACCTACCGTCCCTGTGAAACGGGATATCTATAGTTATCTGTTAGTGGCAGATATCTCGCAAAGCATGAATACTGCAGATGAAACTATCAACGGCAAAACCGTCACCCGTATGCAATACCAGCAACATCTGCTGCATCGTGTAGTAGAAGAACTCCCTTGCGGCACACAGGTCAGCATTGGCATCTTTGCCGGCGTCAGTATCTCCGCGATGTACACACCTATCGAGGTCTGTGAGAACTTCCACGCCCTCGAAGATAGTATCGACCACCTTGACTGGCGCATGGGCTGGAGCGGCAACAGCCGCGTGCGCGAAAGCATGTTCACTTTGGCCAAGCTAATTCGTAGTTTCCCGGAACCTGCACAAGTCGTCTATTTTACCGATGGTGAAGAAGCACCACGGTTGCATGCATTCAACACCAAATCGCTGGAAGGTTTCCAAGGCGGCAAGGACTGGCTGTTTGTAGGCGTTGGTTCCGACAAAGGCACCGCCATTCCCAAGCTGGATGAGAACAACCAGGTTATTGGCTTTTGGGCAAATCAAAGCTTTGCCATGCAGCCGGGGATTGCGCAGATTTCGGAGGCCAACCTAGGCGTGCGTGATGACAATGTCGCCCCTTCTGAGACAGATCGTTATCTATCCAAGCTGGATGAAAAATACCTGGAATCACTCGCCAAGGAAGTCGATGGGCATTATGTGAGAGGGGACAGCATTGTCAACATTCTCAGAGCCATGCAAAAGATCCCGCCTGCCCGCAAAGATAAATCCGCTTTCGAATTACGTTGGATTTTGGCTGGTCTGTCAGGTGTACTGTTTCTATTGGCTTATTTGCCAAAACATCCTGCCAAGGAGATTCGCCAAGCTGTATCCAAATTACGGCTGCGTAGAAAGCATCACGGCGTCTCAGCCAAATCGGCTGGCTGATGCGGCCACCAGCGCAGCCAGACACGCAGCCTGCGGTAATTATCAGCATCCTTGGGCATAAATAGAATCAGTGGTGGCAAACCTGTCCACGGAAAAACACTACCATTATTTTTTTCGAAATTAAGAATTGTCAACCAAAGATACCCCGTCGTATCTGCAGATAATGTCGGGGTAAATGTCTGTCCCGTTACATTGGTTACCCTTAACTCCCCATGTGCTGTGACATGCAGGCTTTTCCAGGACTTCGGGAACCGTTGTAAACCGTCACGCAACACATGGTAAACCGTCGTCAGCAGCAACCATACCGCTAACGCAAGCTGCAAACGCCAATCCGGGACATATGCAACGATTATCCATAATCCTATCGACGCCACTACCGTCATCGACGTACTTAACCCGATGGATGGCTTCAGCGCGATCTCGATTTCAGGCATGGTACGGGTTTTCATGACTACGCGTTCAGCTCCGCCCATATTTTGTCTAGACGCTTGGCTGAAACCGGGAACGGGGTCTTGAGCTCTTGCGCGAACAATGAGACACGCAATTCCTCGATTAGCCAGCGATAATCCAGCAAGGCTTCCGGGATATCCTGATGTACCTTGTGCAGCGCACTCACCTTACCCTGCCAGCGTTGCCATATCAATTGCACTGCCTGTCCGCTGCGATTATCACGCTCGACACTATTGGGGTATTTTTCTAGACGCATCCTCAGTGCCTTCAAATAGCGTGGCAGATGCTGCAGGCGCTCCCAAGGCGTCTGGCTCATGAACCGTTTAGGCAACAGCAAGGCAAGCTGCTCCTCGACTTCGCGCTTAATCCTGGACATATTGTTCGGCAATGTGCCCAGCTTCTGCATAAGCATCTGATATTCGGTGGAAACGGCAGTGACCAGCCGTGTTGCGCCGTCTGTCACTGCAGGCAAACGCGTTCTGGCGCGCTGTTTCAGCGTCATAAACTCCACATTCGTACGCGGCAAATCATCCTCACCGACAAATGCGCGGTCAGCAATCGCGATTATCATTTCGTCGCGCAAATCATCCGGAGAAATCAGATTGCGCAGCGGTAAGGCATATTGATTGAACTGCGGCAAGCCTTTTTCCAGTTGCTTCATCTGTTCTTTCAACTCGAAGCGCATCAGGCGGCAAACGCCTTTGCGGTGTGACTTAAGCGCATGTTCAGCGGTATCGAACAGCTTGATGGACACACTTTCTGTGTCATCTTCCAGCGCCGGATAGCCGGTCAACTGGCGGCTATCCTTGCTGAACGTCAGTGTCTGCGGCAAATCACCAAAATCCCACTGCTTGAGGCCACTCTTCTCGATACCTGGCGATGCGCTCCTGAACGTCAGCTGTGCTGCCTGTCCAAGCTGTTTTTTCAGCGCATTCCAATCGCGTCCCATGCCAAGCTCACGGCCTTTTTCATCCACTATCCTGAAATTCATCAGAAGGTGTGCAGGCATATCCTGAAGCGCGAAATCGTCCTGTCCAATCTTGAGCCCGGTCTGCAGCTGGATATACTGTGCCAATGCCGGCAGCAATGCCGTATCGCCTACCGCCACATGCTCCAAAAATCCCGTCACGAACTCAGGAACCGGCACACACACGCGACGCAATGTTTTGGGCAACGCTTTGATCAATGCAGTCAGTTTCTCCCGCAGCATACCAGGTACCAGCCACTCTGTCCGAGTCGCATCCAGCTGATTCAGCAACGCCAAAGGCACTGTGGCGGTTACGCCATCCAGCGGGTGTCCTGGCTCAAAACGGTATTTCAGGTTCAGGCTCACGCCGTCGATCTCCATCGCTTCCGGGAACTGCACTTCCGTCACCCCGGCTGCACCGTGACGCATCAGCTCATCTTTGGTGAGATACAGCAAATGCGAGTTATGCTTCTCGGCATCCTGGCGCCACTTCTCAAAACTAGCCGCGTTATAGATACCTTGCGGCACGATCGCATCGTAGAATGCATACAGCACTTGCTCATCCACCAGCACATCCTGCCGGCGCGCTTTATGTTCCAGCTCCTCCACCTCGGCGATCAACCTGCGATTTGCCTCGAAGAACGGCGCCCGGGTATCGAACTCCATGTTTGCCAGTGCTTCTCGTACGAATATCTCGCGCGACTCAGTTGGATTGATCGGACCGTAATGCACGCGGCGCTTGGGAACCACCGTCAAGCCATACAAGCTGACACGCTCCCACGCGTTGACCATCCCCATACGCCTATCCCAGCGTGGGTCGCTGTAGTGGCTTTCCGTCAAGCCTTTGGCCAGCGGCTCTATCCAGTCAGGGTCGATCTTGGCGACACAGCGAGCGTAGAGCTTGGTGGTATCCACCAACTCTGCCGCCATCACCCATTTCGGCCGCTGTTTCTTGAGTGCAGACCCAGGTGCGATATGAAAGCGAATGCCGCGCGCACCCAGGTAAGATTCTGCCTCGCCATCCTTGAAGCCGATATTGCCCAATAAACCGCTCAACAAAGCACGATGAACCTGGACATAACCTGCGTCATCCGCATTGGGTTTCAAATCCAGCTCTTTGGCCATTTCCGTCAACTGTGTGTGCAATTCACGCCATTCCTTCATGCGCAAGAAGGACAGGAAATTCTGATGACATTGGTTCAGCAGGTCACGGTTAGATTTCTTGTTTTTGAGCGCATGGTCATACCATTCCCACAATTTCAAGAAACTCATGAAATCGGAGTCTTCTGCCGCAAACTTGGCATGCGCCTGATCGGCCGCCTCGCGCTTATCCATCGGCCGTTCGCGCGGATCCTGTATTGCAAGAGCTGCCGCGATAACCAATATCTCGCGCAGGCAATTCTCCTTCCTGGCAGCCAGTATCATGCGCGCTACGCGTGGTTCCAATGGTAGACGCGCAAGCTGTTTGCCCAGCTCGGTGATTTCGCGGCGTGCATTCACCGCCCCCAGCTCCTGCAGCAACAGGTAACCATCATTGATCAGGCGGCTGGATGGCGCCTCTATGAACGGGAATTCAGCGACATCGCCCAGACGCAGATCAGCCATGCGCAAGATGACGCTGGCCAGCGAACTGCGCAAGATTTCCGGGTCGGTAAACTCGGGGCGATTATTGAAGTCTACTTCGTCGTACAAACGTACGCAAATACCATTGGAGACACGGCCACAACGCCCGGCACGCTGCTTGGCCGCAGCTTGCGATATCTTCTCGATCTGCAACTGCTCTACCTTGGCACGCGGGCTGTATCGATTGACACGCGCCAAACCACTGTCGATCACATACTTGATGCCTGGGACTGTCAGTGAGGTCTCGGCCACGTTGGTCGCCAACACGATTCTGGTCTGACTATGCCCCTTGAATATCTTTTGCTGATCTTCGATACTCAAACGCGCAAACAATGGCAGCACTTCGATATGCTTTAATTTCGCCGAACGCCCTTGATATTTCCTCAAATGGTCGGCAACATCTCGGATCTCGCGCTCTCCCGGCAGAAATACCAGAATATCTCCATCGCCTAGCCGCAGCAGGTCATCCGCCGCATCCAGGATAGCTTCCTCTATCGCCTCTTCCTCTTCATCCTCCTGCAGCCAGCGCGCTTCGATACGCGGCTTGCGCTTAACGCCCATCAGGTCCTGGCCGAGCAGTTCGATATCTTCGTCGTCCTCATTATCGGCCTGCAGCTCCTTGGCCATGAACCCCGGCTTACCAAGCGGACGATAGCGAATCTCGACCGGGTAAGTCCTACCCGAAACCTCAATCACCGGCGCATCATTGAAATGTCTGGAAAAACGTTCCGCATCAATGGTCGCCGAGGTGACGATAACCTTCAAATCAGGGCGTCTGGGCAGCAATTGCTTGAGGTAACCCAGCAGGAAGTCGATGTTCAGGCTGCGCTCATGCGCCTCGTCGATAATGATGGTGTCATAAGCGTTCAGGAACCTGTCACTCTGCGTCTCCGCCAGCAGGATGCCATCCGTCATCAGTTTGACGTAGCTGGATTCGGACAGCTTGTCATTGAATCGCACTTTGTAACCTACGGCATCGCCCAACGGCGTCTTGAGCTCCTGCGCGATGCGGCTAGCGACCGAGCGTGCGGCGATACGGCGCGGCTGGGTGTGGCCGATCAGCCCAGCTACGCCGCGTCCAAGCTCCAGACATATCTTAGGCAGTTGCGTGGTCTTGCCAGAGCCAGTCTCGCCACAGACGATAACCACCTGATGCTTTTGCAGTGCCTGAAGAATCTCATCCTTTCGCGCAGAGACTGGCAGTTCTGCCGGGTAATCAGGCTTGGGCAATAGCGCTAGCCGCTGCTGCCGCTTCTGCTCGGAAGCCTGAATCTTTTGGGCAATATCGACAACAATCTTTTCAACCGATTTATTTTCACTCAACATTTCCCTGGCTTGACGCAAACGCCTACGCAAAGGATGCTGATCCATCAGCATGCAAAAGGATAAACGGCTTTCGAGAGTTGTGATGAGTTGAGGAAATGACTGAGTAGATATTGCCATGAGCGTTATTTTACCACGCCAGGCAAAGGCGCCCCCAAGACAAACTAGTGGCTGCCTGGCCTTGGCGTGACTTGTTTGAGATATGCACCGCGCACTTGGAAATGCACACTATCCACCACGTTATTTTTCTGATCGATCAAATCCAATTGATATTTACCAGGCCACGGGCTCCAGCGATCGTTGACTCGCTTTCCGTTCAATCTCCAGGAAGCATTAGCCACTTCAGCAGTCGATTTAAAAATGACTTTCTGCAGCTTGGGCGGAATTTCCGGATCAAGTGCAATAATTGCCCCTTCGCCAGGGTATACTATCCGCACAAAGCCATTATCCTTCTCAGCCACATTCAATAAAATTTGCGATTGCTCGGTACCGTTTAGAAACAACTCATCTCTATCCGCCTCCAGACTTGGTTGGTAATGTATCTTGCGAACTGAGACTCCTTTGGGTAAAGGTGGTTTGACACTCTTCACTCCTCGTGTACTTTGATGCAAATAATCTATCACTGCACGCCACACCGGCGCTGCTCCTGTTACCCCAGAAACATCATGCATCGGCGACCCGTCCGCGTTGCCCACCCAAACACCGACAGTGTAATGGCGCGAGAATCCGACACACCAATTATCCCGCATGTCTTTGCTGGTGCCTGTTTTGACAGCCGTCCAATAGGGAGTATTCAGTACTGAATTGAGGCCAAAAGTACGATAACGGGCGGCATTGTCAGAGAGTATATCCGCCACTATGTAGCTGGCTTGTGTGCTTAAGGCCTGATGTGGCTTAGCGTCACCCTGCCCTCCTAAATTCAGGCTCACTGGCTGCCAGTACCCTTGGTTGGCAAGCGCCCGATAAGCATTGGTCAAATCCAGCAGGCGGAAATCCGCCCCGCCCAAAGCCAGGCTGTAGCCATAATAGTCCGCAGGCTGGGTTAGCGTATTCAGGCCGAATGAATGCAAACCATCGTAAAAAACCTCACCACCTACCATCAGCAACGTGCGCACAGCAGGTACGTTGAGGGAATTGGCCAGTGCGTGCCGCACACTCACCTGACCAACGAATTGTTTATCGTAATTCTGTGGAATATAGTAGCCACCTGGCGTTGCGATGCGTACCGGAGAATCATCCAGCACCGATGCGGTAGTCAACACATGCCGCTGAATCGCCAGACCATACAAAAATGGCTTGAGTGTAGAACCTGCCTGCCGTTTAGCCAACACACCGTCCACCTCGGACGACATGGATAGCTTTCCGCTTGAGCCTACCCAGGCAAGCACTTCGCCAGTATGGTTATCCAGCACTAGCACCGCGCCATCCTGCGCATTCTGATACTCTAGCTGCAGCAAGTTTGCATTCAGCTGTTGATTGGCAAATTGCTGCAAAGGGAAATCGACACTCGTCCTGACGCGTTGCCCCGCCTGGTGGATCAATTGCTGGGCAAGGTGTGGTGCATGGTTCACCATCGTGATTTGAAACGGCGGTCGCAGTTTAAGCTGAATGACACCTTCCATATCACCGCAGCCTCTCTCATCAGGCTGCAGTTGGAGATACAACTTGCACGCGCGCTGGCGTATCGCCTGCAGGTCCGCATTCGGCGCACGAATCAGCACCGCCGCAATCGCGGCTTCCTGCATGTTCAGTGCGGCAGGCGCTTTCTGGAAAAGCCCGGCACTCATTGCACTGATACCTTGCAACTCCCCCCTGAAACTCACCAGATTCAGATAGGCTTCAAGGATCTGGTCTTTACGCCAGGCCCTGTCCAGGACCAATGCCGAAGCAATCTGGCTGGATTTCTCAAATACATTCCTTTTTGCTGAAACTAGTTTGTGCGCGCCTTGTTCCGCCTCCAGCAACCTTGTTAGTTGCATGGTCAGCGTACTGGCGCCGCGAGTCCTTTTGCTCCAAACATTGCGCCAGCTGGTCGCAGCCAACGCCCGCCAGTCCACGCCGCTGTGTTCATAAAATCGCTTATCTTCCGACAGCAACAAAGCCTGTAGCAAGGCTGGGGATACATCTTCGATAGCAACCCATTGCAAACGCCGCAATTGATGATTGACGCGTACCTGCTGCAACACTTGGCCATCACGTGCCAGCAGCCAGCTATCGGAAGGCTGGTAATCTGCCTTCACCTTTTCAAAAGTCGGGATCGCCTGAGATACCCCGGAGCAAGATATAAGCGCGACTGCCGTCAGTACACGAAAAAACCAATGACAGAAAAGTGCTCGCAACATCACCTTACGCAGAAAACCATCAAGGCATTCCGACCGTCAGTTTAGGATTAGGCAACTGGCCAAATATCTCAGATGCGTACATCGCCTCGATACGCGTGGAAGGAATATTGAATTCACCTGGATTATTCAAGCGTATGGTGTATTCCACCCAGAAATGGCCCTTGGGCGCATATTCATAATAAGCCCGGAAAAAACTTAAGCCCTTCTCGGTATAGCTCGGGTAGGGATTGCTTGTTCCGTCATAACTGTTCTCGCCTTGCTGGGCGATAGCAGAATCCCGCGCTGTATTACCAAGAATGCTTGCACCTCCTGGAATTGGATCAGACAAAGCCACCCAGCTCATGGATTGCTCGCTATCGACATCCAGGCGGATACGCATCAGGTCTCCGCGGCTCCAGCGACCTTTTACTTTCTGCTCAACCGGAGTGACGGTACGCTTGATGGTATAGCCGCTTCTTACGGCTTTATCTGGCACTGCAGCAGTGAGCAGCACATTGACCCAGGGCTTGCCTACCCCAGCATGTTCCATGCTGAACTTCTGCGATTTACCATCCACAGCCCAAGGCAGGCTGAGCTTGGCCGCAACCTTCTCTTTGCTGTGCACGCCATTCGCCTGAGGCGCATTCTTCTCCGCACCTGTCCAGGTATAGCTACGCGTCAGGTCATCCAATCTGGCGGTCGTGGTACCACTGATGGTGTCATGCTCGAACTTCTGGCCGAACTTCTGCAAAGCCACCCGTCCCCAGGCGTTTGCCAATGTGGTATGCCAGCGTCCTTTTTCCTGACGCAAAACGGCGCCACGCAACAATTCTGGCATGTCTTTCTGCCAGCGCGGGTCATCCATCAGCAGACTGACAAGACGTGTGGCGTTCACTTCGCCGTCCATCATCGCCCACCACCATGAATCATCCGATTCAGTTGTAAAGATCAATTTGCCGCCCACTTGCTGCATGCGATTGCGCAATTCCCGCTCCAGCGCATTCAAACGCTCTGCGCGTTGCGGTGCATTCGGCACGTGTTCATATATAGCGAGCCAATTGGTCAGGCTATTCGTCGGCATCTGGATCGGGATGAACTCGAACGCGCTCAAGTCCTTGGTATCGATATCCTGTGTGTAACTTAAGGCAGCCAGTGCATTCAAGCGACGCTCGCTCAGGAACTTATTACGGCCGTAATACCAGGCACCCCCGGGCTCACTACGCCCAGCCACGAAGTCTTTCAAAGCCTCGCGCATGCGCCTCTCCACCGCTTCCGGCAGCTTGATCTTGTTCTCATACGCCATCGTCAGCACGTATGCAGTCAACGCATCGCTGCCATAACTCATGCCAGGAAAATATTGCAGGTAACCTTGGCTATCCTGATAACTGGCGAGATTAGCGGTGATGTCATCCCAACGCGCTTTGTCCTGCAAGCCGGTGGCTACACTGGTCTTCTGCTCCAGACAGCTGTATGGATAATCACGGAAATACTGCTCTATCGCGGCAGTCTGATCAGCGAGCTTGGCGGTTAGATGCACTTCCAATCCACCTTTACCTGGAATCGCCCCCTGAGGTAGCGCAGTGTCGTTCTCATAGCGCGAATCAAGCTGCAAGAATTGTGCTTGCTGCACAGTCACTGGCACCTTGGGCAGGATTTTCTGCGTAAACTTGATTGCGTCTAACACTTTTCCATCACTGCCAGCCGCGCGAATCTCCCATGGCAAGCCTTTTTGCAACGCCTCATCAAACTGCCCAGGCGCATTGACCTGCCAGGCGATATCTTTGGCTTCACCAGCCGCGAGCGTAAGTTTTTGACTACCAAAACTGAAACTGCCTGCCTTACCGCTTACTTCTACAGGCATTGGCTGCTTGGTAGTATTACGCAATGTCAGCATGGCACGATACTGATCTCCTTCCCGCACCATGGGTGGCAAACCAGAAGTCATCTGCAGATCCTGGAAGGAAGCAATCTCTGTACTGCCTGTACCGAACTGGTCAGCGTTCACATCCGCGACCGCAACCACTTTGAATGCAGTCAGAGAGTCATTCAGCGGGAATCGCACCTGCGCCATGCCGCCCTTACCCACTTTGACACGCGGATTCCAGTACAGCAAAGTGTTGAACAGCTCTCGCGTAGACAAGCTGCTCAAACCGCCGCCGCCACCTGCTGGCAAGGCCTTTTTGCCAAAGTGGCGCTTGCCTACCACTTGCATCTGTGCGGTCGCATTTTCCATCAGGTAAGCACGTTCCTGTGTCATGCTATCCAGCAAGTTCCAGGATGGGTTGTCATTCAATTCCAGCAATGCCTTATCTACCACAGCCAGCGCCAATTCGCTGCCTTCCGGGGCAGGTTTACCGTTCGGCAGCATTACCTTCACATCCACTTTAGCCAGTTCCCGCGGCTTGTAACGCGCCTTATCGGCTTTGACTTGTACGTTCAAAGCCATTCCTTTGGTACCCACGGCGATACGTGTCAGGCCGAACTTGTAGCTGGGCTTGGCCAAATCAACTAACGCAGTGGGAGCCGGGGTGCCGTCGCGCCAGGCCTGCCACCAACTGCTAGGGCTATGCCAGCCCCACTGGAAGAACGAATACCAGGGCACATCGTTCAGCCGGCCGCGCACCGCCAGCACCGAAACATATACATTCGGCCCCCAGTTCGGTTGTATCGGGATTTCGACAACAGCCTGGTTACGATACAAAGGCTGCACGAACGTTTGCAAGATCCCCTCACGCTCCACCGCTATCAAAGCCTGAGCCTGATAGAACGGACTATGCACCTGGATGCGCGCTGTCTCGCCTGGCTGGTAGCTCCGTTTTTCAGGAATCACCTCCATGCGGTCTTCATCCCCTTGGCCAAACCAGATATCACCCAGCTCGCTCACCCAGAACCCGCTCTGCGCTTGCGAAACCCGGCCATGACTATCCTTGATGGTAGCTGTCAGATTGATATCCCCAGCTTCTTTCACCGAGACTTCACAATCCATGAACCCCTGCGCTGTAGTCTTGCCCTTACATAGCTCGCCCAGACTTTCGCGGATAACTTCATCCTCATAGCTGTAAAACCCGCCCAATACACGCTTGCGGTGCGTGTAGTGCCATATACGTTCACCCGAAATGCTCACTTCTATGCCTGTCTGCGGTTTGCCATCCAGCCCCAGCACCACAGCCTGCACTTTATGTTTAGCCTTCAGGCCCGCCCAATCCTTCACCTGCAAACCGACCACCCGGTCAACCGGCCATATCTCGGTGGAACCGCCTATGGTTTGAATCTCACCGTTCGGGTCGGCAAAGGTCATTTCTGAAGTCAGCTTGGCGGGCTGGGTAAGCGCCGGCTTGATGGGTGCAACCACTTTGCCTGACCCGTGAGCATCGAGTTTGATACTTGCCTTATCTAGCGCCAGTTCATTCAAGTTCTGGTTCTTGTCTATGCCAAAACGGAATTCTTTGTATTCATCAAAGTGGAAATAATCGTTGGCTAACTGTGAAGTCACTTGCACGGTTTGGTCCTGCGCCCCACCACCGTTCAAATATGCCAGCGAAAGATTCAAAGGTACTTCTTTCACTGCAGCGTAACGTAACTGTCCTGCAGTAACGGCCCCTTTATAGCTTGGCAACCTGAACTCAGACACACGGAAATGCCCGGTCTCACGCCAGCCGCTTCCAATGTTGATAGCATAAGTGCCAACACCTGCATCCTGCGGGATTTTCCAGCTGCTGGTCGCCACTCCCCGATCATCCCATGTAAGCGGGACATCCAGCGTAAACTCGCCCCCCACCAGCGATATCGTCATGTGATCCGGCAATGCCGTTTTTACATACGCATACCCCTGATGGGTGGGCAATCTGGCGATATGTTTCATCGACACCGTTTCACCAGCACGCAGCATGGTACGGTCGAGAATGGTATGGATTTTAGGCGAATCGAATTGGCTGTAGGTATCCACGTTGAAGCGCCAAGCTTCAATGCCACGGTCCCAGCCAGAACGCACAAAAGAGAAATCATTGCCTTTTTTTGCTGTAGCGATCAACTCATAATTAGGGCCGTTACAACTGGGGTTGTCGAGCTTCTGGTCGGTTTTGAATAACCCTTGCGCATCGGTTTTCCCTTGCGCCAGCATCTGCTGGTTGCAGTTGTAGACTGCCACATCAGCACCGGCAACCGGCTTGCCGCTCGACAATGAAGTCACCCATACCAGGCCATTCTCGCCATGATGTTTCATATGTACAGCCATATCGGTCACCAGCGCCCTGGTACGCACATACATTGGCTTTGGCTCGCTCAACAACGAGCTTCCTAGCAGCTTGCTTTCGATTTCCACCACATAGAACCCGGGCTCTTTCAGCGGGATGCCCAGCACTTCAAAAGGCTGGCTGCTTTTCAATTTTGGCAGGGCCTTGGCCGGTTTACCTGCCAGGAAAGGCAGCTCCCGAGGATACAGGTAATCGAATCTCGGCTGATATTCCTCATCCTCATAACCCTCGATGCTGCGCTTTTTCAGCTTCTTCCGATCAGGAGTAATCTCTTTATACTGACGCTCCAATGACGACAACTCGCCCTCGACCTGAATCATCTCGGCATAATCGTTGATCCTGATGCTGCGCATGGATAGCTCACTCTCCACTTGACGCACCGTCACTGGCAGCACACCGCCTTCATTCAATTCCAGAATGCCAAAATCAGCCGCGAATTTGGCAAGTGGGGGCAAATTGCCGACTTGCGTCTTGAGCGGGAAGCTTTTCGCATTATCAAGCGCACGGCCGCTCAGATCGGTAAATCCTTGCGGTACCTCGATGACGAAATTGCTGTTTGGCTCGAATGGGCCTTTAAAGACTACCGTATCCAGATGGTCGGCGTTGCTTAATGCATTCTTGAGAAAATATTGCTTTGCATTCTTGGCAATCAGCGCCTGCCTGCGTGCCGGGCTGACCATTTGTCCGAATTGTTCCCCACTTGCTCCTTTAAGCACGATCTTTTCCGCCAAGGCCAGGCTGACCTGGTCGCTAAACTGCAGTTTCAAATCCGATAGCGGCGAGCAAGGCGATGTGGGCTTCTCACGTTCACAAGTCAGTTCTGCCCTGAACGGTAGGCGTACCTGGTATTGCAAGGTCTCATCGTTGTAGCTTTTGCCACCGCTGCTGGACTCAATACCACGCGCCCATACCACTTTCACCTTGGCGCCGGCGGGCAGCTTGCGCTGACAGGTAAATGCGGTCGTATATGTGGCAGTTACACGCAATGCATCCATGACATCGCGTTTATCGGACTCGCTGACCAACTGCACAGGAACACGCTCACCCAACCCTTCGACTGAACAATACGCATGCTTGGCAACACTGTCCTGATTCACCTCAACATTGGTCAGAATCAAAAAAACCTGATCTTCCTCGATGGATTGATCGGTGTCAGGATAGGTTTGATGGATATATGGGCCGGAAGGATAAAAGCTATAACTAACGACCGGCGCCTGTTGCGGCTCGTTGGCACTGGACGCATCCCCATCGAGCGATTTGATGCCGGGTTTAAGATTAAATGTACAACGTTCACCGGGCTTGAGATTACGCTGCAATTGATATCGCCACGTCTTGCTATCTGTCCAGCGGCCCGTGCCTTTGGCGGGGCAATCTATCGTGAAAGGTGCTGTGGCATCCGTATCACCCAGCTTCACCATCTCCTGCTCGAACACCGCTACTGCCTGATTTGCCTGCCTTACCTCACCTTGCGGCGAGAAGTCCTGCACCGTGACTCTGGCCAGCGCCGTATTCACGGTCATGGCCAACATCAGGCCCAAAATATATGCAGATAACGTTCTTGTTTTTCTTCTCATAGGCACCCCTGTTCAGTGGCGTAGCATATTAATCAAACAGCTAAAAAATCATCTTTAATGTTACTGTTGAATGCAGTCTTCCAGTCCGGTGTTACCACCTTTAAATTCCGGCTCAAAATAAAATTTGTGGAATGTCCATTTGTCCTGCTTATTCTTGCGCATCTTGGCGATGCCAGTGCCGTAATCCTTGTTGTTTCCGCCGTACTGGCCGTTCTCCATCGGCAATGCAAAGTGCATGGCGACATTAGTGCCATTGGCTGCAGCGTGGCCGACATAAGTCCCAAAACCGGGTACTTCCAGCTTGAAATCGTAGCTGGCGTAATCACCTTTGCTGAGTTCCGGCTTCTGTTGCATCGTCACGACGCCGGTATATTTGCCTTCATGTGCATCATCGCCAGTGCAATCATATTTACCACTGAAGTCCAGTGATTTGGCATGCGCCGTGCTGGCACACAACAACAATGCAATTGATAACGCCTTTTTCATCACCCGTCCTTTTCAAACAAATCTCGTTTGCATCGATTGTAAATGAAACGCTTCTAAAATGGCTTCCAGGCGCGCTCTGGCGCTCTTCTTTGGTTGACCGGTATATCGGGCGATGATCAGCTCGTTCTTCATCGCATGTTCCCAGCCAACCAGCTCGGTCACGGTCACCTGATAACCATGCACTTCCAGTTGCAGACAACGCAGCACATTGGTGAGGTGACTGCCGAACTCGCGTGTATGAATAGGATGCCGCCATAGTTCGGAAAGCGGCGTCATGCTCAGCGTTTCGCCCTTCACTTCTCGCAACGCACGCGCCATCTCGGCCTGACAGCAAGGCACCAGTACCATGTACTTGGCGTGTTTCTTCAGCCCGAACTGGATCGCATCGTCGGTCGCAGTATCACAGGCATGCAGCGCTGTCACGATCTCCACTTGCGCTGGGATTGCATCTACCTGCGCGGCATCGGCCGCACTCACATGCAGAAAGCGCATGCGCTCGAACCTGCATTCCGCCGCCAATGCCTGGGATTTTTGCACCAGGTCAGCACGCGTCTCTACGCCTATCACCTGCCCGCCAGGCATGGCCTTGAATACAGCGTCATATAGCAGGAAGCCCAGATAGGACTTGCCTGCACCATGATCTACCAGCGTAAGGTCGGGGTTGGTTTTCATCACATCCTGAATCAGCGGCGCAATGAACTGCACCAGATGATTCACCTGCTTGAGCTTGCGCCGGCTATCCTGATTGAGCTTGCCATCCCGCGTCAGGATATGCAGCGCTTTTAACAGTTCTATGGACTGACCGGATTTGATTTCGGGGATGTGATGCATACGCTATTGTAAATGAAAGAAATTCAACTGTATCGATGAGGTGACACAACTGTCAGAAGATTGTCATTGCACAAACCTGCCGCCTGTTAAAACCTATATTCAATTCGACTTTTTATACTAAAAACTCAATTAAAAACTCAATTTATCGGTCGATCCTCCGTCATTTAACACAAAAAACTATATAATAATTATTAAAGTGGTACATAAATTGCTATCTCCAGATTAGGTCTTGATGAATTTATGCTAAAGAAAAAATAACTACAATGAAAAAAATAACAACCAAGAAAAATATATGCAATAAGTTATCCAGCAACGGCTTTACGTTATTGGAAATCATGATTGCAGTGGCTATCGTCGCGATACTCGCCAAAATAGCGCTTCAGGCATACCAGGATTACACTGAGAAAGCCAAGGAAAAACTGGCAGGGCAGCAAATCGCTGCAATGAGTGCCAAGATTAGCCATTACTGGGATGATACGAGACAATACCCGGAAAGCCTTGCTGACGTAGGCTTGGCAGGCATGCTTGACCCATGGGAAAGGCCTTATATGTACCTGAACCTGGACAAGCATGGGAATGGCGGCGCCCGCCGTGACAAGAACCTGAACCCGCTCAATTCCGATTTCGATCTTTACAGCACTGGTAAAGAGGGGAAAACCAAACTCCCTATTTCCCAGAAAGACAGCTTGGATGACGTGCTGCGCGCCAATGATGGGAAGTTCATTGACCTTGCCAAGAACTATTAGGATCAAATGAGATTCTCCCGCGCTTTTTTGAAAAGCAGAGTAGCACGCGGCATCGCCTTGCTGCTGCTGACAGCGGCTATGGTTCCGGCATCACTCATCACCAGTTTGTCTCGGCATGAAACCATCAAACTGGTCAGCAGTTATGAGCATAAGACCCTGGTAGATACAAGCCAGGCTTATGCCTTGGCTACTTTTTCAAACCTGACTGTAGCAAGCGAGAAACTCTCGCAATTTTCGCAACTGTTACGCGCCGGCGATTCAGACGATATAGAACTGCTTAGATTGCCTATGTTCTTGTCTATCGTGCATTTACGGCCTGATGGCGAAATCTTGCAACAATATGGTGAATCCGGGCTTGCCATGCCGTCAAAGGCGCTTATCCGAAATGCCAACCTTGGCAAACAATCCGGCAACCCCAGGCTTGTCGTGCTGCCAATGTCCACAACGGGCCATTATGCTTTATATCTGACTTTGCCAGACATAAAAGCACAGCGCCTGGAATCACTGCTGGTTGCCAAACTGAACCCGGAATTTGTCTGGGGCAGCAAGGATATTTACCCGGACAATACCAATCTTTGTGTCTATCGCCAGGATGGCAAAAAGACGCCCCCACTATTCTGTTCTCATGATGTCGTTGCCACATCGCAATCTACTAACGCCGCTGATATCAATACCGGCTCATGGGAGCTGTTTTTGCGGGGCGTCTTTGGCGAGACTTCCTGGCGATATGAAACGCAACGGCGCCAGCCAATTTCTGCCGACATGTTCAGCAGCATGACTGGGAACAGCTATTTCATCTGGATTGCAGTTCTAACTCTGCTGTTGGTTGGATTGCTAAGTTTGATGCAAATCAGGAAGACCCTGGTTCCACTTGAACATTTGATCGAAGCCACAAAAAAAGTATCCAAGGGTAATTTCAGCCCGGTAAAAATCGTCGGCAACTCCGAATTCTCCGATCTGGCCAATGCATTCAACACCATGTCCACCCATATCGAGAAGCAGCTCGGCACGCTGCAATCACTGTCCGAACTGGACCGGGAGATAGTCACTAAACTTGACGTCCAGGCGATCATTAGCCAGGTCATGTCCAGGATGCATAAACTACAGCCTTTAGCGACTTTCTGCATATTCCGTCTGGATAGCGAAGACAACGCGGTCATGCAATGCACGGTTGATATCGGCGGAGCGACAACTTTGGACTCGACACGGATATCGGTTCCCCTGGCAGAAATCGCCGAAATCAAATCCTACGGCCAAGGCCAGGCTTCAGAATGCAGCACGCATAGTCGTTTGGCGCACCAAAGCCTGCCCGCCCAGCTTGGAAACAAATTCAATTGGACCTTGCCTATTTTCTGGCAGGACGAAATGTATGCCTTTCTCACCGTAAGCAGCAATACGCCATTGGATACCAACGATACCGGCTGGAACGAGTTCCGCGAACTGGCAGGCAGGATTGGCATAGCGATCTCTGCCCATGCAAGGGAAGCGCAACTGCTGACGCAAGCACAATATGATGCGCTGACAGGCCTGCCCAATCGCATTCTGCTGCATGACCGGCTTTGCCAGGCCATCGAACATAGTGACAGGGTAAGCAACCCATTCTGGACAATCTTTCTTGACCTGGACCACTTTAAGTACGTCAACGACAGTATGGGACATGAGGCCGGAGACCAGTTACTTATGGAAATTTCCAAGCGCTTGCATGCCTGCATACGTGAAACTGACACAGTGGCACGTTTTGGCGGAGATGAATTTGTCATCATCCTGCAAGGTGGGATGGATGAAAATCAGAAACTGGGGATTGTCAATCGCATGATTGCGTCTATTGCCATGCCGATACAGGTAAACCAGCAGGAGATTTCCATTACGTCAAGCTTGGGAATATCCGTGTATCCTAGCGACGGCCTTACCGCCGAAGTGCTGGTCAAACACGCCGATATCGCCATGTATCGCGCCAAAGAGTCGGGTAGAAACAACTTTCAGTTCTTTACGCAATCCATGAACGAAAAAGCGGCGAAGCGAATGCATATGGAATCACTGCTTCGCCGGGCGCTTGAACGTAACGAGTTCACTTTGTTATACCAGCCGCAAGTCGATCTGGTCTCCCGTGACATCGCAGGGGTAGAAGCACTCATCCGCTGGAACAATCCGGAACTGGGAGAGGTATACCCTGCGGAATTCATCCGCCTAGCCGAAGAAATCGGGCTTATCATCCCTATAGGCGAATGGGTTTTGCGAAAGGCATGCCAGCAAGCAGTTTGTTGGCAAAAGGCCGGCTTTGGCACATTAAAGATGTCCGTCAATTTATCCGTACGCCAGTTTAGAAACGAGAATCTGCTGGAATCCATTCAAGACATATTGACCGAAACCGGGATGCCCGCAGAATACCTGGAACTTGAGCTTACCGAGAGCATGTTCGTGAATGACAGGACGAGTGTACTGAAAACCATGCATGGAATCAAAGCGATGGGCATCCGGCTGGCCATCGATGATTTTGGCACCGGATATTCCAGCCTCTCATATGTAGACAACCTGCCATTGGACACATTGAAAATAGACAAATCGTTTACTGACGACATCAAGCAGGGCAAGCAGAAATCGCCTGTGGTAGACACGATTATTACCCTTGCAAAGAACCTGGGACTTAAGATTGTGGCAGAAGGGGTTGAGTATGCTGAACAAGCAGACTACCTGACCGCCCGCGGATGTGACCTGATACAAGGCTACTACTATAGCAAACCTAAACCAGCAAGCGTCGTTGAAGAAATGCTGACTTTCAACAAAAAACTGAGCGCAACAAATCTGGAAACCGTGAAAACTTCAAAAAACATCACGCCATCTAACGTCTGATGTGCAATGACTTACTGCCGCGCACGAACAGCACGAGCGATAGAGAGAGGAACATGCGGCGGCATGGGGGTAACGAAGATTAATTACGCTCTGGGTGTTAAAATGCGCGCATGCACATTTACCAATCTAAAAAACAGATTTCACAACTTCGTCAAATGATGACGAAGCGGCAAGCCAAACACAGTACGTTTTGTGTACAGCGAGGCGCAGCCAATAAAGTCAGCATTGATGAGGATGTAAAATAAATGGCGATACAATGGTTTCCTGGCCACATGACCTCTGCCAAAAAAAAGGCAGAAGAAACCATGGAGCATATTGACATGGTCATCGAGGTACTGGATGCACGTTTACCTGCTGCCAGCCACAACCCGATGATCGACGAGATGCGCCTGTTTCGCCAACGCCCCAACCTCAAGATACTCAACAAGGCCGACTTGGCTGACCCGGCAGTCACACAAGCCTGGCTGAACCACTTTAACGCCCAGCCCAACACCAAGGCTGTAGCACTCAGCTGCAAGAAAGCCGGCGATGCAAAGAAGATTCCCGGATTGTGCAAAGCTTTGGTCCCGCATCGCGGCACGCCGCTCAAGCCGCTGCGTGCGATGATCATGGGCATTCCCAACGTGGGGAAATCCACGCTGATGAACGCCCTGCTCAATCGCCGCGTGGCGAAGGTGGGTGATGAACCGGCCGTGACCAAGAGCCAGCAGCGTTTCGAATTGAACGACAGCATGACCATCACTGATACACCGGGAATGATGTGGCCGAAAATCACTTACGACTCAGACGGTTACATGCTGGCAGCTTGCCATGCGATTGGCCGCAACGCGGTGATCGAGGAAGACGTGGCCGAGTTCCTGGCCGCCAACCTGCTATGCAACTACCCTGCCCTGCTCAATACGCGTTACAAGGCAGACGTGTCGCAACTGGACTCGATTGGATTACTGGAACTGATCGCACAAAAACGTGCCTACAAACGGGATGGCTTTCTGGATATGGAACGCACGGCGATGGCATTTCTGACCGATTTCCGCAGTGGCGCCATCGGACGCATCAGTTTGGAGACGCCACAAAGCCGTAGCGAGATGATGGCACAAGCCGATGCCGCATCAGCCAGCAAAAAAGCTAAATCACCATCGATCGAAGACTAGTGCTTGCGGCGGCGCTCGACTTGCGTATCCGTAACCAATGACGCACGTACGACGCGGTTCCTGCCGGCATTCTTTGCCTGATACAAAGCATTGTCCGCAGCATGCACCAGCGCCTTGAAGTCATAACCGACCCGCACAGAGTCGGCTACGCCGATGCTCACGGTAACATGGATCTTGTGCCTGCGATCCACCAGCGGCGCGTTTTCTACCCCTGCGCGAATACGTTCAGCCAACCCTACTGCATCCTGCTCGGTGGTGTTCGGCAGGCACACGCAGAACTCTTCTCCGCCATAACGCCCCAGCACGTCGCCGGAACGCAGAATGCCAGTAATCGTTTTGGAAAGGTGTCTAAGCATGTCGTCGCCGACCAGGTGTCCATACTGATCGTTGACCTTCTTAAAATGGTCGATATCGATCATCATGACGGTCATGCTTAGGTTGATGCGCTTACAGCTACCCTGCATCTTGTGCGCCGCATCTTCAAGACCGCGGCGATTCACCACGCCAGTCAACCCATCCATCAGCGCGATGGAGGCCATGTTCTGCGTCAGACGGTAACTCAGCATCAGCAGGAACAGGCCGGAGATGAAGAACTGAATCACCGCCCCCAGCATGAACACGTTGGCGTTGACCGACCATGTGGCCAACGACTGGAACACACCGTCATCCGCATTGAGTGCCAACAGTGCGCGTGCCGCCATCACCAGCGCGGAAATCAGGAACAGGCTGGAAGCGATCCAGTACAATGTCCCCAGCAGACCCTCATCCTTTGCAGTAGTCAGCCGAGCACACAGCAGATACACCAGCGCGAATACCGCTGAATCCAGCACCACCATCATCCTTACATCATGCCCCACCAGCATGTAGTAAGCATCCATCCCCAAGAGAAGCAAAAACACCAATACCGGGATGCGGTGATCCGGAACACGGTTAGTGAACGCCTGTATGCCATTGATATACAGGCTCAATCCGGTGCCTATCAGTGCCATGCCCGGCAAAAAGAGTATCCTGCTGCTATCCAGCTGGATCAATACCAGTATCATGCCCAGGCCAACCACCAGGTTCCCCACCGACCAGTAACCCGGCCCATGTATCTCCTTGTGATGCACGCGCGTGATGGCCAACATCATGGAGAACATGAAGGTCAGCAGCATGGACATGAATACGATCGTTCTTAAATCGAAATTTGGCATTACGCCTCCCATTTGGTGACTTCGATATTAAAAAATTTACTTTCGTTTAAAGACTACAGTTTTTATAACCAATGAGAATGATACTATAACGGAATATTCGACAGAACTTCCTTGTCGAGTGCCAACAAGCAATAAACATGTTAGACAAACTCAACCCCCCGCAACGCGAAGCTGTGAAATATCTGGATGGCCCTTTGCTGGTACTGGCTGGCGCCGGTAGCGGAAAGACACGCGTCATCACGCAGAAGATCGCCTATCTGATCGAAGAAGCCGGCTACCAGCCGCGCGAGATCGCGGCCATCACCTTCACCAATAAAGCCGCCAACGAGATGCGCGAGCGTGTCAATGGCCTGCTGAAAGGCGCATCCAGCAAGGGACTTACGATAGCCACCTTTCACTCGTTAGGCATGCAGATCCTGCGTCAGGAAGCCGAACTGCTGGGCTACAAAAAACAATTCTCGATTCTGGATTCTGCAGACAGTTACAAGATACTCAGCGACATCCTCAGCACGACAGACAAACAACTGCTGCGCAACACGCAATGGCAGATTTCTGGCTGGAAAAACGCACTGATTAGCCCGGAACAGGCTAAATCACGTGCTGATGACGATCTGACACATGCGGCTGCCAGGGTCTATCAACTCTATCAGCAGACGCTGAAAGCGTATCAGGCAGTCGATTTTGATGACTTGATCAAACTGCCGGTGGAAATGTTCGAGACACATCGCGAAACGCTGGACAAATGGCAGCGCAAGCTGAAATACTTGCTGATAGACGAATACCAGGACACCAACGCCTGCCAGTACAAACTGGTCAAACAACTGACTGGCGTGATGGGCAACTTTACCGCGGTCGGGGACGATGACCAGGCCATCTATGGCTGGCGCGGTGCCGATGTCGAAAACCTGCGTCAGCTGACGCAGGATTTCAGCCGGCTCAAGGTCATCAAACTGGAACAGAACTACCGCTCCACCATACGCATCCTGCGTGCCGCGAACCAGGTCATCACCAACAACCCCAAGCTGTTCGAGAAGAAGCTCTGGAGCGAATTGGGCACCGGCGAGCTGATTCACATCAACGCCTGCCGGGATGACATGCACGAAGCCGAGAATGTCGTGATGAAACTGCTGGCGCACAAATTCGAACATCGTACGCGTTATCAGGACTATGCGATCCTGTATCGCGGCAACCATCAGGCCAGACTGTTCGAAGAAAAACTGCGCGAACACAAGGTGCCTTATACCATCAGCGGGGGGCAATCGTTCTTTGACAAGGCCGAGATCAAGGACATCACCAGCTATCTGCGGTTGATTGCCAATGAAGATGACGACCCTGCTTTCATCCGTGCAGCTACCACACCCAAAAAAGGCATAGGCAGCACCACATTGGAAAGGCTGGGCGACTATGCCCGCCAACACAACATCTCGCTTTTTGCAGCGGCGTTTGAAGGCGACTTGCAGCGCGAGCTTGGACACAAGCAATGCGAAGACCTGCTGACATTCTGCCAATTTATCAGCCGCCTGCAAGAGCGCGCCAGCAAAGACCCTGCGCACGAGATGCTATCCTCCATGATGGAGACAATAGGCTACGAAGCCTACCTGTATGACAGCGAAGAGCCCCGAATCGCGGAAAATAAATGGAAAAGCGTACAGGACTTCATCGGATGGATGAGCCGAAAAAGCGAAGGCACCGGCCAGGATGATGAGCGCAGCCTGCTGGAAATGATACAGACCGTCGCTTTGATGAGCATGCTGGAAGGCCGTGAGGATGGCGAACCGGATGCAGTAAAGCTCTCCACACTGCATGCTGCCAAAGGCCTCGAGTTCGGCCATGTGTTCCTGGTGGGCGTGGAAGAAGGCATCCTGCCACACCGCGAAAGCCTGGAAGACACAAAAGTCGAGGAAGAGCGCCGCCTGATGTATGTAGGAATCACGCGTGCGCAAAAATCGCTCAACATTTCCTGGTGCAAGAAACGCAAACGTGCTGGGGAAGTGGAGGCATGTGAACCCAGCCGCTTTATCAACGAACTACCAAAAGACGATCTACGCCACTTCGGCAACCCGTTCAACGAGGCAGAGCAGAGCAAGGATTTCGGCCGGGCGCGTCTCGACGCCATCAAGACCATGCTGAACAAACCGAAGTAATCCTACTTTTTGTTTGATAGTGATTTATGGCGCCCTCGACACGAATCGAACGTGTGACCCTCCCCTTAGGAGGGGGATGCTCTATCCACTGAGCTACGAGGGCATGCGGTGTTTAGATGACTGTGTACTTTTTTATGTACAAATGTGTCATACACAGCCTATATTTTATCAGCAAAATATCCGCTCATCACTCGAGCTAATGCGAGTAATATGAATATGTTGATTAGGGGTAGCCGGCTTCCATGATGTTGTCATGTTGAGATGGCTTATGTTTGAGCGTATTTTCCTGGTTAGCCACCAGCTTCTCAAAATCTTCAGCAGGCAATGGGCGGGAGAAGAAATATCCTTGACCATAGTCGCAGCCGATACCAAACAGCAAATCACGCTGTTCGGCAGTCTCTATCCCCTCGGCAACCACTTTCAAACCCATTTTGTGCGCCATGACAATAATTGCCTCGCATAACACCATATCTTCCGAGTGAATTGAAAGATTCTGGACGAATGACTTATCTATCTTGATAACGTCAATGTCGAATTTCTTGAGATAGGACAGCGAGGAATACCCCGTACCAAAATCATCCACAGCTACTTGAATCCCTGCATCACGGAAAGCAAGCAATTGATCTGTCACTACCGTATTTTGGTCCAGCATCAATCCTTCGGTGATCTCAATCGCCAGCGACTCCCCAGGTAGACCAAGTTTTTTCATGTGTTCAAACCAGTCCAGGCACCTGCTGTTTTTGCTCAAGAACTGTACGGGTGATTTGTTGATGCTGATCTGGAAGTTCTCATGAATAGTCTTGCGCCATTTGAATATTTGCCGGATGGCCTGATAAAACACGATATCGCCAATCTCGACAATCATTCCTGTCTCTTCTGCCACCGGTATAAAATCTGCAGGGCTTATCACGCCATGTTCCGGGTGCTGCCAGCGTATAAGCGCTTCTGCTTTATATATGTGCTGAGTTGTCAAATCCACGATTGGCTGGTAAACCACTCTGAACTGCTGATTTTCGATCGCATTATGCAAATCGTTGATCATTGTCCTGCGCTTTTGGGCAGCAATCTGCATGGAACGGGTAAAATAACTGAAATTGTTGCGTCCCTTGCTTTTCGCGTGATACATCGTCTGGTCGGCATTCTTGATCAGGGTCTCGGCATCAGAAGCATCCTTGGGATATAGCGTGATGCCAATACTGGTGGAGATATATACCATTTCACCACGAAGGTAATAAGGCTCTGCAAGTTTATCCAGGATACGCTGTGCAACATTCTCCACGTTGTTGACATCTTTCAAGTCATTCAGGATGATTGTGAACTCATCCCCGCCAAGGCGAGAAACGGCGTTGGCATGTCCGACACTGTCCGTATTCCTGACACAGCTCAAAAGTCGCTCCGCGGTCTCTTTTAACAGTTCGTCCCCCATGTCATGCCCCAAGGTATCATTAACCTCCTTGAAGTGATCCAGATCCAGGAACAGCAACGCAAAAGGAATCTTGGTACGGTCAGTACGCAGGATTTCCTGCTGGAGACGCTCATAAAACATATGCCGATTAGGCAACCCAGTCAGCATGTCGAAGTTTGCCTGCCGCCAGATCCATTCTTCGGCTTGCTTTTTCTCGGTGATGTCTGACAAGACAGTGACATAACTGATCAGCTTACCTTTCTCGTCTCTCACAGGGCTGATTTGCAAGGATATCGGGATTATCTTTCCATTTTTGGTCTGGCGATAGACATCACCGCGGTACACACCATTCTCTCTGGCGATCTCATATAGCTCTTCTTGATCCACTTGAGGTTCAGGAGGCTTGTCCGGCAACAATGAAAGCACTGTGCCCTGCACTTCCTCGAGATAATATCCAAATAACACCGTAAATGCAGGATTCACATACTGGATGCGAAGATCCTCGTCACGCAAGGTAATCGCGTCTTGGGTTTGCGCCAGCGCCTCGCTGTTTTGCCTGAGCTGGCTATCGCGCAACTCGATCTGCGCCAGCATCTGGTTGAACTCCTCCGTCAACTCTCCCAGCTCATCGTCCGAAGTTTTATCTACACGCAAGGAATATTCTTTGTGGTCAACAATATCCCGTGTGGCCTTGGCCAGACGTTCAATAGGCTGAAGTATGCTTCTTGTGGCACGGCGCAACAACACATAGCCGACTAAAAACGCTGCTGCCAAGCCGGCAATATTGATCACCCAGCGCAAAACAATGCCATGCCACATGTCATCCAGACTCGCAGCCACTTGCATTGTGCCGAGATTCTCCCCGCGAACGTAAACCGGGTGCAAGATTACTTCTGTATTCCAGCCCGAACTCTCATGCATTTTGACTTCACTTCGATGATCGCCTCTTGTATATGAGGCAAACAGTTGCCCGCTTTTGTCAAACAATTCCGCATGTAAAATCTGATTGTGGGCTTGCAATGCCGAAAGCGTATCTTCCGCAGCGGCTTTGTCGGCAAACATGACCGCTGAGGCACTATTGAGCGCAGCCATCTCGGCCAGCACATGCAAGTGGCTTCTTGCCTCGATACGCGCTGTAACCACATCGTTCATGGTAGAGATCAGCAGAACGACCAGCACAGCACCAGCTGCGATGAAAGAAACCAGCTTGACCAGTTTCTTGCTGATGGAATTATTACCCGAGAATCTGAACATCTACGTCAGCTCCACGATTGCCTCGTTATTTTTAGTATTGCAATTGAGATTACAGATTAGCACGTCCGCGCGGGCTCGTCGAGACCGATTTGACAACATAAGCTCTTGAGTGAGAACAGAAAACACTTCATCACCGGACAGTGATGTCATCATGACCGGGTCTCCGCGCAACAGACTGCTGCCTGCTTCTATGTAAAGATCGATATTCAGCAAATCAGTCAGTGGCAGCGACACTATTCTGGAAAGCTCGCTAGGTGAGATTTGTACCTGCGACACCAGATAATGGGGCGCCTCGCTGAATACCGGTGCCGGATGATGATTTAGCTTGGTCAAGCGCATGACACCCAGCATGCCTAGCGCCAGAAGCAGAACCAATATGCAGAATAGCCATAACTCCTCCTGCAACATCTGCTTTAATCCGGTAAAAAGCTTGGATAATTTGGTAAGAAACATACTCATTTCATACCTCTTACGCTTTTTGCCAGCTTCAGTAATTGCGAACTGATATGTACGCCAGACAGGTTAGCCGCCGCCAGATTCACTTCAAATCCCATGCGTGTGCCATCTCGCACCAAGCCAATCATACCGCCTTTTTGCACAAAATCTGGGCTATCGCTGATAGTCACGACAGGCAGAGAAGCCAACTCTTTCAGCAAGGCTTGAACCGCCTGATCGTCATCTTCTGCGACAAATATCATTTGGCAGCTTTTCAGGTTCTCTCCAGCCACATTGAGATGCAGGCTAAGCGGTTTCCCGCCCACCATTTTCCCTTCCAGCGCATGAAGGCTGTCTTCCAGGTGGCTATCGCCTACGACACACAGATTGAAATTCGCATACATGCCTGTGCTGGCCGGCCATTCGATAAACTTGGTAAAGTTATAGATAAACCCGGCTTTTACGGCACTCTCGGTAGTCGCGGCATGGGCAGCCAGAGGCAGCAGCGCCAATAGCAGGCCGGCCAGCCAGTTACCACAAAGCGATTTGAGTTTATGATTCACAAGCACAAGACCTTAAAAATGATAGCGTGCTGTCACAAAGAGTTCTCTCGGCATTTCTGTTGCCGTAAAGAAATAATTGCTTCCGAACTCTGGGTGTCCGCCATCCAGCAAGTTGCGGCCTACCAGAGACAATTCGAAATTCCGGTTCGGCGCCCAGGCAAGTCTTGCATCCAATGCAGTGTAATCTGATACCGGTGAATTCACATTTACGCCATCCACATAGCGCAAGTTAAGATCCAGACTCACGGTCGGCGTCAGCTTATGCTGCGACCATACCTGCGCCTGATGTCGCGGATATGAAATACTGAAAGGATCAGTAGTCCCTGCTGGTGCATTGGCTGTAAAGCCAACATCGCTCTCGAAATGAGAATAGCTGGCGCGCAATTTCCAATCGTCAGTCACCTGACAATCAATGCTGACCTCGCCGCCATACGTGCGCGCTTTGGTTGCGTTGCCGAAATGTGTCATCTGCAGCAGGTAGCCAGAACCGATAGTGGACATATCCAGGGCATTCGGTATTACTGCCTCTGCATCATGGTAGTCATAATAGAAAAGCGCTACATCTGCATTGAGTTTCGGCTGAATAACCCCACGCCAACCCAACTCGTATGCATTCAGTTTTTCCGATTTGAAATCAGCACTACCCTTCAACCCCACCAACACTGCCGGATTGAACGGGCTTGCCGGACCGCCACCAAATGGCGGGATGGTATATAAGCTTAAAGAAACATCCCTGTCTGTCCAGCTAGGCGTGCGCACGGCACGGGAAATGGATGACCAGAACGTATTGTGTTCATTGGGAGTCCACATCAGGCGTGCGTTAGGCTGCACCTCGTAGCCAGTATCCGGATTGTGTTCCAAACGGGTGCCCAGCGTTAATTTCCAACGTTTAGGCTGCAATGTGATATCGTCCTGCACGAAGAAGCTGTATAAGTCATCGCTACGCTTAGCATCCATATAGGAAAGAATATTGCTGTTACTGGTATCGTCCATATTCCGGCGATAACCTAATCCCCACACGACGTTCTGCCGGTCGCTCAACTGAAGGTTGTGCTGAAAATCGACATCAAAAGTACTTACCCTGTTCACTGCACCGAATTTTTTCAGGTCTCGCTCATGGTTATCCCAGTACACCTGGGTCGTAGTGCTGGATAGATCAGAGATCTTGTGCTCCCACCTGCCAAGCAGGTTATAACCATTAAATGCGTGTGCTGTTGACACGCTTTGAGCGTATGGGGGCGCCAACACCGGAACCATATTGGATGCCAGTGTAGGGAATGATTGTTTGGCACCGCCGCTATCCCCTTCGAACACTTCACCTGAAAAGGTTATGTTGTCGTTTTGATTTAGCGCTTTCTCGAACCTGAACCCTGCCTTGTTCAATCGGCCTAAATCACCGGCTTTCTCACCATCCTCGACTTCACGCTCACCGCTATGCATCTGGGTGTTGCCATACACACGCAAATAAGCATCCTCGCCGGTTTTTGCACCATAGCGCAGGCCGATGCCGCCACGCTCGTCACCCACATGCGCGCTTAGCAAGCCACCCTGGGTGTTTTTAGCGCTTTTTGTGGTGATATTGATCACGCCATTAACTGCGTTGGCCCCCCACAAACTGGCACCAGGCCCACGAATCACTTCGATACGGTCAATATCTTCCATCATGACATCTTGCTGATCCCACCAGATGCCCGATTGCAAAGGGCTATATACGCTGCGCCCATCCACCAGCACCAAAAGCTTATTGGCGAACTGCCCATTGAACCCACGCACTGTGACTGCCCACTTGTTGGCGTCGATTCTGGCCACATGCATGCCTGGCACCATGCGCAATGCTTCCGGTATCGTTGTTGCTCCCGTGTGGCGGATATCTTCATTCGTGAGCACAAAGATCGCCCCTGGCGTATCCGAAAGGCGGGTGGCTGTTTTCAGGACAGAGGTCACCTCGATATTCATCAGCTGTTCCAACGACATATCCAGCATTGGGGTTACATCAGGTATTTCATTCTGGGCAACTGCAGGCACGGCTGCAAACAGCGAAGAAAGTATTACCCAAACGAGTTTTCTGGGCATTGTCATTGGCATTCTTGTATCCATTTTCAAGATGGTTTTATCTGTCGACCTAGTTGGCATCAAGCAATAATTCATGGTTCTGTCTTTAATATTCTTTCCGGACTCATCTAAATTAATTACGGCTAGAACGTGCGTTTCTTTAATGCAAAAGATATATTTCTGTAACTCTCATAGTTTCTAAATATAGCAACATGGAAGCGCAATCAATTGATGGAATAAAGGTCATAAATTGGCTCAACTTCGAATCATTTTTTTAAAAATCCAGCATGAAAAAAGGCGCAAGATTTTTGCGCCTTGAATTGCCGAGCTGGCATTGAAATTGGTAATTAACTAAATTATTTTTTAGCTTCTGAAGCGCTATTCACAACCTCAGAAATACTGGTCGCATCCTGCTGATTGGTAACTTCGATAGCAGATTCATCCTTGATGACATTTTCTTCCGCCTCCTTGTTCATCACGATAATGCTGAT
>JAKOWL010000217.1 GCA_029781535.1 Pseudomonadota bacterium
TGATCGTGGTAAAACTCATAGCTCAGGTAAATTGCTGTTCTCTGCACGTATCATTCCGTATCGCGGCTCATGGCTGGATTTTGAATTCGATCCAAAAGATTATTTATATTTCCGCGTTGACCGTCGCCGCAAAATGCCTGTAACGATTTTGCTGAAAGCGTTGGGTTATTCTGCAGAGCAGATTCTGGAAATGTTCAATGATACGGATACCTTCCACATTGGGCCTAAGGGTGTTGAGTTCACACTCGTGCCAGAGCGTCTGCGCGGTGAAGTGGCCAAGTTCGATATTACCGATAAAGCGGGAAATGTGCTGGTTGGCAAGGATAAACGTATCACGGTTAAACATATCCGCGATATCGAAAAAGCTGGGGTGACAACAATTGCAGTGCCGACAGATTTTATTCTGGGCCGTGCGTTGGCTAACAATGTTGTTGATAAAGAGACTGGCGAAATCGTCGCAAATGCGAATGATGAAATCACAGAATCATTGTTGGAAAAATTGGTAGCTGCCAAAATCACAGAAATCAAGACGCTCTATGCTAATGATTTGGATCAGGGCGACTTTATTTCTCAGACACTGCGCATTGATGAGATACCTGACCAATACAGTGCACGTGTAGCTATCTATCGCATGATGCGTCCAGGCGAACCGCCAACCGAAGAAGCTGTAGAGGCTTTGTTCAATGGCTTGTTCTTCAGTGAAGAACGTTATGACCTGTCTACCGTTGGTCGCATGAAATTCAACCGCCGTGCATTCCCTACTACGCCAGTAGAGCGCACTGCTAACTGGTTACGTCGTTTTTACGAGCGCGTAGGTGCGCAAGGCGATATCGGTGCAAACGTACTTTCCAATGATGACATTCTGGCAGTGATTGGTGTGCTGATCGAGTTGCGCAATGGCCGTGGCGAAATCGATGATATCGACCATCTGGGTAACCGTCGTATCCGTTCTGTGGGTGAGTTGGCTGAGAACCAATTTCGTGCCGGCTTGGTGCGTGTGGAACGTGCTGTTAAAGAGCGCTTGTCTCAGGCCGAGTCAGAAAACTTGATGCCGCATGATTTGATCAATGCGAAACCTGTTTCCAGCGCAATCCGCGAGTTCTTTGGCTCCAGTCAATTGTCCCAGTTCATGGATCAAACCAACCCATTGTCCGAAATCACACACAAACGTCGTATCTCTGCATTGGGTCCGGGTGGTTTGACGCGTGAACGCGCGGGTTTCGAGGTGCGCGACGTGCATTCCACACACTATGGCCGTGTATGCCCGATTGAAACGCCGGAAGGCCCAAACATTGGTTTGATCAACTCGCTGGCTTTGTATTCACGCACGAATCAGTATGGTTTCCTGGAGACACCATACCGTCGTGTAGAAGACAACAAAGTGACTGCCAAGATTGAGTATCTGTCTGCAATTGAAGAAAGTCAGTACATGATCGCGCAGGCGAACACAGAATTGGATACCAAAGGTAGTTTCAAGGAAGATTTGGTGTCATCACGTTTCCATAACGAGTTTACGATGACACAACCTGACCGTGTACAGTATATGGACGTGGCGCCAAGCCAGATCGTGTCTGTTGCGGCATCGCTGATTCCATTCCTTGAGCACGATGACGCGAACCGTGCCTTGATGGGCGCCAACATGCAACGCCAAGCCGTACCTTGTTTGCGCGCGGAAAAAGCGATGGTCGGTACCGGTATTGAACGTACAGTGGCAGTTGACTCTGGTACTGTAGTGATTGCAAGACGTGGTGGCGTGGTGGATTATGTGGATTCCAGCCGTATCGTGGTGCGTGTGCATGACGCCGAAGCAAAAGCCGGTGAAGTGGGTGTGGATATTTACAACCTCACCAAATACACACGTTCCAACCAGAACACTAACATCAATCAACGTCCTTTGGTTAAAGTGGGTGACGTGATTGAGCGTGGCGATGTGGTGGCTGACGGTGCTTCTACCGACATGGGCGAATTGGCACTAGGCCAGAACATGCTGGTTGCTTTCATGCCATGGAACGGTTACAACTTCGAGGACTCCATCCTGATTTCAGAGCGTGTCGTGGCTGATGATCGTTACACTTCGATCCATATCGAAGAACTGTCAGTTGTCGCGCGCGATACAAAACTTGGGCCTGAAGAAATCACGCAAGATATTTCCAACCTGTCCGAGCGCATGCTGGCTCGTCTGGATGAATCAGGCATTATCCATATCGGTGCTGAGGTGGAAGCGGGCGATGTGCTGGTAGGTAAAGTGACACCTAAAGGTGAAACACAGCTGACACCTGAAGAGAAATTGCTGCGCGCAATTTTTGGTGAAAAAGCATCTGATGTGAAAGACACCAGTTTGCGTGTGCCATCTGGCATGAGCGGTACAGTGATAGATGTGCAAGTATTTACGCGAGAGGGTATCGAGCGTGACGCGCGTGCTCAACAGATTATTGATGACCAATTGGCACATTACAAGCAAGACTTGGCAGACCAGATGCGTATTGTAGAAGATGACACTTTTGGTCGTATCCAACGTTTGCTGGAAGGTAAAGTTGCAACCGGTGGTCCTAACAAGCTGAAAAAAGGCGAGAAACTTAGTGCGAACTATCTGGATAGCGTAGGTCGTTATGACTGGTTCGATATTCGTCTGGAAGATGAAGAGGCAGCACGCCAGCTAGAACAGTTGAAAGACAGTTTGTCACAAGCACGTGTTGGTTTTGACAATCGTTTTGAAGAGAAGAAACGCAAACTCACACAAGGCGACGAATTGCCACCAGGCGTGCAGAAGATGGTGAAAGTATACCTGGCGGTGAAACGTCGTATCCAGCCTGGTGACAAGATGGCGGGCCGTCATGGTAACAAGGGCGTGGTCTCCAAAATTGTACCAGTAGAAGATATGCCGCATATGGCGGATGGTACTCCGATGGATATCGTGTTGAACCCGCTGGGCGTTCCTTCACGTATGAACATCGGCCAGATTCTAGAGGTACATTTGGGCTGGGCTGCTAAAGGCTTGGGTCAGCGTATCGGTGAGATGCTTCGCCAAGAATCCAACACCAATGAAGTGCGTAAATTCCTGAGTCAAATCTATAACGACAGTACCGGCAAGAAAGAAGATATCAAGGCATTGTCAGACGTAGAGGTAATAGAACTGGCACAAAATCTGGAGCGCGGTGTACCGTTTGCTACCCCGGTGTTTGATGGTGCCAAAGAATCTGATATCAGAGCGATGTTGGATCTGGCTTATCCTGATGATGATGCACGTACCAAAAAATTACAGTTCCATGCGGGCAAAACCCAGGTGGTATTGTTTGATGGCCGTACGGGTGAGGCATTTGAGCGTCCTGTGACCGTTGGTTATATGCATGTATTGAAACTGCACCACTTGGTCGATGACAAGATGCATGCGCGCTCTACAGGCCCATACAGCTTGGTGACCCAGCAGCCATTAGGCGGTAAAGCGCAGTTCGGTGGACAGCGCTTTGGTGAGATGGAGGTTTGGGCACTGGAAGCCTATGGTGCATCTTACACATTGCAAGAGATGCTGACTGTTAAGTCCGATGACGTGACAGGCCGTACCAAAGTGTATGAAAACATCGTGAAGGGCGAGCACAAGATTGATGCCGGCATGCCGGAATCATTCAACGTGCTGGTGAAAGAGATTCGCTCACTCGCCATCGACATCGATTTAGACAGAAATTAAGAGGAGACCTTAGCGTGAAAGCCTTATTAGACTTATTTAAGCAGGTAACTCAGGAAGAAGAGTTTGACGCGATACGCATCGCATTGGCGTCACCAGAGAAAATTCGTTCATGGTCATATGGTGAGGTGAAGAAACCTGAAACCATTAACTATCGTACGTTCAAACCTGAGCGCGATGGCTTGTTCTGTTCCAAAATCTTTGGCCCCATTAAAGATTATGAGTGCTTGTGTGGTAAATACAAACGCCTGAAACACCGCGGTGTCATCTGTGAAAAATGCGGCGTGGAAGTGACGCTTTCCAAAGTGCGTCGTGAACGCATGGGCCACATCGAGTTGGCATCCCCAGTGGCACATATCTGGTTCCTGAAATCATTGCCTAGCCGTTTGGGTATGGTACTGGATATCGCGTTGCGCGATATCGAGCGCGTGCTCTACTTTGAAGCATTCATTGTAATCGACCCAGGCATGACGCCATTGAACCGTGGTCAGTTGCTGACTGAAGATGATTATCTCGCCAAAGTGGAAGAGTATGGCGACGAATTCAATGCGGTCATGGGTGCGGAAGCGATTCGTGAACTGTTGCGTACAATGGATATCAACAAAGAGATCGAATCTCTGCGTTCTGAATTGAGCGAGACTGGTTCCGAGGCGAAAATCAAGAAGATTGCGAAGCGCCTTAAAGTGCTGGAAGCATTCCAGAAGTCTGGCATCAAGCCAGAATGGATGATTCTGGAAATTCTGCCTGTGTTGCCACCAGAGTTGCGTCCATTGGTGCCATTGGATGGCGGCCGTTTTGCAACTTCTGATTTGAACGATTTGTATCGCCGTGTCATTAACCGTAACAACCGTCTGAAACGCTTGTTAGAGTTGAAAGCACCTGAAATCATCGTGCGTAACGAAAAGCGTATGCTGCAGGAGGCTGTGGATTCGCTGTTAGATAATGGTCGTCGCGGTAAGGTGATGACCGGTGCTAACAAACGCCCATTAAAATCACTGGCTGACATGATCAAAGGTAAAGGCGGTCGTTTCCGTCAAAACCTGTTGGGTAAACGCGTAGACTACTCTGGCCGTTCCGTGATCGTGGTAGGCCCGCAGCTCAAGTTGCATCAGTGTGGTCTGCCTAAGAAAATGGCGTTGGAGTTGTTCAAGCCGTTCATTTTCCATAAGCTGGAAGTATTAGGCTTGGCGACTACCATTAAGGCTGCCAAGAAAAAGGTAGAGGAAGAAGGACCAGAAGTATGGGATATCCTCGAGGACGTGATCCGCGAGCATCCGGTATTACTGAACCGTGCACCAACCTTGCACCGCTTGGGTATTCAGGCGTTCGAGCCGGTATTGATCGAAGGTAAAGCGATCCAGTTGCACCCATTGGTCTGTGCGGCGTTCAACGCCGACTTTGACGGTGACCAAATGGCGGTTCACGTGCCGTT
>JAKOWL010000235.1 GCA_029781535.1 Pseudomonadota bacterium
ACGGTCAACCCATCATACAGCTTGTTCAAGTCACCGCCAGACCAGAAGGCATTCTCAAAATTTTCCGCATCCGCCTCAGCACGGTTTAATGAAAATATCTTGATGAAGATATACCACCATGAAGCCAGTGAGGTAATCAGCAAAATCAGCATCACCAATTGCACAGGCAAACTGGCGCCTGTAATCAACGATAGAAATGACATATCATGCGTGACATTCATGCGGACTCCATTGCATTATTTAAAGAGATTGAAGATATGGCTTGCAGGATTTCTGCCGGGATGCCAGTTGGCTTGAAACTTTGGGCATTGACACAAGCTACTCTTACTTGCGCCTCAATCAATGTTTCATCGTTACGTAATATTTTTTGGGCAAATGTGATACTGCTCCGCCCAAGATCTAAAATATACATGCTCACGGTCAATCGGTCGTTGAATTTTGCCGGTTTTTTAAACCTGATCTCCAAGCTGTGTACTACGATAACGATCCCTAGTTCGTCGCGCAGCGTGGTCTGCTCATAACCCAGAGCACGTAACCACTCAGTCCGTGCGCGTTCCAGAAAGTTCAAATACTGGCTGTGATAGACGACACCACCAGCATCAGTATCCTCATAATAAACGCGTATCGGCCAATCAAATACGGCTACTGCTGCCATAATTCTCCACTGGCCATATTGCTTGGCACTGCCAACCCAAAATGCTGGTAGGCAGAAGCTGTGGCAACCCTTCCTCGCGGTGTACGCATCAAGTAGCCCTGCTGAATCAAATAAGGCTCAAGCACATCTTCAATTGTGTCACGCTCCTCCCCAATCGCCGCAGCAAGATTGTCAAGACCCACCGGCCCTCCACCAAACTTTTCCAGCACGGCCATGAGTAGCTTCCTATCCATCACATCAAAGCCCAATTTATCTACATCAAGCATTTTCAATGCGGCATCGGCGATATCTGCATTTACTTCGCCATTCGCTTTCACTTGTGCAAAATCACGCACACGGCGCAGCAATCGATTGGCGATACGTGGGGTTCCGCGTGAACGCTTGGCAATCTCATAGGCTCCGGCGTCTGTCATGTTGACATCCAACAGCCCTGCGCTACGGTACACAATGCGCCCCAGTTCTTCCGCACTGTAAAACTCCAGACGAGAGACAATCCCGAAACGATCCCGAAGTGGGTTAGTCAGCATCCCGGCTCTTGTAGTTGCCCCTACCAGCGTAAATGGCGGCAGATCCAGTCGCACGCTGCGCGCCGCCGGCCCTTCACCAATCATGATATCGAGTCGATAATCTTCCATGGCCGGATAAAGAATTTCTTCCACGACTGGCGATAGTCGATGAATCTCGTCAATGAACAAGACATCATTGGGCTCGAGATTTGTCAATAAAGCCGCCAGATCGCCAGCACGTTCTAATACTGGCCCAGAGGTTTGTCGCAGATTGACGCCCATTTCCCGGGCGATGATGTGCGCTAGCGTGGTTTTGCCCAAGCCGGGCGGGCCGAACAGCAACACATGATCCAGCGCTTCCTTACGTGCACGTGCCGCATTGATGAAGATTTCCAACTGGCTACGCGCTTTTTCCTGCCCCACATATTCATCCAACACTTTAGGGCGTAGGGCACGCTCGATGGCTTCTTCTTGTGGGCCGGCTGCTGCTGGAGCGATGAGACGATCTGTTTCAATCATGGCGGTGTCTGTAGTAAAACACCGTTATTATGTATTTAAACCGCTAAATTTCTCAATCAATTTTTTGATAGCGACCGGCGGACCTAAATGCATCCCTTGTCCATAATCGATACCTATCCTCTTGAGCTCATCCAACACAGCATCATTCTCAACGAATTCCGCAACTGTTTTGATATTCAGCGCCTGTGCCACACTGTGGATAGATTGCACCATGGCATGGTCTATTTTATTGATATTCATCTCCTTGACAAAAGAACCTTCAATCTTCAAATAATCTACTTCAAAATTTTTGAGATACATGAATGAAGACATGCCGCTACCAAAATCATCCAAAGCGAACTTGCAGCCGATTTTCCTGAGCGCTGTGAACAGATTGATGGTGTTCTTCAAGTTCACAATCGCAGCCGTCTCCGTGATCTCAAAACAGATACTGGATGGCGGTATCGCATAAATGGCAAACTGCTCACGGATGAAACCCAGCAAACTCTTGTCGCCAAGCGATGTTCCCGACAAATTCACCGAGAAAAGATAATTGCAGTTATCACGACATATATCCAATAATTGCCGGTAAGCTGCAAAAGTGTTCTTTATTACCCATCGGTCAATATTTGGCATTAGCTGATAACGCTCGGCGGAAGTGATGAAAGCAGTCGGCATCACCAACTGGCCTGATGCGTCGAACTTGCGTATCAGTACTTCGTAATGCTGCAGCGCCTTCTCTTTCGAGCTTGCATACGGACTCAAAGGCACAATCGGCTGACAATACAGGACAAACTGTTCATCATCAATGTTACTGGTGATGTCCGAAACGGCCGCGACTGCACTTTGCCGCTGCATCATCTCGACATCACCTGCGCTATACAGATAGCTTTGGTTTTTTCCTGCTTTTTTAGCGGCATAACATGCAGCATCTGCTGCTTGCAGAATACTGCTGGCAGTCTGGAAGCTCGAATCAATCACCACCATGCCGATACTCAGGCCAATATTGAACACTTTATCTTCATGCGCAAATCGATAATCCCTCACCAATTTGACCAGGTCGTTACATATCTGCTGCGCATCACTCAAACTGCAGTTTTCCAGCAACAGCCCGAATTCATCCCCACCTACACGGGCTAAAGTATCTTTATCTCTCACGCGGTGCGCAAACAACACGCTGATCTGCTTCAGCAGCTCATCGCCAGCACCATGTCCGCAAGTATCATTTACCAGCTTGAACTGGTCCAGATCCAGATAACACAATACATGCTGCGGCCTTGCCTCGCTGATTTGAGCCAGGCAACGCTCTATTCGACTTTCGAATTCACGGCGATTGATCAGACCAGTCAGGTCATCATGCTGTGCTTGATGTCTCAGCATGTCGGTCGCCTCATGTATCCTTTCCTGCATATTCTCATAGGCAGATTTCATACTTTTTGCCATCGAATTAAAACCTTTTTGCAAGGTACCAAGCTCTCCGGAAGAGTTTTCAGTAATAGTGTGATGATAGACACCCTCACCCAGCTTATTCACAGCCCAAGCGATTTCCTGGATAGGTTTCGTGATATTCCGGCCAATCTGCCAGGCAATCAAACCACTCAACAACAAACCAAACCCGCCAATTGCGACGATTTTGGCGATGAGACTTTTTTGCAAATCCAGTAACTGCTGACTACTGAGCGACACATATACCTGACCGATTTCAAGACTCGGCATCTGCTGCTTCTTGTTCGTTAAGGATTCATCTTCGGCGGTGGAAAAATCTTCGATTTCCACAAGGCTTCTGTATATGGGCGCAGTGAATATCACCGCATTATCGGCCTTCACAATATCGAGGTGTTGTTCATGCAGCTTGGAGATATAGCGCGTCGGGATAGGCCGGCCGCTTAATGCCAACACTTGACCGTATTGATCCGTCACCATCACCGCAATAATTTCCTCATCACTCGATAGCGCTTGATTTGCAAGCTTCTGCAACATGTTTTGATTGCCGGAAATAACACCGTATTCCATGGCTGGTGCAAGCTGCGAGGCAACGATACGGCCACGGTCCTGCTGAGACTCATTCAGGATTCTGAACACATTGGAAATGGCATACCCCGCCAATATCACGGCAAACAAGACCGCAGGCAAGGTTCCCAGCAGTATGACGCGACCTTTGATACCGAAATTTTTCATGGCTCTACTCCATCTGCAGCATCTTTTTCACTGCTGCATCTTCGCTAATGAATGGGATATTGAGTGCCCGCGCTACTTGCTGATTGATGCTTACCGAAAAATATTTTGGCACCTGAGGGGGGGGGAGTAAATTCTGCGATTGCTGAGATTTATTTGCCAGCTCCACGGCCTGCTTCGCAAGCTGAGCTGTCGTGCTATAGACAGCTGCAAGCGCACCAGCCTTGACATAAGATTGCGAAAAGCCAAATACCGGCTTCTGGTAGCGGTATGAAGTCAGCAAAATAGGCTGCACCGTCTCTCGACTATATATCACCGGATCTGGCACAGCAAGCAGGGCATCATTGGCCTGAAGCACCTGATTCAATTTGGGAATCAAATCACTTTCCTGTGCAAGGTTTTCGGTATTGACATGAAGCCCAGTCTTTTCCCCTTCATCCTTGAGTCCCTCGCCATACTGTAAAGAGGTACTTCCAAGCAGCACCCCAAGATTTTTAGATTCCGGCAACATGGTCTTGACCAGCGCCATTTGTCTGGAATAAGGCTGATCCAGGACAATTGCGCTAAAGTTGCCTAACATACGATCGCTTTTTCCCATGATGTCATTAAACACTGGCAACGGGGTGAATACCCCCAGAACAGGCGTACTGGGCTTGAGCTTGCTGGAAACTTCGAGCGCCTTCACACCTAAAGCTATCACCAAGTCACTATTTTCCGCTACGCTTAGTTTTTCCGATTCCCCAAGATCCACCACCTTGACCTTGTATGCCGCATTGTTGCTGTTCACCAACTCATGCTTGAACTCTTCTACAAACGCCTTATTAGTTTGCGTAGGCGCACTCATGACAATGGTGATACCAGTAAACGCCTGAGCCATATTTGGCGCGCAGAATACCCATAGCAACACCAACTTCGTTGCCAGTGTGCGTACATCAAATATACTTTTTATTGTCAAAACAAAAGCTTACATAAAAACTGCAAAATCACTAAAAATCTAATTTCAAATTGATGCGCGCCCGGCGTTTTGCCTCGTTATAATCAGCAAACTCCAAGTAGTGACTGTTAAATAGATTTTCAACTACAAACGACACCTCACCACCGAGATTTGCTTGCTTAAATTTACGCGCAATCCTCAAATCAGATTTTCTTACTAAATCGACCGGATCACCATCACCCAATTGGGTAGTCTTGCCAACCTGATAATAGGCAAACGTACCATCCCAATTCTCGTCAAAACGGTGCGTTAGCATCATGCTGAGACTATGTTCCGGCATGGACTTGGTAAAGTTCCTCTTAAGACTGGCCTGCGTTTCCCGGATATGTACAAAAGCATAATTAAATAGGAACCTTGTGTCGGCACTGAGTTTCCAGTCCGTTTGCAATTCGATGCCCTCTGCCATCGCATCTCCCGAGTTCGCTGACGAATCGGCAACAAAACTCCCGTTCAGCTGCCTATTCAAGAGCAGCACACCCACCGGTGCTGTGATGACTCTATCTCTATCCTTGATCATGCCCATCAATCTGTCACTGAACAGCCGCACATCCATGTGCATCCCGCCAAACTTGCCTAGATACCCTATCTCCCTGGAAACTATTCTCTCTGCATCCACATAGCCATCATCAGCAATCTTTTGTTGCATAATTGCAGTGTATGGAGCAGCAACAAGTGGGGCGGTATATTTCCAATCGAATTTTTTCTCGATGTAGTTTGGGGTACGCAGGGCACTGGATACGCCCAATCGAATAGTATGATCAGGGCTTGGTTTGAAATTCAAACTGGCACGTGGAGATAAATCAGTCCCGGTAAAATCATTATGCTCCAGCATGGCACCGGCATTGGCTGTCCACATCCGATTGGGACGCCATTCTAGATGCCCGAAAATACGTTGCAGATCAAAAGCATCGGTCTTTTTAGTCCCCAAATACAAAGGTGCGTACATGGTATCCTGCCGGATGCTACCGCCCCAAACAGCGCGCAAACTATCCCCGACTGTAAATGTATGCTGCGCCTCTATGTCCGATCGTTCACTCACTACATCGTTGTTTATAATTAAATTATCGATGCCTAAATGCGTTGCAATCGCAGTCAGGGTAGCTTTCTTTACAGGATTAGTTTCTTGTGCGGCCTCTCCCAGAAAATAATCTTTTAATGAAGCCGAAGTAACCGTATCATCTGTGCGTTCACGACTATGGTATGCCTGAACCTGCAAATCACTGGTATCCGAAAGCCGATGTTTCCAGCGTACAAGGCCATGATAGTCTGTAACCTGCGTTGAATGCGGCCGGAGGATGAGGTCTTCGACAGTACCATCACCACGTTCACCATCGGTCAGGCCAATTTCGAATTCCAGATTGTCATTCAAACCAACCTGATAGTCTGTCTGGGCATTTAAGAAACGTGTACGTTTGAAATCGTCACGACGATCAAACCCATCATCCTGACGGTAACCCACGGTAGCGCGGTAAGCAAAACCGTCAACCCTGCCTGCATGGCGATAAAATGCTTCATTACGTCCGTTCCCATGCGTCAGTAGTGCTGTACTGCCAGAAACTTCGGTAGGGTTCTGCGTGATGATGTTGATGGTAGCAAAAAAAGCATTGGCGCCATAACTGGCAGCATTGGGGCCGCGCGTCACTTCGATACGCTCGATATCCATCAGCGCAACTGGTAATTCACTCCATTTCACCCCGCCAAACAAAGGCGTATAGACAGAACGCCCATTCACCAGCACCTGCATATTGCCGGGATAAGCATTTGTCATCCCATGATAACTGACTGCATGATTGGTGTTATACACAAAGCCGGCATTAGCACCTACATACATGCCGGGAACCAGCCGGAAAAGTTCCGGCAGATCTACTGCGCCCGATGCGCGTATCGTCTCGCGGTCTATCACGGTAACAGCGGACGGCGAATCCGCCACACTTTGTTTGAGCCGAGAAACCGTCAGCACCCTAGGCATCTCATCCAGATAGTCATGCTCGGACAGCGGATGCTCCATATCCTCAGCATGCCCTATCTGGGCAGACAACGCCAAGGCACTTAACAAGAAAACCAGGTCAAATCGCATTTTTCTCGAATCATTCATTTTGAAAGCAGCTTCAAGGCCTGCTTGATGCCATCCGAGACACTGATATCGGCGTTTAATTGTTTTACCGCCAATTGTGCCTCGCGCTCATTGTAGCCCAAAGCCAACAGCGCATTGAGCACATCGTGCGTGACTGTCTTAACTGGATTCGCACCTCCGGCTGTTTCAGCAACAGCAAATTTGTCTTTCAGCTCCAGCAACAGACGTTCCGCAGTCTTTTTGCCTATTCCCGGCACACGCGTCAGCAACCCTGTTTCCTGCAGGGAGATCGCCTGTGCAAGGTCGTCTACCGACATGCCGCTGAGGATGGACAAGGCAGACTTGGCACCTATGCCGTTCACTTTCACCAACTGACGGAACGTACTGCGTTCGCGCTCCGTGCCGAAGGCATACAGCAGATGCGCATCTTCGCGCACGATCAACTGTGTCCACAAAGTCACTTTCTCACCCAGATTCGGCAGGTTGTAGAAAGTGCTCATCGGCACCTCGCATTCGTAACCCACGCCATTACAATCCAGCACAATCTGCGGTGGCGTCTTTTCTATCAGCGTTCCGGTCAAGCGCCCAATCATAGAATCCCCATCATTAATACGAATGACAATAATACTCCATGTAGCAGCATTGCGCGGATAGAGTCGATGATGGCTGGCGCCAACAGCTGTGGCTGTGTGGCATGCCGGCGCAACAGGAAAAATGCGCGCCATGAGAAGAACAACGGCAACCCAGCCAGCAAGGCTGTTTCCGGCAACACCTGCAGTGCTACCAACAGCATCAGCCAGGCGCCTGCTAGCATGGCTATCAGCGCATATCCTAAGACAGCCTGACGCAAGTTCAGGCGTGCCACCCAATGTCGCTTGCCAGCCTGCATATCGGCCTTACGGTCAGGGAACTGGTTGATGTACAGCAAATTCGTCACCAGTAGCGCATATGGCAGGCCAAGCTGGAGCGGCTGCATGGAGAAGCCACGTCTTTGTACGAAATCCATACCGACGACCACTCCCAGAAAACCCAGCAGCACACATAGCTCACCCCAGCCTCGGCTATTCAATTTGAATGGTGTGGCTGAGTATGCCCAGCCTATCAGCACACCGGCCAGCCCTATCCAGAACAAACCTATACCAGCTTGCCACACCAGCCACAACCCGCCTGCAATAGCAGCCGTCAGAAGCCCATAGCCAAAACGCCGGGTTTGCTGCTTGCTCAGCACACCATTCTGGATGAAGCGGCTGCCGCCGGTAAAAGGGTAGACCCGATCCAGATTGATTGCGTCCGTGCCATCCGCATCAAAATAATCATTCAGCACATTAACGGCCGCATGAACAAGGAACGCCAGGCAGATGCTTAGTGCTGCCAACGGCCAATTCACCTCCATACCAGAATGCGATGCAACGGCAATGCCCAGCAAACATGCCACCAGGCTAGCCGAAAAGAATGCTGGACGCGTCGCCGCCAGATACAAACGAAAAGGATGGGGAAACTGTTGCAGAGAAGGTTCTGCCGGGATTTTTCTGCTGGTAGCTGTCATGATTCAACTCATCAAAAACAGCGATTGAAAAATTGCTTTTTGCTTACGATTCCAAATGATGCTCTGGAAGGTGCATGGATATTGGCTTCCAGAGGCATGTTTTGCGCTCGGGGCGATTTGGTGCGTCGTACGAGCATCATTTCACCAGCCTGCCGCCACGCACCCGGAAACCTGCTGTCGCCAGCTTTCCCAAACCTTGCCCGCCATGTGCATGACAGATCGCACAGGCTAGCACATCCGCAGAATCTGGGCTGGGCGTGGCCGGCAGGTTCAACAGGCGCTTCACCATCTCCTGCACTTGCTCTTTCTTGGCATGGCCATTGCCCACCACCGCCTGCTTGACTTGCAAAGCGGTATACTCTGCCACCGGCAACTGCTTGATGACCGCTGCACTGATAGCAGCACCGCGAGCCTGCCCAAGCAGCAGCGTAGACTGTGGGTTTACATTAACAAACACCTTTTCCACCGCCACCTGTTCTGGCCGATAAGTGTCGATCACCTCAAAAAGCCCATCCAGTATGGTTTTCAGGCGAGTTGGCAGATCCTCTGCGCCTTCTGCCTTGCCGGTGGTAGTTTTGCTAGTAGTCTTGATAGTACCGCTGGTTATGTAAGTGATCTTCTCGCCAGTCTTCTCAATCACGCCAAAACCGGTGATACGCAGGCCAGGATCAATCCCTAAAATGCGGGTAACACTCACTCGTCGATGACAGCTGTGGTATAAACGTCCTGCACGTCATCCAGATCTTCCAGCGCATCCAGGATCTTCTGCATCTTCACCCCATCATCACCGGAAAACTCCGTCTCGTTCAGCGGCTTCATGGTCACCTCCGCCAGCACCGCCTTCAAGCCTGCCGCTTCCATGGCTTCTTTCACGATCACAAAATCGCCTGGAGGCGTGATGACTTCGATACTGCCATCCTCATCTGTCACAACATCTTCCGCCCCTGCCTCCAAAGCCACTTCCATGACTTTGTCTTCGCTTGTACCTGGCGCATACACCAACTGACCGCAATGCTTGAACATGAAAGCCACACAACCATCGGTACCCAGATTGCCGCCAAATTTGGTTAGTGCGTGGCGTACATCCGCCACGGCGCGCTGTTTGTTGTCAGTCAGGCAATCGATGATGATGGCCGCGCCATTAATTCCATAGCCTTCGTAACGAATTTCCTCGTAGTTAACACCCTCCAGCTCGCCAGTACCTTTCTTGATGGCGCGTGTGATATTGTCGGCCGGCATATTCTCTTCTTTTGCTGCGGCAACCGCTGCGCGCAGGCGTGGGTTCATGCTGGTGTCACCACCACCAAGACGGGCCGAGACGGTGATCTCTTTGATCAGTTTGGTAAAGATTTTGCCGCGCTTGGCGTCCTGACGGCCTTTACGGTGTTGAATATTGGCCCATTTACTATGTCCTGCCATCTTGCTTAGTCCCTGATATTACTTGATAAAAAGTGAATTTTAACACATGCCGGCCCAGTATCATGACACCACGCATGGCAACGCTAATCTTGGCCCATATTGGGATCAATCTGCACGTGTTTCTTGATACTGACATACGAAATCAGCAACAGCGAGCCTGCAATCATCAACATGCCTGCCAGCTCATGCGTCGAAGGCACCTCGCCCAATTGTATCCAGGCTGCCAGCACACCGATGACCGGCGCCAACAGGCTGGACATGCTTGCCACACCAGCCTGCAGCCGCAGTAGCGCATACAGCCATAGCAACCAGGCAAGTGCATTGCAAAACACGGCGTTATAGATCACAGCGCCTACAAAATAAGGCGTCCATTGCATTGCGGGGGCAGGAACAAGCCAGGCGGCGATCACGATCGGGATGCTGCCGAACAGCATCTGCCAGGCAGTGAGGGTAAGCAAATCCAGATCCGGTGAAGCTTGATGCAAGCGCTTGGCCACAATCACTGCTAGCGCCCAACTGACGCCTGAGAGCACGGCCAACAACATGCTGAACTTGTCAGCGCCCAGATGCAGTGGATCCAGGATAAACAGAATCCCCGTCGCAGACAGTATCGCAGCCGGCCATTGCAGCCCTTGCAGTTTCTCTCCCAGCAACGGCCAGGCCAGCAACAGCACCCAGAATGGCATCGTGTAAGTCAACACGGCTGTTTTACCAGCACCTCCGCTCACCAATGCCCACATCAGCAAACCGGTGAACCCGCTGGTCTGCAACAAACCGAGCAGTATCAGTGTGGGGACGTGGTGGATTCTGAATGGCTTGCGCAACAGCACAATCAGCGTGAACAGGCATATCGAACCGATAACGGTGCGCAGCGCAATGAACTGGAACACCCCAGCATATTGCAGCGCGCTCTTCATCACCACCCAGTTATATCCCCAGAATATGGTTAGTATGAAAAGCGCCGCAAAGGCTTTGACCGTCGTGTTATTACGCATTTTATGTCCAAAAAATTTGCTGGCGAAATGATAAGGTGTATATTGCTAAAAAGCACGTTAAATGGGAGAGACGATGAAAACTTTACAACAAATCCTGAAAGAAAAAAAAATCAAAGAACTTGTCTCTATCGAGCCTAACCGATCAGTCTATGATGCACTTGTGATACTGGCAGAATATAAAATCGGCGCATTAACGGTCATCGATTCTACCAGCAAGATGGTGGGGATATTTTCCGAACGCGATTATGCGCGTGAAGTCGCGTTGAAGGGACGCTCAAGCAAAACTACACAAATCTCCGAAGTCATGACACATGACGTGCTAACTGGAAAACCGGACGACTTGGTGGATGCGACGATGAGCATGATGAACGAAAAACGCATCCGTCACTTACCCATCATTGAGAATGGACAAGTGATTGGCATGCTGTCACTGGGTGACTTGGTGAAAGAGACTATCAGCTACCAGAAGCAGCTGATAGCTCAGCTAGAGCAATATATCCGAGGTTAATGCATCGTACGAGCCTCTACCTCTCGGAAGATGTCCCCGTACAACTTATAGAATACCTTCGCGGTATGAATAAGCAGCTGCTGGTCTTTCTTATCGGTCACCTTGTTCATCAGTTCGGCGTAGAACTCCGTATGGCCGACATCCAGCGCGCCATGTGAGGTCAGGTAGCTGAAACAATCCGGCCCCAGATTCAGGCTTTGTGACAATTTCTTGGCTGCCTCGCTGGCCACCGCGATACTCGTGCCTTCCAGCACCAGCACCATACCAAAGAAACCTAATGGGTCTACCCGATTCACCATGTCATAGGCATAGGCCACCATCAGCTCGGTGGGCGTGCTTGGCGTACCATTGCGCACCGCCTCCTTGTCAAAACCACAGGCGGCTATGTCGTTCAGCACCCATTCCTGATGTCCCATCTCCTCTTCGATATACTCGCCGATTGCAGTACGCAGCCATTCGTACTTCTCCGGCAGCCGTCCACCACAGGCCATCAATAGTGGGATGGTGTGTTTGACGTGATGATAAGCCTCTGTCAAAAAAGCCACATAAGTTTGCAGCGAGATACTGCCTGCGCCTCCCTGTCTTATCAACGGCAATTGCATCAATGCATTGCGCTCAGGCTCGGTCGCCTTCAATAATTCGTCATAAAAGTTCATTGTTTCCCTTCATAAAGCTGATTGATTCTGTCTTGATAGTACTGCCAGATGGCATCACGTTTCAGACGCCCATTCGGCGTCATCTGTCCGTTTTGAGAGCTGAATGGCGCATCAGCCAATATCCATTCGCCAATACGCGCATAGTCCGGCAACCCTTGGTTAACCGCCTGGATTTCCGCACGGATGCTGGCTTCAGAGACATCTCTCCTTGGCACGATGATTGCCACATTGTAAGGCCGTGCCTCACCGAACAATGCGGATTTATGAATACTGGGCTGCACGTTCAATTCACGTTCTACCCACTCCGGAGACACGTTGCGCCCGAACGAGGTAATGAAGATATTCTTTTTGCGACCAGAAATGTGCAAAAAGCCCGCATCATCCAGATAACCGACATCTCCGGTCGCCAGCACTTGTGGCCGTTCATCAACTACCTGACCCGCATACCCCAAGAACGTATTTCCTTCGACTAGAATCTCACCGTCCTCAGCTAAACGGACCTTCACGTGCGGCAGCGGCTTCCCCACACTGCCTATCTGTTGTGCTAGCGCTGTGTTCAATGTCACCACAGAGGCACATTCCGACAAACCATACCCTTCGAACACGGGCAAACCCAATGCGGCCGCACGCTGTAAAAGTACCGGTGCTACACTGGCACCACCAACCGCTAGGAAACGCAAATGCGGCAACTGCTGTCCTGTGGATTCCAGCAAGCCGACCAGTGCCGTTAGCAACTCAGGAGTAAAGATTGCCGTACTGGCTTGTTTTTGCTGAAAAGCCTGCAATAAGCGCCGACCATCCAATTGCGCACCACTCAACCCTACCTCTTGCACCGTTAAGATATGCACCGTACCACCGGCCAGAAGCGTCGCATAGACACCTGCTACATTCTCCAGCAAGACTGCCAATGGGAGGACAGACAGATGCTGATCGATATCTGATAATCCAGCCACCTGACTGATCGATCGAGCCACAGCCAACATTGCTTGCAGGCTTAGGCATACACCCTTCGGATCGCCCGTCGTGCCTGAAGTGTAAGTAATTTTTGCTGTGCCGACCGGCATGGCAACTGCAGGGATAGATAGCCGTAAGCAACAAACGGTTTGTCCGGCAATCTCCCAGGTTTCCTGTGCAACTACCTTATCGCCCAACAGTTGAGTGAAATATGCCGGCTTGTCTGTGAGCAAAGTTTGCACGCCGGCATCCTGCATCGCATGCATCATTTGCGCATCAGAAAAGAAAAAAGGCAAAGGCACACAGGGGATTTGACACGCCATCGCCGCTAAATCTGTGATTATCCAAGCAGGAGAATTTTCCAAGGCCAAGGCTATGGATTTATGCCCTTGCAACCGCTTCTGTAATTGATTGATCAACCCAGAAAGAGAAGCATACGTGACCTCCGTGGTTGTGCTTTTAAGCACAACCTTAGCCGGACTACGCCAAGCGTAGCTTTGTAAGATATCAAACAACAAGGCTGGCAACTTACCTAATTATTTAAACCACACCACGCACCGCGACGATTTGCGGCTGGTTATCGTAATAACGGCCCCATTGCGCCTGTTCTTGCAATGTCAGGCGCGTCTTGTCTGCCAATGCTATCGGGTACACGTCGCGACCACCTTTGATCAACCCATTCTGCAAACTATGATGCGCCGTAGCGACGCACCATTTTACGCCCATATCCAGGCTCTGCTGAATGACATGGGCAATCAATATACCGGCATTACGCGGATTGGCCACAGCCAGATTACCGATTTCAGTGATATCGCTGCGCTGAATCATCTGCCCCAAGCCCATCGAAATCACACGCTCAATCGGCGCATCCAGATACTGTTCCAGGAACAATGGCCCCGTACTGGCATCGCGCATACCAAAAGCAGCCACCAGTTCATGCTGTGAATTACGCAAAGCAATCAAGATAGGCATGAAGTGCGTCACACTAGCCTCATATGCCTGACAAAACACCTGGTGAATAAACGCCTCTACCTCAGCGCGCTGCGGATGCGCTGCATCAACGACATAAGCAGTTATCTCTTGCATGGTATACCGCTTTTGTTTGGCGAATACACGCAAATCATAAGCCATCTTGGCATGAAACGTTTTTGAACCGGCATATGCCGCTGCTTCCAGCATGATCAACTCCTGAAATACAAAATGTGATTGCCATATACTCTGCAAACGTCATGCCAATAAAAAACAAATTTAAAAACATATAGTTAGGATTACCACCCTCTCAAATGTCTGCAACATTTGCAGAACTATCTGCCACAACCAACAAAAAATCCTGCAAAAATTGCACTCAAAAATAATAAATGTAATATTCCTTGAAACTAGCCATTGCAATCATCATCTTATTTATAATACGCGCTAGTTTCAGTGTGGACTGTACGTTCTGCCCAGTATCAAGTAGATGTTTAACCCGCTCAATAGGACTTAGAGACGTTTGAAGAATCGCATATCCTTATTCTTTTTCATTAACTACCTGCTTGGCCTATGGCTAGTTGCCGACACCATCCCGTTCACTACCATCGCTAAAGATGGCTTCTTGGTATGTGCTTATCTTTGTATCACGTTCCTGCTTTACGGGGCGTTCTACTGGATTCCCGCCATTGGCCTGACAACAATCACATATCGCCTATTCTCCTGCAGACCTAAACTGGTCGTTGGTACCGCCATCTTCACTGCTGCACTTACCACGCTTTTGTTATACGCCAACGCCAAACTATTCTCGTTGTATGGCATGTATATCAACGGTTTTGTGCTTAACTTGATATTCACTCCTGGCGGTATCGAATCACTTGGCGGAAGCCAGGCCAGCCAACTAGGCTTTGTTGCCATCGCACTGATTTTCCTTGCATTAGCGCTAGCATTATGGTGGTTCAGCAACAAATTCAGCGACAAGCCTATTTCACAACCCATCATGAAGGCAGCAGCCTCTTTCCGGCACTGGCCAATGCGGATCAGCTTATTATTAGCCATAGTGGTCCTGCATCTGGCATTTGCCTACGACGCGCTAACTGCAAACAAACTCGCCCCTATCGCCGAAGCTGTCCCTTTTTACCAGACAACTACTGCACGTAATTTTTTCAAGCTGTTCGGGCTCAAGCCTAAACGCGACACTTCACTGCAACTGAAAGGCAAGGTGAATTATCCGTTGGCTCCGCTACAAATCACACCGCCTGCAAAGCCCCTCAACATCATATGGCTGGTATCTGAATCCTGGCGCGCCGACACCTTGGATGAAACCGTGATGCCGCAAACCTGGGCATTCTCGAAACAAGCGATGCGTTTTACACGCAACTACAGCGGCGGCAATGGCACGCGCATGGGCGTGTTCAGCATGATGATGGGAATCCCGGGCAGCTACTGGTTCCAGTTCTTACAGGCGCGGCGTGGCGCAGCCATTCTGGACGTTCTGAAACAAGAACACTATGACATGCAGTTCTACACCAGCGCAAAATTCAGTTATCCGGAATTCAATCAAACTATCTTCGCGCAAATCCCGTCTACACAATTGCATGACCAGAATACCGCTGGTACTGGCTGGGAGAACGACCAGCATAATGTGACCGCATTACTGCAATCGATTGATGCACTGGATAAAAAACAGCCTTTTTTCCGCTTCATGTTTTTTGAGTCACCGCACGCACGTTATTATTTTCCGCCTGAAAGCGTAATTGCCAAGCCTTACAAGGACGACCTGAATTACGCCACTCTAAGCAAAGAAGCACTGCACAAAGACATAGCGCTTATCAAAAACAGGTACATCAACTCGGTACATCATCTGGATAGTCAATTTGGCCGTATCTTCGATTATTTGAAAACACACCAACTCATTGACAATACGGTTGTCGTAATCCTGGGTGACCACGGCGAAGAGTTTATGGAGCATGGCTTCTGGGGCCACAATGCCACTTTCGTCGATCAGCAAGTACGTACGCCATTGGTGATTTACATTCCCGGGCAAGCGCCTAAAGTCAGCGACCAATTGACCAGCCATATGGATGTCGTTCCGACACTGATGCCATTACTTGGTGTGAACAACCCCAAGACCGATTACAGTTTGGGTGTGAACCTGCTGAAAGGCGAAGTACGCGACCACACCTATATAGCAGACTGGGATAAGCTGGTGTACATGGACAACGAGGTCAAGGTTCAACAGCCAGTAGGGGGGAAATCCTTATTCTCACAAAAGATCACTACTGTGGATGACAAGCCTCTGTCTGGCGAATCTGCGAAAGCCATGCTGGCAAAGAAACAACCTGAAATGGTACAGATCATGCGTGACCTGAGTCATTTTCTCAAAAAATCGCAACCTTAGAGCCAACAATCTAGTTTGCGCTTGCAGCCTCGCAATGCAGCTCCGGTTTTTGTGTGCTGACTTCCTTACCAGATATCCATAACAATGGCTTTACCCTTACATCGACATTGCAAGCGTTCAGATAACCTATAGCGCCCTGTGTCTGCACCACGTAACGCAACATCGCCTCCTCAGAATTGACAACATGCGGCGGCCGGATACCGTTAAAATACATGCCGTTCCAATAGTCCACCTGCTCGGATGGCAAGCTGCCCAGTATTACTTGAGAAAAATGATTTCGCAAAGGATGCTCCGTCTGCAGGTTGACCGGCTGAATGTGTTTACCGTTAGGCCAATACAATTGCTTGCGCAGATAAATCATCTTAAGCCTGTTATCGGCAAGCATCGTCGAAGCAGTATCCTGGCTGGCGCTCACAACTACGGCGATTACCGGTGCAAGACTGGATTGGCCATGCTCCTCGGCCCAGCCGGGCATGGCACAACACAGCAATAATACAAAGAGTCGACGCATCATTTAAAAAAGAATCGCAAATGAACCGACAAAACCACGTGGTGCTTCTGGCAAGTCACCACTTCCACCGGCAAACTCCAGCTTCAATAGCTGAGTCGGTTTTATCCGCCATGTCGCCCCGGTCACCCAGCGCCCATAGCTGCCTTCATTGGGTCGATGCATCGACTCAAGCCGAGTCACCCAATACCAGTTATTTTTTATGGGGACAGCTGTCTGCAGATAGGCCCCGCCGCCGCCATCACCACCATTTTGCGTGAAACGCGCAAATCCTTCGCCACTTAGCTCGACATTATTCAAGTGCGTCAAGAAATCCACGCCAGCCATGTGATATGTCTTATTCTGCCCCGCAAACGCCTGGATATCCTTTTCTGTGAATGAAAGCAAAGACAACCCAACATCCCATTGCTTGCTCAGTGCCAGACGAGCACCATAGACATGCTCGAACAGCAAATCGTTTTTATCCTTCTCCTGGTCTTCCAACAGCTCCGCAAACACCATGTAGTCCAACACATAGTCACTGAAAGGACTGCTGCCATGCAGCATTAGCCCGTTGGTGGCAGTCGGGAACAACCGGTAGGTTGCTATTGGTCTCGTACCAGTCCATACCAATGGGCTCGCATGCAACAAGTTCCAATGGCTATTAGGTGTCAGAAAACGCCCCATCCGCAAATTGGCATTCTCTGAAAAGTTGTAATCGAGATATAGCCGCTCCAGGTCAGGATGGAATTCCTTGCGTCCAAATTTGTCATCATCGTTCCAGGCTACTGGGCGCTCCACTTCCAGCTCACCAAAAAAACTCCAGCGACTATCACCATTCCAGCTCAACATCATGCTGACTTCATTCACCGCAGCCTCGTTCGCTTCATCACGATGCAAAATAACACTTGCGCTGGAATAACCGCCTAGCCTGAAACCATTCCAGAAATCATTTGGCAGCGCCTTCTCTTCCGCCAATACTGGCTTGCACTGAAACAACAGGGTAGCTACACTGAGCAAACAGATTAATAGACGATTTAACCGATTTTTCATCATGATGATTTCCACATATGTGGGTTTAGGGCGCTATTCTCGCATTTAACGCACAAAATGCCCAAACAACTTACAATTCGGCAACTTTTGCTGCTGGCTTTTTTACTGGCCGGATTATTGCCTGCCATGCTGGTAAGCTTTCTTGGATTTTATCAAGCGCGCAATGCGCTAAAAAAGGAAATCACCCTTGACATGCAAACCCACGCGCAGGCAATCGCGAACGATGTCGCGCATACCCTCACCGAACGTATGCATAATATACGTACCTGGAGCCAGCTTGAGCTGATGCAAGAGTTGCAAATTGGCGATGTCGATAAACGCCTCTCCAATTTCCTACAGGAGCTGAAACAAAATTATGGCGATGTATATACCGATATTGAAGTCGTCAACCTGAAACACCAGGTCATCGCATCCAGTAACCCTAAGCATATCGGCAATACAGCGCCGGTGATGCCTGTCTGGTTCAACGCTAGCCTTAAACAGGACACTGTCAGCATATCCCCGATTCATGCCAACGTTTTGGCTATCTCTCACGAAATTACCGACAATCAGACTCTGCAACCTGTCGGGTATCTCGTAGCCTATTTTAACTGGCAAATAGTGCAAAACCTGCTCGCCGCCGCAGTAACCCCTTCAAGTGCTGCTGCCCTGCTGGATGAAAGATCAAAACCGATCGCTCAGACGTCCAACTGGGTAGAAGTCGAAGAAAACAATGGTATGCGAGTCATCGGCCGGCTGGAACCGAATCATTTGCTGCCGCCTTGGCAATTACACCTGCAAAAGGCACGCTCTATTGCCATCGCGCCAGTGCAGAGACTCGGTTATGCCTTTCTGGCCCTATTGCTAGCCACGCTCATCTTGGCTGCTGTACTGGTAAAGCCCATCGCGAATGCCATCACACGGCCATTGCAGGCATTGCGTCAATTCGTACAGCACGCCCAACCGGATGCGAATATCCATGCACCTGCCGATGGCCCTCCGGAAATACGGGCATTAAGCGAGGCATTTGAAACCATGCTGCATGATCTGGATAGCAGTCAGCAACAGCTAACCCGTGCAGCCAAACTAGCCGTAGTCGGTGAAATGGCTGCCGCAATGAGCCACGAAGTACGCACACCTCTCGGGATATTGCGCTCATCCGCAGATATATTGCAACGTGAGCCCAAGTTAAGCAAGGAGGGGTACGAGGTCGTAGGATTTATCGTCTCTGAAACCGAACGGTTGAACAATCTGGTAACTAGCCTGATCGATTCAGCCAGGCCGCGCAAACCTGATTTCAGACCACTGGACATCACCGCTTTGGCCACACAAGTGGTCGCCATGCTGAAACCTCAAGCAGAAGCCAAGGGAATCAATGTAAATCTGACTGCGCAGGAAGCCACCATCCATGCGGATGCTGGCCAGATGACCCAGGTATTGATGAATTTGCTGCAAAACGCCATCCAGATTTTGCCCGACAATGGTGAGATTGAAATCCACATCACCCCGCTAGAACGACAAGTCGAGATTCGCATAGATGACAACGGCCCAGGCATCCCTGCAGAGAATCAAGCACATATCTTTGAACCGTTCTTTACCCAGCGGGCAGGTGGCGTAGGTTTGGGTCTGGCCATAGTGCGCCAGATCATTCAATCACACCAGGGCAGCATCCTCTACGGTTCTAGCCATCTTGGTGGCGCAAGGTTTACAATTTCATTGCCCATGATGCAATCCCACCTATGACCACACATAAAAAAATCCTTGCTGTCGATGACGAACCGCATATGCGGCGCTTGCTGGAAATCAGCCTCAGGCAGACCGGCTACCAACCTTTGCAAGCAGCTGACGGGCGTGAAGCGCTGGATATCATCAGATCCCAAGCAGTAGACCTGGTGGTGAGCGACCTGCATATGCCAGGCATGAATGGCCTGGAGCTATTGAGGGCAATCAGGGAGTCCAACGAGCATTTGCCATTCATTATGGTGACCGCACAGGGCGAAATCAAAACCGCTGTGGAAGCCATGAAACTGGGAGCGGCAGATTATATTTTACGACCTTTCGATCTGGAAACGCTTGAGATCGCCATTGCCAAGGCGCTCTCCGTCGAACGGCTCTCCAGAGAAAATGCCTATTTCAAAACCGCCAACCAATCCTCAGTTGGCAATCTGGTTGGGCAAAGCGCCGCGATGCAAACGCTCAAAAAGATGATCCAGCAAGTAGCGCCTGAAAAAGCGACCGTGCTCATCACCGGTGAGACCGGCACAGGGAAAGAGCTTATCGCACAAGCGATTCATCAAACCAGCCCAAGAAAGAACGAGCTGTTTGTCGCCGTGAACTGTGCGGCCATCCCGGCCGAGATGATGGAATCCGAGTTGTTTGGCCATGAGAAGGGAGCTTTCACGGGTGCGCAAAAGGAACGTATCGGTAAATTCGAGCTGGCAGATGGCGGCACCTTGTTTCTCGATGAGGTCACCGAGATGCCCATTCAGCTGCAGGCCAAATTGCTACGCGCCTTGCAGGCTAGCGTGATCGAAAAACTGGGCAGCAACAAACATATACCTCTGGATATCCGGGTGATTGCCGCCACCAACCGCGACCCTATGGAAGCAGTCAACCAGGGAAAGCTACGCGAAGATCTGTATTATCGTCTTAACGTGTTCAGCCTTAACTCCCCGCCTCTACGTGAACGCTACGGAGATATAGAAATTCTCGCCCGTTACTTTCTGGGTAAACATCAGACACAAATCTCTGCTGAAGCATTAGAAAAACTCAATCGTTACAACTGGCCGGGCAATGTGCGTGAACTTGAAAATGTTCTGGAACGCGCTGCAATTCTCTCCGGTCGCGATACTGTTCTGCCGGAGCATCTACCATTAAATGACACCACCACTGAAAGACCCGCAGACATCAGCCTGCAGAATAACGCCACAGAGTCCCTCTCTATCCCGCAGGCCGTGGCACACATCGAAAAGAAACTGATCATTGAAGCGTTGGCTGCCTGCAAGGGTAACAAAACCAAGGCTGCCAAATTACTGGAAATCAGCGAGCGCTCCCTCTGGAACAAGCTTGACCTTTACCAGCTGAAATAATCGGGCTACAACTACATCTCACGTGCATTGACAATTATAGTTAACACTGTTAACTTAACGTTGTTAATCAACTGTGAATTACAAGCATAACGTTTACAGAAACCATGCCGCCAAGACTCAAGACCGATGCAGAAAAACTACTGCTGCGTACCCGCATCATCGATGCAGCGCGCGAGCTGTTCGTGAGTCAAGGCGTAGAAGCGGTGAGCATGCGTGAGATTGCCAAGCGGATCGGTTATTCCGCAACCAGCATCTACCTGCATTTCACTGACAAGGAAAGCCTGTTGCGTGCGATTTGTGAAACCGATTTCCTGATGCTGGCAAGTGCGCAAAAGCACATCCTGCAAATTGCCGACCCGGTTGAACAGGTGATCGCATTAGGACAAGGCTATGTGCAGTTCGCACTGAGCCATCCTAATCACTACCGACTGATGTTCATGACCCCGCACGAGCCATTCACCCCGGAGACCATCGGCCTGCAGCAGAACCACCCGGAGCAGGATGCTTATTTCCAGCTCAAGTCCATCATACAAGCAGCCTTTGATGCGCAGAAATTCAAACCAGAATTCACCGACCCGGAGCTCATCGCCCAAACCATGTGGGCCGGCATGCATGGCGTGTGTGCCCTGGAAATCACCATGTCGAAAGACTGCTGGGTCAACTGGCGCAATATCGAAGCACGTGTATACACGATGCAGCACTTACTAATGAATGGTCTATTAAGATGACTTTGATGAAACCACGCCTGATCATTCTGGCACTGACCGCATTGCTTGTAGCGTGCGAAAAACCTGTGGAACCACCGGCTCCGCCTCGGCCTGCACTGGTCATCATTGCCGGCAAAGCCGACATCAATCAAGGCATGGCGCTGGTGGGTGAAGTGAAATCCAGGTACGAATCCAACCAGGCCTTCCGTATCAGCGGAAAAATCGTGGAGCGTAAAGCAGAAGTTGGAGCCCAGGTCAAAAAAGGACAGGTGCTGGCCAGGCTGGATATCACCGACACCCAGTTCAATGTTGCCGCCGCCACCGCAGATGTACGCGCCGCAGAGGCGAACTATGTTTTGGCAAAATCAGAAGTAGAGCGCCAGCGCCAGCTTGTCAGTAAAAACTTCATTACCCCTTCCGCACTGGACAAATACGAAGCCGAGCTGAAAACCGCTGAAGCACGCGTCAATCAGACCAAGGCCCAGGCAGCCGTCTCCGGCAACCAATCACGTTATACCAGCCTGGTTGCAGACAGGGACGGCGTCATCACACAGATTCATGCTGAACCTGGTCAAGTGGTAGAAGCCGGTGAAATGGTCACACAGATCGTGGATACCCGGCAGATTGAGGTTCAGGTTGCCGTACCTGAGTCGCGCATGGCTAATGTCAAGATCGGGAATAAGGCGATCATCAAGTTATGGGCAGACCGCAGCAACAGCTACCAAGGTACGGTGAGGGAAATCGCGCCGGCTGCGGATTCCGCGACACGCACATTCAATGTTCGCGTGAAATTCGACGCCCCGGATGGCAAGGTACTACTCGGCATGACCGCAGGGGTGCGCTTTGCGGATAATGCAGATACCGAGATCATTGTGCCCAATAGCGCCGTGACGCAGAAAAATGGTCAAACCCTGGTGTGGGTAGTAGATAAAAACGGCATCGCCAACCCCCGTCCGGTAAGTATCGGAAACTTTACCGAACAAGGTGTCGCGATCAGGCAAGGTATACAGGCAGGGGAAATGGTTGCCATCGTCGGCGTACATACACTCGTCAAAGGCCAACAGGTGACACCGCAAATCCAACAAGCCCAGCAATGATAGATATGCCAGAAATCACGAAATCTCGCTTCAATCTCTCGGAGTGGGCTCTCAAACATCAGGCACTGGTGCTATACCTGATGCTGGTATTGACCATCTCCGGCATGCTGGCTTACACCAAACTAGGCCAATCTGAAGATCCGCCGTTCACTTTCAAAGTCATGCTGGTACGCACGACTTGGCCTGGCGCTAGCGCTTATGAAGTCGAACAGCAGATCACCGACAAACTGGAAAAGAAACTGCAGGAAACGCCGCACCTGGATTATTCCAGCAGCTATTCGCGTCCCGGCGAATCGCTCATCTTCCTCGTTATCAAGGATGATACTTTTTCCAAGGAAATCCCCGATATCTGGTATCAGGTACGCAAAAAGGTAGGGGATATTCGCCACACGCTGCCACAGAACATCGAGAGCCTCACCTTCAATGATGAGTTCAGCGATGTCTATGGCAGCATGTACGCGCTCACCGGCGATGGACTGGATAATTTCAGCCTGAAGCAGCAGGCGGAAGTCATTCGCGCTGCGCTGCTGAAAACGCCGGATGTCGCCAAAGTGGATTTCTTTGGTGAACAGAAACAGCGTGTCTATATCGAGATATCCAACGCAAAACTGGCCAGCATCGGCATCAATATCCCCACACTGGTCAACCTGGTGCAAACGCAGAATGCCATCGTACGCGGAGGCACCTATGAATCACCGCAAGAGCGCATTCGCATCGATGTCTCAGGCCGTTACGATGCACTGAGCGATTTGCGCGAACTGCGGCTGCGTGCCAATAATCGCGATTTCAAGCTTGGCGATGTCGCCCACATCTACAGGGGCTATGAAGACCCGCCGCGAGACACCGTACGCTTTAACGGAAGAGAATCCTTGTTGTTGGGTGTCAGCATGCGGCAAGGCGGTGACGTCATTCAGCTAGGCCATGCGCTGGACGCAAAAATCGCGCGCATCCAGCATCAGTTGCCTGTAGGCGTTGAACTCAAGCCTGTCACGTTACAATCCAGAATCGTCGCCAATTCAGTCAACGACTTCGTACATTCGCTCATGGAAGCTCTGATCATCGTGCTCGGCGTCAGCTTGCTGTCTTTGGGCATACGTACCGGCATCGTCGTTGCCATCTCTATCCCGGTCGTACTCGCCGCCACTTTCCTGGTCATGCACAGTTTTGATATTGGCCTACACAAGATATCGCTGGGCGCATTGATTCTAGCGCTAGGCTTGCTGGTGGATGATGCCATCATCGCAGTAGAGATGATGTCATCTAAAATGGAACAAGGCTGGGACCGCGTCAAAGCGGCCTCTTTCGCCTTCACATCCACTGCCATGCCCATGCTGACCGGCACGCTGGTCACCGTAGCAGGCTTCCTGCCTATCGCCACCGCCACTTCATCCACCGGCGAATACACCCGTTCCATCTTCCAGGTCAGCGCCATCGCACTGCTGATCTCATGGGTCGCTGCGGTGGTCTTTGTCCCTTACCTGGGATACCACTTGCTGCCAGACTATAACGAAAAACCCAAACAAAACAGATTCATGGCATGGCTGAAAGGCTTATTCCATGTAGGTTCTAGCAATACAAAAAAGGATGATGTACATCATCATGACATTTATAACACCGTGTTCTACCGCGCGTTCCGCAAACTGGTCACTGCCTGCGTGCGCTATCGCAAAACGGTCATCCTGATCACCTTGGCGATGTTCGTCATAGCCGTACTTGGGTTTGCCAAAGTACAGCAGCAATTCTTCCCGGACTCCACAAGGCTAGAGCTTGTCGTGGACTTTCGCATGACCGAAGGCGCGAGTTACCAGGCCACCAATAGCGAAGTCAAAAAACTGGAAGCCTGGCTGACCCGGTGGAACAATCAGCATCAGGGTATCGATAATTTCGTCGCTTATATCGGTACCGGCGCGCCTCGCTACTATTTGCCGCTGGACGTACAGATGCCGCATCGCGGCTTTGCACAAACGGTGATCCTCACCAAATCGATGGAGCAACGCGAAGCGCTGCGCAATGACTTGCTGCACTTGTTCGAAACTGATTTCCCGAGTTTGCGGGCATCGGTGCTCAGGCTGGAAAACGGCCCCCCCGTAGGTTTCCCGGTACAGTTCCGTGTGGATGGTTATGACATCGCCAAGGTCAGGGAGATCGCCAACCAGATCGCAGCTATCATGCGCGAAAACCCCAACCTCAGGAACGTGCAGCTTGGCTGGGAAGAGCCAAGCAAGGTCATCAAAGTACAGATAGACCAGGCTAAAGCCCGCCTGTTGGGCGTCAGCTCGGTAGATATCGCCACCATCCTGAATGGCGCGATGAGCGAGCTGTATGTCACCGAGTTCCGCGAAGGCAACGAACGCATCGACCTGGTAGCGCGTGGACCGGAAATCGAACGTACCAGACTGTCACGTCTGGGCGACCTGATGGTCATCACCCCGTCAGGTAAAGGAGTACCTTTGTCGCAAGTCGCCACCATCCAGTCGGGTTTCGAGGAAGGGGTGATCTGGCGACGCAACCGTGTTCCCTCACTCACGGTACGCGCGCACCTGCGCGGCGATATCCAGGCACCGGTAGTCTCAGCCCAGGTCGAAGAAGAATTGACGAAAATTAAAGAAAATCTCCCGCTTGGCGTTACTGTAGAAACAGGTGGCGCAGTGGAAGAATCCGCCAAAGGCGCGGCATCGGTAGCCAAGGGGTTTCCGCTGTTCCTTATCGTGGTACTGACCTTGCTGATGATCCAGCTGCAGAGCTTCTCGCGCATGCTGCTGGTGCTACTGACTGCGCCATTGGGATTGATTGGCGTCACCGCAGCCCTGCTGCTGTTCAACCAGCCGTTTGGCTTTGTCGCCATGCTGGGAACAATCGCTTTATCAGGCATGATCATGCGCAACTCGGTCATTCTGGTCGACCAGATCGACCAAGACAAGGCAGCCGGGATAGCGCCATGGCAGGCCATCGTGGAATCCACGATACGCCGCTTCCGCCCGATCGTGCTGACTGCCGCCGCTGCAATCCTGGCGATGATCCCGCTGACGCGCAGCGTGTTCTTCGGCCCGATGGCGGTTGCCATCATGGGCGGCCTGACAGTCGCCACGCTGCTGACGGTGCTGTTTTTGCCAGCGCTGTATGCAGCATGGTTCCGCATCAAAGTGGACGAATAAATCCAGTATAATAATGTGAATAACTTGATAGACAGATAACAGACATGCGAACAAATACGATGAATAACAGCGCAAACGCTACTGCGCGTTTTAACATGATCGAGCAGCAGGTACGTCCTTGGGAGGTACTGGACCCTGCAGTGCTGCAACTGCTCAACGACGTACCGCGCGAAGCATTTGTACCAAAGGACTATGTCGGTTTGGCTTTCGCGGATATCGAGATTCCGCTGGGGCATGGGGAGCATATGCTCAGCCCAAAACTGGAAGGCCGCATGCTGCAGAGCCTGAGCCTGCAAAAGACCGACCGCGTACTGCATATCGGTACTGGCAGCGGCTATTTCGCTGCCCTGCTGTCAAAACTCAGCGCGCATGTCACCAGCGTGGAAATCCATGCCGACCTCAGCCATCAAGCCGCACAAAATCTGGCGGAACAAGACATTCATCATGTGAGCCTGCTGGTTGCGGATGGCATTGACGGCTTGCGGCAGCAAGCACCGTTCGACGTGATCGTCTATACAGGCTCCTGCCCGGTCGAACCTGCTGGTGTGCGCCAGCAGCTAAATGTGGGCGGCCGCATGTTGATCGTGCTGGGCGAAGCCCCTGTGATGCAGGCCACTCTGATTCAGCGCGTCACTCAAGACGCGTACCGCGAAGATGTCTTGTTTGAGACATGCCTGCCCGAGCTAATCAACGCGCCACAAGCGCAAAAATTCGAGTTCTGACATATTTACTGGCGATGCAAGCCCTTAAACTCAGCGCCATCACCAGCCAGTTCATCGTTATCGATATCCAGCCCAAGCTGTGTGGCGTGATGCCTGCCGATACGATAGGTGGAATGATCCAGAACACGGCGACTCTGTTGCTAGCGGCCAAGCTATGTGAAGTGCCTGTCATCGCTACCGAGCAATACCCGCAAGGCCTTGGCGAGACCTCGGTGGAAATCAAACAGCACCTCGACCATACGCCCATCGCCAAGACCGCCTTCTCTGCCTGCGAAGAACCCAGGTTCAGCCAACAGCTGCACCGTGACAGGCCGCAAATCATCCTAACCGGAATGGAAGCGCACATCTGCGTTCTGCAGACTGCACTGGACTTATTGGCTGCCGGAAAACAGGTATTCGTAATACAGGATGCCGTCATCTCGCGCAATCCGGCGAATCAGGCCAATGCATTGGATAGATTGGGCCATGCCGGCTGTATCATCACCAATGCCGAATCCGTGATATTTGAATGGCTGGGGAACGCCAGGCACCCCCATTTCAAGGCGCTGGCAGCGCTTATCAAATAAATCCCGGTCAAAGCTGCTTTATCAGTGGCGCCACCAGCTCCAGCAAGCGCTTACCTGCGCCGCCAGAAGATTCACAGAATTGCAACGCCTTTGCCTGCATCCTTTCACGCTTGGCGGGGTTATGCAGCAGGTAGAGTATCTGCTCACGCAATTCCTCCTTGGTTCTGACCCGAATTGCCGCTCCCATGCGCACGGCATTCTTGCTCGGTTCGGCAAAGTTATATGTATATTTTCCGATGATGATGGGCTTGCCCATGGCCGCTGCTTCAATCAGGTTCTGCCCGCCGAATTTCAGCAAACTGCCGCCAATGAAAGTGAAATCACACGCGGCATAGTAACTGAACATCTCCCCCAGGCTATCACCCAGTATCACTTGCGTATGCGGCGGTACTGCCGAGGTCAGCTGGCTGCGGCGTTGAAAGCTCAGGCCGCGGTTGCGCATGATGTCGGAAACCTTGTCGAAGCGTTGCGGGTGGCGCGGCACGATCACCGTCAGGATATCCAGGCCTTCCACCGCATCCAGAATGCGGCGTTCCTCACCCTCGCGCGTGCTGGCTGCCAGGAATATCGGCTTGCCGGTATCGAACAACGTCCGTAATCTGCTGCCGCGTAATTCGCTGCCTTCGGGCGGCTTGACGTCATATTTCAGATTACCTGCTACGGATACCTGCGTCTTGCCCAGCAAACGCAAACGCTTGGCATCAGCTTCGGTCTGGGCGGAAATAACTGTCAGATTCTGCAAACCTTCCCGCACCAGCCCGCCTATTCTGGCGTAACCTTTGGCCGACCTTTCCGAGAGGCGTGCATTCACCAGCAGCAAAGGAATATTTGCCTTTTTGCATGCGGCGATCAGGTTGAACCACAGTTCGGTTTCCATGATCAGGCCGATGCTCGGCTGGAAATGCCGCAAGAAACGCTGCACCGCATAAGGCAAATCATAAGGCAGATACACTTGCTGCACCGTATCGCCAAACAATGCTTTGCCGGTAGCGCGGCCAGTGGGGGTGCCATGCGTCAGCAGGATATGGTGCTGCGGATAATTCACCATCAGCGCGCGCACCAGCGGCTCGGCGGCACGCGTCTCTCCCACCGACACGCAATGCAGCCAGATAAGTGGTTTTTTGGAAGGCCGTCCGAAAAAGCCAAAGCGTTCGCCCCAGTGCCGCAGGTATTCCGGCTGCCGGATACCACGCCAAATCAGTTTGACGGGCACCAGCGGCAACAGCAAATATAACAGCAAGGTATATAAGAATCGGTACATATGCATGGGCATTCTCTCACAAAAAAATTCGTTTTTTAAAAATTTTGCGCGTGAGTAATTGCTCACCCGACCGAAATTCAAAGCCTGTCGTGCTTTTACAAAAACACAATACTTTTTACAAAAAATAAAATTAGAAATAATTCAAAAAAGAGTATTGACGCACACAAAATAAAGGCATAAATTCTCGCAATCAACACAATATGTTGTGTTTGACGGAGACTTATTCACACTAAACTTAGCTTCCGTCTACATGTCCAAATAATGATGCAGCCGGCCTATCACGCCGGTAAACGCAAAAAAAGCAATGGGGGAAAGTAATGCTAAAAGCCATAGATACGCAAGCCAAAGACGCATTGTCCGCGCACGAAGAAGCCGCCGCGATTCCTGTGCAATCAGTATCGCTCGATATCTGGGACAAGAAATATCGCCTGAAAACAAAAACAGGTGAACATGTCGATAAAGACATGGACGACTCCTATCGTCGCGTTGCGCGTGCTTTGGCTGATGTAGAGACCACCGAGGAGAAGAAAGCCGAATGGCATGAGAAATTCCTGTGGGCTTTGCGTCATGGCGCCATCCCTGCCGGCCGCATCACCTCCAACGCTGGCGCGCTGGAGCATAAGCCTGCCACTTCCACCATCAACTGCACGGTTTCCGGCGTCATCGAAGACAGCATGGACAACATCCTCGGCAAAGTGCACGAGGCCGGCCTCACCCTCAAGGCTGGCTGCGGTATCGGTTACGAGTTCTCCACCCTGCGTCCAAAAGGCGCGTTCGTGGCTGGTGCAGGTGCTTACACCTCCGGCCCGCTGTCGTTCATGGACATCTACGACAAGATGTGTTTCACCGTGTCATCCGCCGGCGGCCGCCGCGGTGCGCAAATGGCGACATTCGACATCAGCCATCCGGACGTGACCGACTTCATCAAAGCCAAGCGCGAAGCTGGCCGTTTGCGCCAGTTCAACCTGAGCTGCCTCATCACCAAAGAGTTCATGGAAGCGGTGAAAGCCGATGCCGAATGGAAACTGGCTTTCCCTGTCACCGAGAAAGAATCCATCGTGGACGGCCTGAACATCAACGACGAGAGCCAGGTGGTATGGCGCGACTGGCCGGTGAAGAACAAATACCTCACCAAGGCCGACGGCCCGGATGCCGGCAAGGTTGCCTGCCGTGTATACAAAACCATCAAGGCACGTCGTTTGTGGGATGTCATCATGTCTTCCACCTACGACTTTGCGGAGCCAGGCTTTATCCTGATCGACCGCGTGAACGAGATGAACAACAACTGGTACTGCGAGAACATCCGCGCCACCAACCCATGCGGCGAGCAGCCACTGCCGCCTTACGGCGCATGCCTGCTGGGTTCCATCAACCTGACCAAGTTCGTGAAGAAACCGTTCACAGACAAAGCTTACTTCGACTGGGCAGAGTATCGCGAAACCGTCGGCATCTTCACCCGTATGCTGGACAACGTGGTGGAAATCAACGGCTTGCCGCTGCAACAGCAACGTGACGAGATCATGCGTAAACGTCGCCACGGCATGGGCTACCTGGGCTTGGGCTCCACTCTGGCCATGCTGAAAATGAAATACGGCGATGAAGATTCCATCAAGTTCACCGAGGAAGTCACCCGCGTGATGGCCGAAGTGGGCTGGGATGTGGGCGTACAGCTGGCCGAAGAGAAAGGCCCAGCCCCAATCATGGAAGAGAAGTTCGAAGTCACTGCCGACATGATGCGCATGCGTCCTGAAATGGCGGCAGACGGTATCAAGGTTGGCCAGAAGATCACCGGCAAGGTACTGATGGGCAAATACAGCCGCTACATGCAGCAGTTCCCAGAAGGCTTGCGTAACCAGATCGCCACCAAAGGCTGCCGTTTCTCGCACCACAGCTCCATCGCACCAACCGGCACGATTAGCTTAAGCCTGGCCAACAACGCCAGCAACGGTATCGAACCATCTTTCGCGCACCACTATGCCCGCAACGTGATTCGCGAAGGCAAAAAATCCAAAGAGAAAGTAGACGTGTTCAGCTACGAGCTGCTGGCCTACCGCGAGCTTATCAACCCGAAAGCCATGCCTTTCTCCACTAATCCGGATGAACAACTGCCTGATTACTTTATTGATTCATCCACCATCAAGGCCAAGGCCCACGTGGATATCCAGGCTGCCGCGCAGAAGTGGATCGACAGCTCCATCTCCAAAACCATCAACGTGCCGACAGATTACGACTTTGAGGATTTCAAAGACATCTACCTGTACGCATACGACAAAGGCCTGAAAGGCTGCACCACCTTCCGCTTCAACCCAGAAGCGTTCCAGGGCGTGCTGGTAACCGAGAAAGACCTGGAGAACACCACGTATAAATTCACGTTGGATGACGGCACCGTGATCGAAGCCAAAGGTAACGAAGAGATCGAATACGATGGCGAGACACACACTGCTGCTAACCTGTACGATGCCTTGAAAGAAGGCTATTACGGTAAATTCTAAGGCCGTAGAGGAGAACGAACATGACAATCAAAATCGAGAAAAAAATCACTGGCTACAACGTAGTCACCCCGGAAGACAAAGCCAAAGAAGCTGCCGCGGTAGAAGCAGCGGCTAAACAGGCAGCGCAAGCCAAGGCCGAGATCATCCAGCTGGGTGAGCCATTAAGCCGCCCGGATATCTTGATAGGCAACACCTACAAGATCAAAACCCCGGTGACCGAGCACGCGCTATACATCACCATCAACGATGTCATCATGAACGAAGGCACCCCACAGGAACACCGCCGCCCGTTCGAGATATTCATCAACTCCAAGAACATGGACCACTTTCAGTGGATCGTGGCACTCACCCGCGTGATGTCTGCCGTGTTCCGCAAGGGCGGCGATGTGACTTTTCTGGTGGAAGAGCTTAAAAGCGTGTTCGAGCCAAGCGGCGGCTACTACAAACGCGGCGGCAAATTCGTGCCCAGCCTGGTGGCCGAGATTGGCGAAGTGCTGGAAAACCACCTGATCCAGATCGGCATGCTCAAACGCCCCGGCTTGGACGAGCACCAGCAAAGCCTGGTAGACCAGAAAAAAGCCGAATATCTGGAAAAACACTCCATCAGTGAGGAAGAGATCACCACCGATGGCTTCCCCAAAGGCGCCCAGCTGTGCAACAAGTGCAGCACCAAAGCAGTAGTGGTGATGGACAACTGCCTGACCTGCCTGAATTGTGGTGACAGTAAATGTGGGTAACAAAAAAGGAGCTTCGGCTCCTTTTTTGTGCTAGATGGTATGAAACTCATAACTAATCAGAACTGGACGATTCGAGCAGCATTTCTGACTGCCTTGATGCTGACGGCCTGCGTTAGCCCGCCACAACAGACCACCGGGCATTTTTATACTGTCCGTAATGCTCAATCTTCATCAAACCCTCAGTCGGTTGGTATATTTGGCGATAAAGCCATGCTGACTGATGCCGAATTGCATCAGGAGCTCCAAGCATTCGCTGACCGCTACATCCAGCGTGTCGTACAGGCAGCCGAAAATGCGACCAAAACGTCCAAGTCGTCAGAAGAACGCGAGGTCTTTCAGCGATTCAAAACAGCTTCTGCTGCTTCGGCGGTTTCTATTGCCATAGAACAGAACCCCTTGCATGGTTTGCGCGATATGCGAGTGATGGTGAGGCTGCAACACCTGGTATGGAAGAATGGCGGCCCAAAAGGCGTGAGTACGGAACAGGCGACCGACATCAACGACGTACTGGCAAAGCTGGAATTGGCTATTGACGCCTTGGCCAGTCATGTTATCCCTGCAAGTGACATGCAGGAACTTAATGCGCGTATTGACGCATGGTATGAGCAACGTTCTGAACAAACCGACGTAGCGTTCATCCGTTTCCAGAACCTGGATTTGCCCGGAACTCAACTGGATTCCAATACGTCGAATGTCGGCCTGCTCGCTCCGGTTTCACAAACGGCACACGAGTTGAATGAAACCCGCAAAATGGCTGATCGGGCATTGTTTCTGGCTAACCATATGCCTATGCTGGCCCAATGGCGCGGGGAGCTGCTTGTAAGCCATCTGCTATCATCGCCTGAGGTTGTCGAATATCTGGATGAAGCCAAATCAATACGCGAAACCCTACGTCAACTGATCGAGGAAACGAACCGCGCCCAAGCCAGACTCAGCGAGGAACGTCAACAGATCCAGCAGGAAATGGAACTCTATCGCCCCATCCTGCAAACGGCGGCGACTGATTTCCATTTACTGCCTGAGCACTTGGCAAGTGAGCGGGAAGCATTCTTTTCCGCTTTGGATTCCCGGGCTACCACTTACCAACCCATGCTGAACCAGATAAAAGATATCTCCCAGAACAGCCTGGAAGCATCGTTAGCTGCGGAACGCGTTGTAAACAAGCTATATGAAGACAAAGCTGGTGATATTCCGTTTGCGGCCAAACTGGATAAAGTGTTACTCATTTCCGCACGCGCCGAGCGAGCTACGGCGGTACTGGAAACACTATTGGGGCCGAATGCCAAAGTAGCCGACCTTGATGTTCTGGATGCCCGCATTGCTGCACACGAGCGCAGGATTTTCAGCTACGTAGCAATGTTATTGGTGCTCCTAGCAGTGCTGGTTACAGGGATGCGGTTCATCTGGATAAGAATGGGTAAGGTGCATACATGAAGTACCAAAGCTATGGTGGTGATGGACAACTGCCTGACCTGCCTGAATTGTGGTGATAGTAAGTGTGGTTAATCAATACAGATAAATGGACAGAAAGTCTGCTTATAAAAAACACCTTCAATCCGAGACTTGGCAAAAGCAAAGAAGCGTTGCTTTAGCAAGAACGGATGGCTTCTGCCAATATTGTGGGGATATAGCAACTCAAGTTCATCACGTAACTTACCCTAAACGTTTTGGTGAAGAACACCCACATAGCTTAATACCAGTATGTGAAAAGTGTCACAACATTTCTCATGGGATACAAAATATGAATGAGTTAACAAATGTTATTCAAATGACGGAATTAGCGCCAAATGGTAATCGACTTAATTACCTGCTAAGCGGTGGTCGTGTATTTGCATCAGCCAGGTCTTGGGCGAGAGCATTACAGTTGCCAGAGAGCTTAATGAAATGGTTTGAGCAAGGACTTGCAAACAAAGCTTTATTCAAGAAAGACACTGCAGGTGGCTCCCTAGAAATGCAGTATTCGAATACAGTTGTTTATAGGTGGCATGCTGTTGGTGGCTTACTCAGAGCATTCGACAGAGAATGGTATCAAACAGGTTATAGAAGTAGGCCAATCAATGAACAGCGCGAAATAGAAAAATTTCACAATAACTATGAAAATTTAATTAATTGGGGTTATGACCTTCAAGAACGAGCATTGGCTAGTATGCTCAATTCTGAAAATGAAAGAAAAACACCTGTTACCCAAGAAACACTGCTAGAAGCCATTAAGCAAGCCGTCGCCCCAAGATTAATTGCTCATGATGAAAAGTTATATGCCCACGATATTATGATTGCGGACATCAAAGAAAAATCGCCAGTGTATCGAGATCCCGAAGAATTTATAACTGTAAAGCAAGCCATCTCTGAGCAAGGCCTCGACTACTCCGTTTTACCTTTATATCCGAACAGCAGAGATAACTTATCATCGGTAGTAGGCAAAGCATTAAAAGCAAGCAACACAGAGCAAGGCGCCTCCGTAGTATCTCGAATAGATGGACAGCCATTTAACATGGCTGCGGAAATGAATACATATCGTCGAAGTGCCATTTACAAAATACTAGAGAATTACAAAAGTTTAAATTCTTTGGCTACACAATCGGAAGCGACCCTTTCCTCCGGGAAATAACGCCACGCTCACCCGCCCTACATTCCAAATCCCTCAAGTACGCGCGCGTTTCATTATCAAACCACCTGCCCTGAAAGGCAAGCTGGATGCGCCTTCCAGGCCGATGGCTTTGCTAATGAAAATTTAACGAATCAATCAAAATCACTGCAAGCCCATATACTGCGCAACCCCTAATGCCGAGGCTTGCACCGCTTGCTGGTAAGTGGCGGATTCGGGCAGGTTGTCGGCTAGCTGGTAAAGCGAGAGATAGCCGGGGTCTAAACGGTAGTCTTTCTCGCGGAATATGCTGTGTTCTTTGGTATAGGATTCCGCTAGTGCCCGCAGGGATTCGGCCAGCGGTTTGCTTGGGTTGCTAGGGGTGAAACCGCCAATCAGCCATAGGTGCACATCTTCCTCTTGAGTGTAGCCATCTTTAGGGTCGGCAAGCTTATGCGCATGGTCTATCTTGACCTGGTTATCCACATCTTTTGGGTCGCCATAGGCAACCTCGTAATATTTCACCTGCTCCGTTAAAAGGGAAGTGGGGCCATCTATCGGTACCTGGTTCACGGCATAATAACCGGCGATGGCCCGCAGGCTTTCCAGATGATGTTCCTTGCCTACAAAATGGATGGTCTCGCCGCGTGCCTGCAGCTGTTTGATACCCGCTGCCATATCTTGAGTGGCCGCATAGATTAAGGCAGCGTAATTTGCGGCACTTTTACGGGCAAGGCTGTAGTTGATCATGGCGGTGCCATTGCTATATAGCTCCATGGCGCTTGTTCCCACCACGTCACCATGCTGATCCAGTACGGCGGAGACTGCCATCTTGGTGCCGTTTTCGTTACCGCCGTTAAGAGCCATCAGCCAGTTTTGCAGCTGCTCTGCCGGCCACTCAGGGTATTGTTCCCTAGCCAAGGCAAAGATTTGCGGCAGCAGTTTTTTCTGCTCATCCAGACATAAATTCTGCAGCCGAACTGTTGAGTATCCTGCCGGCAGGCTGAAATCATAGGGTTGGGTAGTTTTGTTGCCAGCCATCATGTTTCCTGCATGAGAAAAGGCATCGTCTTCATGATTATGCAACAATCTTGAAGCCGCTGTATTCTCCCACATCTGGGCCAATATCGACCTGCTCTACATGGGCAAGCTGCGGGCCGCGGTGTGCCCAAGCGACAAGCGCATCTACGGCTGCCGAGGTGCCATGCACCACAGCTTCCACCGTGCCGTCGCTGCGGTTTCTTACCCAGCCTGCAACCCCTAGCCGGTGCGCCTCATACAGCATGGACTGGCGGAAAAACACGCCTTGCACACGGCCATGAATCACCAGACGCAGTTTTTTGTGGGATGGGGTTGTCATCATGATGGCACCAGAAATGGGGGGGGTAACTCTGTTTTTATTGAAACCAACTTTACAAACTGCTGGCGCCGCTTCAATAGCGGCGCCATGGTTGATACTAAACGCTTTAGCTTAATGGATAAGCTGGCTTAACTATCTCCTGCCGTGGTTATGCTTGTTTTTACCATTACCATTGCCATGACCCCTGTCGCCCCAGTCATGATCGTCGTCACCTCTGCCACGGTATCCATGGTCTTCATAACCACGACGCTCGTACTCTCTGTATTCCCTGTTATGGTACTCACGATAGTAGGGAACGTAGTCATCTCTATACCAGCGTTCTTCTACAAAATATACCGGTCTGCCACAGGCATGATAGCGGTCACAGTAGCGGCTCCAGTTTTTTGCATGGCCAGGCGGCACCCGCAGGTAGATCGGCTCATACTCTTCGACGATATGCCGGTGGACGATGATAGGTTCGCGATAGATGACGCGGGGTGCCGGATAAGGGAATTCGCCAATATCGATGCGGCCGTAGAACCCCGGCTGGCCGACGCTGATGGACACGCCCACATCTGCAGCCAATGCAGAACCTGAGGCTAAAGCCAGAGCGAAAGCAAGAATGGAATGCTTAAGGATGCTGAATTTGTTCATTTAAAACTCCGTTGGTAGTTTCCGTACGTGTCATTCTAACGTTTTATGCACCATTTTGGATGACCACAGTGAAAAAACCGACACGCATTGCGCTACATTGGCTTTACCGCGCCGCAGCTTGCGCTCATCCATTTGCCGGTGACATCTGCCTTTTCGTTGACCGGCGCCCCTTGCGCGGTGCCAGTGAATCTGGTCTGCCCTGAAAAGCTCTCTGCGCTTGTTAAATGCCCTTCTGCGATGCCATTGCCTTTAAGCTCGGCGCTTTCGCAAACAAAATCTGCCTTATAGCTGTTGCCGTCGCGGGTTGTGCTTTTGGTGGCGCAGCCTGTTTCGCTCTGATAAAAATTGGGCAGCGTTTTTTGTTTCGCCATCTCTTGGGTGATGCACACTTTGGAGATTGCCGCGCCATTTTCTATTTGCGGCATTTCCATACCATATTCTTTGGCTAGATCCCGCAGGTTTTGCATCTGATCCGGTGGGATGGCGGGGGCTAACAGCAACAGATCGGATGTAGTGGAGATCTCCCACAAGCCGGGGCGCATATCGAATTCGGCCGCATTTGCGGTGGATAGCCATAATGGGAGAACGAGTGAAACTGCCAAGAGTGGTTTGCGCATGGATTATCCTGAAACTTGCAACAGCCTTTTAGAGAACAGGTTGGCGCGATAAGTTCAGGCTGCCCAAACAATCAACATTTGCCGCTTAGTGCAAATCAAATGCATTGCTTAGGTCATTCGCATTGGCATCGCGCTCGGAGAGTGGTTTGAGGTTGAAGCGCGTTTCGATGAATTTGAGTATCGATGTCGTGTCGTATTCGGTGTGATCGACAAAGCCACGCTTGGCATAGGGCGAAACAATCAGTGCCGGAACACGATTGCCCGGGCCCCATCGGTCTTTTTTTGGTGGGGAGACATGATCCCAGAATCCGCCATTTTCGTCGTAAGTGACTATCACTGCCATGCCCTTCCATTGCGGGCTGGCTTCGATACGTGCCAGCAAATCAGCGATATGTTGTTCGCCCGTGAGCAAGTCTGCATAACCGGGGTGTTCGTTCTTATCGCCAACGGGCTTGTAGAAAGCCACGGCCGGCAAAGTGCCGCTATCGATAGCTTGTATGAAATCGGCTTCATCCTTTAAATGTGCGGCACGTTCTGGCGTGCCTGCGGCATAGCGACTGAAGTAGCCAAAAGGTTGATGATGGAACTGGAAGCTTCTGGACGGGTTGCCCGCCAGTGCATCATTCCACCCGCCGGAATACCACGCCCAGCTGATGTCTTTCTCTGATAGCCGATCGCCGATGGTGGGCATGGTTTGCAGCGGCAGGTGCTCCCTGGCTGGCGCGTAAGCATGGAACGGCGGTGTGCTGGGCTGCAGGGTGTTTACTGCAAAACCATCTTCTGTCACCTGGGCGTCTTTCAGCAGGTTTCCGTTGGCATCGAGTTTGATGGTGACCTTATCCGGCGCATTTTCGTAGAGCGGTGTGCAGGCACAAACCAGCCAGAAATGGTTAAGGAACGAGCCGCCAAAAGCGGCTTGGAAGAAGTTATCGGCCAACGTATATCTTTGCGCGTATTTCCACAAAGGTAAATCGCGGCCATCGTAATAACCCATCACCAGCCCGCCAGCATCGGAAACGGCGGCAAATCTGTCGTTCAGGCCGCCATGGATCTGCGCCTGATTTTGATAAAACCGGTGCACCAAATCCCCTGTCTTTTGATCTGGCGGCACGTATT